>NZ_JQNA01000002.1:939556-1252742 GCF_000745015.1 Burkholderia sp. 9120 | reverse complement strand
GCGCGCCGATCATTTTGCGCTGCGGTCGAACGTCAGCGTATCGCCGTTATCGAGCACCAGTTGCATCTGCTGCGGTGCGCGCATTTGCACGCCGGTACGGTCGATATGCGTCAGCGCGTTCAGATACGCGCCTTCGAGCTGCCCACCCGGCGTCATGCACGCCATGCGCGTGCCGCCCAGCGTGCCGAAGCTCAGCTTGCCGTCTTTCAGCCCATACGAACCCATGTAGCGGTTGCAACCGGAAAAGCCGCTCGCGTGCCGCTGGCCTTTGTCGGTGGAGAGCGTGAGCGTGATCGGCGCGCCCTGATCGGCGGACGGAATCGCGCGCGCGCTGCCGTCGGCCTGCTTCCAGCCGCTCAGCACCCAGCTCGTGTCGTCGAGCAATTGCGTGGCGGCGGGATTGAACGGATCGGGCGCCGCGGCTTCCGAATCGGGATGTTTCGGGATCGCGCAGGCGCTCAACAGCGCGGCGACGCCCAGCCCGGCCAAAACCGTGCGCGCATGACGAGCAAAACGCGGAACAAAGCGCGGAACAAAACGCGGAGCGAAATACGAGACGAAAGGTGAGGTAAAGCGCGCAATACGTCGCGCGGAGGAGCTTTGGAGCATGGCGTCGTTCCTCTTCAAACTGGCGAAGGCGTAAGGGTAACGCACTAAGCTCGCCGCACGCGAGCGCAACGGCGTGCCAAGCGCTTAATCGGGCCGCCGGCGGATCGGTCCGCGGCGCGCCTGCGCGCCCCACGCGCAGATGAGAATGCGGCCGCTGCGAGCAAGGCGCGGCGAGGGGCCAGCATGTTAACATCGTGTTCTATCCAATCCCACCCTCATCCGACTTTTATCTGGAGACCCCATGCAGATCGGCCAACGGATCGGCACGCCCCTTTCTGAATCCGCTACGCGCGTCATGCTGCTCGGCGCCGGCGAGCTCGGCAAGGAAGTGATCATCGCGCTGCAACGGCTGGGCGTCGAAGTGATCGCCGTCGACCGTTACCCGAACGCACCGGGTCACCAGGTCGCACATCGCGCCCACGTGATCGACATGACCGACCGCGCCGCGTTGCGCGCGCTGGTCGAGCAGGAGCGCCCGCATCTGATCGTCCCCGAGATCGAAGCCATCGCGACGGAGGCTCTTGCCGCGATCGAAACCGACGGTCTCGCCGAAGTGATCCCGACCGCGCGCGCCACGCAGCTCACCATGAACCGCGAAGGCATCCGCCGTCTGGCCGCCGAAGAGCTCGGCTTGCCGACTTCGCCGTACGCGTTCGCCGATTCGCTCGACGAACTGCGCGCCGGCATCGCCAAGGTCGGCTATCCGTGCGTGGTGAAGCCGGTCATGTCGTCGTCGGGCAAGGGCCAGTCGGTGCTGAAGAGCGACGCCGACGTCGAACCCGCGTGGCAATACGCCATGGCCGGCGGCCGCGTGAATCATGGCCGCGTGATCGTCGAAGGCTTTATCGACTTCGAGTACGAAATCACGCAATTGACCGTGCGCGCCATCGATCCGGCAAGCGGCGCGGTCAGCACGTATTTCTGCGATCCGATCGGCCACGTGCAAGTGGCGGGCGACTACGTCGAATCGTGGCAGCCGCAACCGATGAGCCTGCTCGCGCTCCAACGTTCGCGCGAAGTCGCGGAGAAGGTGACGGCGGCGCTCGGCGGCCGCGGCCTGTTCGGCGTCGAGCTGTTCGTGCGCGGCGACGAGGTGTGGTTCTCGGAAGTGAGCCCGCGTCCGCATGACACGGGTCTGGTCACGCTGTGCTCGCAGCGTTTCTCGGAGTTCGAACTGCACGCGCGCGCGATCCTCGGTTTGCCGGTGGATACGTCGCTGCGGGCGCCGGGGGCGTCGGCGGTAATTTATGGTGGGCTCGACGAAACCGGCATCGCGTTCGAAGGCGTGGCGGCGGCGTTGGCCGTGCCCAACGCGGATCTGCGGCTGTTCGGCAAGCCCGAGAGTTTCCTCAAGCGTCGCATGGGCGTGGCGCTGGCCACCGGCGAAAATCTCGACGAAGCCCGCTCGCGTGCGAAGCAGGCCGCGGCGGCGGTGCGGCCGGTGTCCACGAAGTCGAAGTGACGTCGAAGCGACGTCGAACAGGGCTACGCGAAACAGGGCGAACGAATGCACGGCGACGCATGTCTATGTGCCATACAGTCCGCCGTGTGCGCGGTGCCGCGCGCGGAATCCGAATCGTCGTAGAAGGTAAGCAAGTGTAAGAGGTAGGCATGATGCAGGGATTCCGCAGCAGTCAGTCGAACAGTCACTTCGAGGTTGAGTCCGGGTCCGACGCGGGTGTCGACTCCGCTTCCAGCGCTGGAAAGCAGCGTGGTGTGGCCGGGCGGTTGGGCGCATTGAGCGTGGTGCTCGCGTTGAGCGCTGGTCTGGCAGGTTGCGGTCTCGCGGCCGCGCCGTGCCGGGTCGCATCGGCGGGTCTGAAGATCGTGCCGCTGGTCGGGCACGTCGCCGCCGCGCCGACCGACGCGTGCGCCAATGTGATCGATCCGTAAGCACGCGGTCCGCGATATCGAGGCGCGTCATGCGGCCGCGCAGCGCGGCGGCGTTCGTCGCGCCATCGGCATCGCGCCACGCATCGGCGGCAAGCAGCAACTAACGAGGCTTCCTATGAAGAAATGGCTTGTTGCAGTCACCACGGCGGCCGGTCTCGCGGCGCTCTATGGCAACGCGTGCGCCGAACCGTTACGCCTCGCCGAGATTCAAACCAAAAACCGTCAGACGCATAAATACACCTGCGCGACCGGCAAGATTCTGCAGGTCACTTACTGGAACACGGCCAACGGCCAGAGCTTTGCGCTCGTGCCCGTGAAGGGTCAGCAATTGCTGTTCGTCAACACGCTGTCGGCGTCCGGCGCAAAATACCAGGCTGGCAGCTACACGTGGTGGACCAAGGGGCCGCGCGCCGACCTGTACGACGCGACAGACGGCGAAAACGCACCGCCCATGCTGTCCGACTGCGTCACCATCAATCGCTGACCGCGATGCGGCGGCCTTGCGTGTCAACGCCGCCTGTTTTGATTGCTTCGCCTGCGCTGCCTGCTTCGCCCGCGTCACCTGCGTTACCCGCATCGCCTGCTTCTCCTGCGTCACCCGCCTTCCGCCGCGCGGCACTGCCCGCCCGCACACATCCTTTCCGTTCGAGTAGTAAGCTGTCCGGCGTGGCATGCACCACGCCGTTCCGCCATGCCGCGCGTTCTCCGCGCGACTGCTGTCGTCTTCGATCGTCCGTTTCGTCCGTTCCCGGACCCTGACGGCCGGGCTCACGGCCCGCGTCCGTTTCATCAAGCGAGACCCTCCATGAAAGCATCGGACCTGTTCGTCAAATCGCTGGAAGCCGAAGGTGTCGAGTACGTGTTCGGCATTCCCGGCGAAGAAAATCTCGATCTGCTCGAATCGCTGCGCCGCTCCAAAATCCGTCTGATCCTCACGCGTCACGAACAGGCGGCCGGTTTCATGGCCGCCACTTACGGGCGTCTCACCGGCCGCCTGGGCGTCTGTCTGGCCACGCTCGGCCCGGGCGCGACCAACTTCGTGACCGCCGCCGCGTACGCGCAGCTCGGCGGCATGCCGATGCTGATGGTCACCGGCCAGAAGCCGATCAAGTCGAGCAAGCAGGGCCATTTCCAGATCGTCGACGTGGTGCGGATGATGGAGCCGCTCACCAAGTACACGCGGCAGATCGTTTCGATCGGCAATATCCCGGCGGCGGTGCGCGAGGCGGTCCGGCAGGCGGAAGAAGAACGGCCCGGCGCCACTCACCTCGAGTTGCCCGAAGACGTCGCGCATGAAGAGGGCGACGGCAAGCCGATCCCGAAGAGCTTCAGCCGCCGTCCGGTGGCCGAGGAAAAAGCGGTGGCGCGCGCGGTCGAGGCGATCAAGAGCGCGAAGCATCCGCTGCTGATGATCGGCGCGGGGGGCAATCGCAAAACCACCACCAGGATGCTGCGCGAGTTCGTCGACCAGACCGGCATTCCGTTCTTCACGACGCAGATGGGCAAGGGCGTGATCGACGAATCGCATCCCATGTGGCTCGGCAACGCGACCTTGTCCGACGGCGATTTCGTGCACCGCGCGATCGATCACGCCGACTGCATCATCAATGTCGGTCACGATGTGATCGAGAAGCCGCCGTTCTTCATGCGCAGCGGCGAAGCGGGCGAAAAGACGGTGATTCACGTCAATTTTCTCGGCGCGGAAGTGGATACGGTGTACTTCCCGCAGATCGAAGTGGTCGGCGATATCGCCAACGCGGTGTGGCAACTGAAGGAAAGTCTGAAGGAACGTCAGGAGCATTGGGACTTCACGCGCTTTAAGGAGATCAAGCAGCACTTCGAGGCGCATCTGGTCAAAGGCCAGCACGACGACCGCTTCCCGATGTACCCGGTGCGGATCGTCAACGACGTGTACGAGACCGCGCCGGTGGACGGCATCGTGTGTCTGGATAACGGCATGTACAAGATCTGGTTCGCCCGCTATTACCGCGCGCACGAACCGAATTCGCTGCTGCTCGACAACGCGCTGGCGTCGATGGGCGCGGGCTTGCCGTCCGCGATTGCCACCAAGATCGTGCACCCGGACCGCAAGGTCATGGCCGTGTGCGGCGACGGCGGCTTCATGATGAATTCGCAGGAACTGGAAACGGCGGTGCGCCTGAAGCTCGATCTGGTGGTCCTGATTCTGCGCGACGACGCGTTCGGCATGATCCGCTGGAAGCAGGAAAACATGAATTTCCCGGACTACGGCATGACGCTGGCGAATCCGGATTTCGTGGCCTATGCGGAGAGTTATGGGGCGAAGGGACACCGGATCGAATCGGCGGCGGAGTTTGCGCCTTTGCTGCGCGAATGCTTCGTCACGCCGGGCGTGCATGTGATCGATCTGCCGATCGACTATTCGGATAACGAGCGCGTGTTGAACCGCGAGATCAAGCGGTTGAGCGCGCAACTGTGAGCACTGTGAGCACTGTCAGGCATTGGAACCAGGAGAGCGTGTCATGTTGAACAAGACTTACCCGTACTACCTCGCCAACGAAGCCGTGGCGGCCAACACCGATCTCGAAGTCACCGACAAATTCAGCGGCGAAGTGGCCACCCGTGTGGCCATGGCCGACGTCGCCGCGATCGACCAGGCGATCGGCCATGCGGTCGCGGCGATGCCGGCCATGCGCGCCTTCCCGCCGTTCAAGCGCCAGGCGGTGCTCGAACATTGTGTGAAGCGTTTTCGCGAGCGTTACGACGAACTGGCGCTGGCGCTGTGCATCGAAGCCGGCAAGCCGATCAACGACTCGCGGGGCGAGGTCACGCGGCTGATCGACACGTTCAAGGTGGCCGCGGAGGAATCGGTGCGGATCGACGGCGAGATCATCAATCTGGAGATTGCGCCGCGTGCCAAGGGCTTTCACGGCTATGTGAAGCGCGTGCCGATCGGGCCGTGTTCGTTTATCTCGCCGTTCAATTTCCCGCTGAATCTGACCGCGCACAAGGTGGCGCCGGCGATCGCGGCGGGCGTACCGTTCGTGCTGAAGCCGGCGAGCCGCACGCCGGTCGGCGCGTTGATCATGGGCGAGATTCTGGCGGAAACCGATCTGCCGAAAGGCGCGTTTTCGATTCTGCCGGCGCATCGCGACGGCGCGGATCTGTTCACCACCGACGAACGTTTCAAGCTGCTGTCCTTCACCGGCTCGCCGGCGGTGGGTTGGGATCTGAAGAAAAAGGCCGGCAAGAAGAAGGTGATTCTGGAGTTGGGCGGCAACGCGGCCGCGATCGTCGACGGCGATCAGGGCGGCAAGCTCGACTACGTGGTGGACCGGCTGGCGTTCGGCGCGTTCTATCAGTCGGGGCAGAGCTGTATCGGCGTGCAGCGGATTCTGGTGCATGCAAGCCTCTACGACGCGCTGCGCGAGAAACTGATCGCGAAGACGAAGTCGCTGATCATGGGCGATCCGAAGGACGAAAAGACTTTTGTGGGCCCGATGATCTCCGAATCGGAATCCAGACGCCTCGCCGGCTGGATGGACAGCGCGGTGCAGGCGGGCGCGAAGATCGTCGCCGGCGGCAAGGTGGAGGGCGCGATGTTCGAGGCTACGCTGCTCGAAGGCGTGAAGCGCGATAGCGACCTGTATCGCAAGGAAGCGTTCGGGCCGGTGGCGATCCTCGAGCGTTTCGACGACTTCGGCGCGGCGCTCGCCACCGTCAACGACAGCGACTTCGGCCTGCAAGCCGGTATCTTCACGGATTCGCTCGCGAATGCGCACCGCGCGTGGGACGAACTCGACGTGGGCGGCGTGGTGATCAACGACGTGCCGTCGTTCCGGGTCGACAACATGCCGTACGGCGGCGTGAAGGATTCCGGGCTGGGACGCGAAGGCGTGCGCTACGCGATCGAGGACATGACCGAATTGCGCCTGATGGTGATGCGCGAAACCTGGTAAGCGCGGGTAAATGGTGGTTAGCCCCCAGTGAGCGCAGGCTGTCACGGAACTGTCGCCTGCGCGCACTACGCTCGCCAGCGAGGCGCGGCGGTGTTTTGCCGGGTTTGGCTGGTGTTTGCTGAAATTCGCACCGCATTGCCGGTCCGCGGACAGCGAGCGGCGGTGCGGCTTTCGCCGGCGTAAGCAGAAAGCCGGCAGATGCGCCATGAGTGTTTTTGCTGAAGTGCTACAATACCGGCCTTTCCGGCGGGTGTTTCCGCCGGCCGGAGCCGGCCGCATTTTTTCCTGCAATACCAACGGGTCCCGTGCGGAACGCCGTGGCTCCGCCTTCATCACAATGCCCTCTGCGGTTCCGACCGCTGCCGCGCGCACGCGCCAAGCGCATTTATTAGCGAAAGCCACCATGTCCGACACAGCCGTCACGCCCAGCACTGCGACTTTTGATCAATTCGGCCTCGCGCCCGATATCCTGAAAGCCGTCAAAGAATCGGGCTACACCACGCCTACGCCGATCCAGGAGCAGGCGATTCCCGTCGTGCTGGCCGGCCGTGACATGATGGGCGCCGCGCAAACCGGCACCGGCAAGACCGCGAGCTTCTCGCTGCCGATCATCCAGCGGCTGCTGCCGCAGGCGAGCACGAGTGCTTCGCCGGCCCGCCATCCGGTGCGCGCGCTGATTCTCACGCCGACCCGCGAACTGGCCGACCAGGTCGCCGCGAACGTGCAGTCGTACGCGAAGCACACGGCGCTGCGCAGCACGGTGGTGTTCGGCGGTGTCGATATGAACCCGCAGTCCGAAGCATTGCGCCGCGGCGTCGAAATTCTGATCGCCACGCCGGGCCGCTTGCTCGACCACGTGCAACAGAAAACCGCCAATCTCGGCCAGGTGCAGATTCTGGTGCTCGACGAAGCCGACCGCATGCTCGACATGGGCTTCCTGCCGGATTTGCAGCGCATTCTGAATTTGCTGCCGAAGGAACGTCAGACGCTGCTGTTCTCGGCCACCTTCTCGGGCGAAATCAAGAAACTGGCCGCCACGTATCTGCGCGACCCGCAGACTATCGAAGTCGCGCGCAGCAATTCCACCGCGACCAACGTGACGCAGATCGTCTACGAAGTCGCGGAAGGCGATAAGACCGGCGCGGTCGTGCAACTGATTCGCGAACGCAGCCTCAAGCAGGTGATCGTGTTCTGTAACAGCAAGATCGGCGCAAGCCGCCTTGCGCGCAGTCTGGAGCGCGACGGCGTGGTCGCGACCGCGATTCACGGCGACCGTACGCAGAACGAGCGGATGCAGGCACTCGACGCGTTCAAGCGCGGCGAGATCGAAGCGCTGGTGGCGACCGACGTCGCCGCGCGCGGTCTGGATATCGCCGAACTGCCGGCGGTGATCAACTTCGATCTGCCGTTCAATGCGGAAGACTATGTGCACCGGATCGGCCGTACCGGCCGCGCGGGTGCGTCGGGCGACGCGTTGTCGCTGTGCAGCCCGAACGAGCGCAAGCAACTCGCCGATATCGAGAAGCTGATCAAGCGTCCGCTGGACGTGCAGCATCTGACGGTGAATACGCCTGTGCGTCATCATCATGAAGAGCGCGCGCCGCGCCGTGAGCGCAGCGAAAGCCGCGGCGAAGGCCGTGAGGGTCGCGAAGGCCGTGATGAGCGCGGTGCTCGCCGGCGTTCGGGTCCGGCGTCGTCGGGTTCGTTCGATCGGCCGCATCATCATCGCGCGCAGCCGGTGGACGATTTCTTTCTCAAGCCTTATGAGCCGTCGCCGGCTTCGGTTCGCAAGGTCGAAGAGGCTGCGGCTTCTTCCGCTGCCGCGCCGCAGAAGTCCGGTTCCAAGCAGCCTTTGGCGGCGTTGCTGGGTGGGTTTGGGATGCCGCGGAAGTCGACTACTCCGTCTTCCTGATCGCGCGGATGCGGATGGTGGTCTTTGCAGGTTGATCGGCGCTGCGCCCTATGCCCCGAGCGGGGCGGCAGCCGATAGTTTTAGGCCGGACAGGTTGGTCATCGCGGCGGTTTCTCTGTAAATCGCCCTTTGTTTTTTGCTTCGCGCTTTTCTTCTTTTTTCTTCGCTTTCTGCTTCGTTTGGCGCCGCTCGGGTTCGGTTCTACTGGGCTCTCGGTCCGGTCGCCAGGCAGAAACTCCCGCCCGCATTCACTCGCTTATTCCCATTCGCTTGGCCCATGCTGCCGTGGCGGCCGCGTAGAAGCATTCCAGCGTTGCTGCCGGTTTTTGGCCGTTCGTCGTCAGGCCGAGGTCGAGGCCGAGATGCCGCGCCGCGGCGTTCAGCGCGTCGAGCGGCTGGTCGTCATCGAGCGCGGTCGCGCCGTTCTGCTTGCTGAGTTTTTCGCCGTGTTCGTTCGTGACCACGGGCACGTGCAAATAGTGCGGCGTCGGCGCGCCAAGACAGCGCTGCAGATAAATCTGCCGCGCCGTCGAATCCATCAGATCCGCGCCGCGGACAATATGCGTGATGTTGTCGTCGGCATCGTCAACCACCACGGCCAGTTGATACGCCCATTGATCGTCCGCGCGCCGCAGCACGAAATCGCCGACTTCAGTGGCCAGGTTCTGCGTCTGCGGACCCTGCCAGCGGTCCTGGAAGGTGATGACGGCCGCATCGCCGTCGGGCACGCGCAGGCGCCACGCGCGCGCCGGCTTGCCATGCAGGCCGGTGCGGCAAGTGCCGGGATAAGCGAGAGTCGTATTGCGCGCATGTGCGTGCAGCAGCGAGTCGGCGATCTCCTTGCGCGTGCAGCCGCACGGATAGATCAGTCCGGTGGACTTCAACTGTTCCAGCGCCTGCAGGTAGCGCGGCATGCGACGGCTTTGCCAGACCGGCGGCTCGTCCGCGTGCATGCCGAAACGTTCGAGCGTCGAGAGAATGCTCTCGGCGGCGCCCGGCACGGTGCGCGGACCGTCGATATCTTCGATGCGAACCAGCCAAGCGCCGCGATGCGCGCGTGCGTCGAGCCAACTGGCGAGCGCGCTGACCAGGGAGCCGAAATGCAACGGCCCGGTAGGCGATGGCGCGAAGCGCCCGCGATAGGTCATGGCTGGGTGATCCGCACCGCCGGCATGTCCGCCCGCATTACGCCGCGTGCGCGGCCTTGCCGTCCGGATGGCAAGCGGGGCACGTCTTGCCCGCCACGTACAGCGGCGACTGCTGCGCCTCGGGCGGCACCACCGCGCGACAGCCGAAGCACTGCACGGTCGACGTGGGTTCCAGTTGCGGATTCAACGCGGTGCGGTAATCGAACACGAAGCAGTCGCCTTGATAATGCGCACCGCCCACTTCCTCGAAATACTTCAGGATGCCGCCTTCGAGCTGATACACGTTCTCGATGCCGACTTCCTTCATGTGGATCGCGGCCTTCTCGCAGCGAATCCCGCCGGTGCAGAACGACACGACGGTCTTGCCTTCGAGGTCGGCGCGGTTCTGCTCGATCACCTCGGGAAATTCGCTGAATTTCGAAATGCGGTAGTCGAGCGCGTTCTCGAAGGTGCCGACGTCGACTTCGAACGCGTTGCGCGTGTCGAGCATCACGACCGGGCGCCCCTGGTCGTCGTGACCGCGGTCCAGCCAGTGTTTCAGCGTGGGCGCGTCGACGAACGGCGCACGGCCGAGTTCCGGGCGGATCGCCGGCTTCTTCATGGTGATGATTTCGCGCTTGAGCTTGACCAGCATGCGCGTGAACGGCTGCTTGTCGGACAGGCTTTCCTTGAATTGCAGCGTGGCGAACTTGCCTTCGAACAGCGCGTCGTGACGGATGTAGTCGATGAACGCGTCGGTCGTCTCACGCGTGCCGGCGACGAACAGGTTGATGCCTTCCGGCGCGAGCAGCACGGTGCCGCGCAGGCCGAGCGCGTTGCAGCGATCGGTGACGAACGGGCGCCACGCGGCGGTGTCTTCGATGGTCGCGAAATGGTACGCGGAGAGGTTGACGATACTCATGTGTGTTCAGCGGTAAGAGGTGGCCGGCGGCGCGGAGAACGGAGCGAGTGAGGCTGCCCGCGGTTGGGCGCTCACGTTTGGCCTCCGTTTGGACCTCGTTTGGCGCGGCCACGTCGAATAGGGCGAAACCCGTATTATCCCTCAACCCGGCACTTTCCCCGACTCGGCCGAATGGCCAGGGATTTGCGCTAGCGCAAATCGTCCGTGATCTCGTGGCGCGTTGCGGCCGGTTGTCAACAACGGCGGGGCGAATTCACGCGGATTCACGCGAATTCACGCGAATTCACGCGAATTCGCGCAAGGTTTTTTTGACGCCGCGGGCGAGCGGCGTCGCTCTCACGTGACCGTCGCAATTGTCAAAAATAGCGCGGAGCGCCAGTGCATAAAGGCTGCCGCGTTCGTGTCCTAAGCCGAACGGCCAACGCGCGGTTTTGGCCTGAAAACTCCCGGAGGGTGGAGTTACAATGTCGCCCATGTCAGATCCCCGCTTCGTTCATCTCCGCGTTCACTCCGAATTCTCGATTGCCGACGGCATCGTGCGTCTTGACGACGTCGTCAAGGCCGCTGCCAAAGACGGTCAGGGCGCGCTCGCCCTCACCGATCTCGGTAACGCGTTCGGCCTCGTCCGTTTCTACAAGGAAGCCCGTGGCAAAGGGGTCAAACCCATTGCCGGCTGCGACGTCTGGATCACCAATCCCGACGACCGCGACAAGCCTTCCCGTTTGCTGCTGCTGGTCAAAGACCGGCGCGGCTATCTGAATCTGTGCGAGTTGCTCAGCAAGGCGTCGCTCACCAATCAGTATCGCGGTCGCGCGGAAGTCGAGGCTGGCTGGCTCGAATCCGGCCTGGGCGAAGGCTTGCTCGCGTTGTCCGGTGCGCAGCACGGCGACATTGGCCTCGCGCTCGCGGCGGGTAACGAAGAAGCGGCCAAACGCAACGCATTGCATTGGGCGAAGGTCTTTCCGGGCGGCTTCTATATCGAGTTGCAACGGAGCGGTCAGCCGGGCGGCGAGCAGTACGTGCAGCAGTCGGTCGCGCTTGCCGCGGCGCTGAAGTTGCCGGTGGTCGCCACGCATCCCATGCAGTTCATGACGCAAGACGATTTCACCGCGCACGAAGCGCGCGTGTGTATTTCCGAAGGCGACATTCTCGCGAATCCGCGCCGCTCGAAGCGCTTCACGTCCGAGCAGTTTTTCCGCACGCAGGAAGAAATGGCCGCACTGTTCGCGGACATTCCGTCGGCGCTCGCCAATACGGTCGAAATCGCCAAGCGTTGCAATCTCACACTCGAACTCGGCAAGCCGAAGCTGCCGCTGTTCCCCACGCCAGACGGCATGTCGCTTGACGACTACCTGGTGCAGTTGTCGAAAGAGGGGCTCGAGAAGCGTCTCGAACAGTTGTACCCGGACGAGGCCGAACGCGAAGCGCAACGCGCAACGTATTACGCGCGCCTCGAATTCGAGTGCGGCACGATCATCAAGATGGGCTTTCCGGGCTACTTCCTGATCGTGGCGGACTTTATCAACTGGGCGAAGAACAACGGCGTGCCGGTTGGCCCCGGCCGGGGTTCGGGCGCGGGTTCGCTGGTCGCTTACGCGCTCGGCGTGACCGACCTCGATCCGCTGCGCTACAACCTGCTGTTCGAACGTTTCCTGAATCCGGAACGGGTCTCCATGCCCGACTTCGACATCGACTTCTGTCAGCACGGCCGCGATCGCGTGATCCAGTACGTGAAGGAAAAGTACGGTGCGGACGCGGTGTCGCAAATCGCCACGTTCGGCACGATGGCGGCGAAGGCGGCGGTGCGCGACATCGGGCGGGTGCTCGATCTCGGCTACATGTTCACGGACGGCATCGCCAAACTGATTCCGTTCAAGCCGGGCAAGCACGTCACGATTGCCGACGCGATGAAGGAAGAGCCGCTGTTGCAGGAGCGCTTCGACAACGAAGACGAAGTGCATCAGTTGCTCGAACTCGCGCAGCGCGTGGAAGGCCTCACGCGTAACGTCGGTATGCACGCGGGCGGCGTGCTGATCGCCCCCGGCAAGCTGACCGATTTCTGTCCGCTGTACACGCAGGGCGACGAAAGCGGCGTCGTGAGCCAGTACGACAAAGACGACGTCGAAGCCGTCGGCCTCGTGAAGTTCGACTTTTTGGGTCTGACCACGCTGACGATTCTCGACTGGGCCGAGCGCTATATCCGCCGTCTCGATCCGTCGAAGCAGGACTGGTCGCTCGCGCAGGTGCCGCTGGACGACGCGCCGTCGTTCTCGATCCTGAAGAAAGCGAATACGGTCGCGGTGTTCCAGCTGGAAAGCCGCGGCATGCAAGGCATGCTGAAAGACGCGCAGCCTGACCGCTTCGAGGACATCATCGCGCTGGTCGCGTTGTACCGTCCGGGCCCAATGGACCTGATCCCGAGCTTCTGCGCGCGTAAGCACGGCCGCGAAGTCGTCGAGTATCCGGATCCGCGCGTCGAATCTGTTCTGAAAGAGACCTACGGCATCATGGTCTACCAGGAGCAGGTGATGCAGATGGCGCAGATCATCGGCGGCTACTCGCTGGGCGGCGCCGACTTGCTGCGTCGCGCGATGGGTAAGAAGAAGGCCGAGGAAATGGCCGAGCATCGCGAGTTGTTCCGCCAGGGCGCCGCGAAGAACGGGCTGACCGGCGAAAAGGCCGACGAAATCTTCGACTTGATGGAGAAGTTCGCGGGCTACGGCTTCAACAAGTCGCACGCGGCCGCGTACGCGCTGCTCGCGTATCACACCGCGTGGCTGAAGGCGCACCATCCGGCGGAATTCATGGCGGCGAATATGTCGCTCGCCATGGACGACACGGACAAGGTCAAGATCCTGTTCGAAGATTGCCTGACGAACAAGATGGCGGTGCTGCCGCCGGACGTCAATCTGTCGGCGTACCGCTTCGAACCGGTCGCCGAGCCGGACGGCAAGCGCTCGAAAACGATCCGCTACGGTCTCGGCGCGATCAAGGGCAGCGGCCAGAACGCGATCGAAGAAATCCTGCGTGCGCGGGAAGACGGTCCGTTCATCGACATTTTCGATTTCTGCAATCGCGTCGACCGCCGTATCGTCAATCGTCGCACGGTCGAGGCGTTGATCCGTGCCGGCGCGTTCGACTCGCTGCATGCCAATCGCGCGCAGTTGATTGCCTCCGTCTCGCTCGCCATGGAGGCCGCCGAACAGGCGAGCGCCAATGCGCTGCAGGCGGGCCTGTTCGACATGGGCGACGCGCCGTCGCAAGGTCACGAACTGGTCGACGAGCCGGAGTGGGCGGAAAAGAAGAAGCTTCAGGAAGAAAAGGCCGCGCTCGGCTTTTACCTGTCGGGCCATCTGTTCGACGCGTACAAGAGCGAAGTGCGCCGTTTCGTGCGGCAGAAGATCGGCGAATTGAAGGAAGGGCGCGACAAGCTGGTCGCGGGCGTGATCGCGTCGCTGCGCACGCAGATGACCCAGCGCGGCAAGATGCTGATCGCGCTGCTCGACGACGGCACGGGCCAGTGCGAAGTGACGGTGTTCAACGAGACGTTCGAAGCCCACAAGCAACTGTTCAAGGAAGACGAACTGCTGGTCGTGCAGGGTCAGGCGCGTAACGACGCGTTCACCGGCGGCATCCGCTTTACCGTCGAGACGGTCATGGATCTCGGACGCGCGCGCTGCCGTTATGCGGAGGCCGTGAAGGTGGAGATGAACGGCAACGCAGACGCACTCGCGTTGCGGCGCGTGCTCGAAGCGCATAGCGCGGGTAAGGACGAACCGGCGGCGGCTCCGGCGCCGGTTGCGTCGGCGCGCGGTGGCAATGGTGGCGGGCGTAACGGCGGCGGAGGCGGCGGCTATGGCGGCGACAATGGCCGTCAGCGTCAGGCGGTGCAGATCCCGAACGGGCTGGCTGTGCAGGTGGTGTATCGCAGCGAAACCGCGCAGGGTGAAATGCGTCTGGGCGACGCGTGGCGCGTGAAGCCGACCGACGAACTCCTCGCGGCGTTGCGCGGCGAATTTGCCGGCAGTTCGATCGAAATCGTCTATTGATGGTTGGGTTGCCCGCGCCAGTGGCGCGGGCAAAACGAGCAGAGGGTTGGGCTACGGCTTATAGGGCTGCCGCTCAGGGCTTCGTACGGTCGCGGCGATGCGGCAGCAGCTGCCCGGACACGGACAAGCCTCGACAACCAGGCGGCGCAGCAAAACACACTCAAGCGGCACAGCAACACCTCTCACGGCCCACGCCGCGTCCCGTCTCGCCCTCAGCGCCGCGCCTCATCGCCCAACCGCGCCAGCTTCAAAAACCGGTAGTACACCGTCTCAGCGTTAAACACCGCGATCATGAAGCCGGCCTTGCCATCCAGAAAGCCGCGCCGTAGCACGTAGGTTCGCACGAACGCCCAGGCGCCGCGCCCGAGCGCCTTGCCGAAACTGCCGCGCTTGCCCGCCGCATGACGTTGCGCCGCGCCGGCGGTTGAATACGTGTCGAGCTTGCGCAGCACGCCTTCGAAGTCCTCGTACGAGTAGTGCATCAGCTTGCCGGTGAGCCGTTGCGCGGGCGTGTCGAACACCAGACGCTCGTGGACGAGGTCGTCGGAGAAACGCGCCGCGCCGCGTTTGAACAGACGCGGAATCCAGTCCGGATACCAGCCGCTGTGATGAATCCAGTGGCCGCAGAAACTCGACAGGCGGTCCACCGCGTAGACGTCGGCGGTGGGAGAGATGAGTGCCGCGCGGATCGAAGCGGCCAGTTCCGGCGAGACGATTTCGTCGGCGTCGAGAGAAAGAATCCAGTTGGTGGAGAGCGCCTTTACCGCGCGGTTTTTCTGCGGGCCGAAACCTGGCCAGTCGGTCTCTTCGATCACCCGGGCGCCGTGAGCGCGGGCGATATCCGCGGTGCCGTCGGTGCTACCGCCGTCGATCACGACGATCTGGTCGGCGAACGACACAGCTTGCAGGCATTCGGCCAGCCGCGCCGCCGCGTTTTTGGTGATGATGGCGACGCCGAGGGTGGTTTCTTGCATGCCTGAATCGGGTGGAGGGCAAAGTGATGGAACGAGCCGCACGAGCGACATTCGCGAGCGGGTCGCGCCGGCAACTCGGGGCGACCCGCCAGCGAGGTGTTCGCAGCGAGTTGCAGCAGTATACACAGCCCATTCAGCCAGCTCCCAGCCGTCGCCCGCAACCGTTTACAATGCTCTTCTTTGAATTTCCTCGCGGCGGGCATTCCGTCCGCCGCGCGGCAGCCGTCCCGCATTCCCAGAGGATTCCTTGAGCGCGAAGCCAACGTTAAGCAAACCCATCGGCACAGGCGAGGCGTCGTCGCCATCCGTCATTTTTCGACGCCTGTGGCCGTACATCAAGCCGATGGTCTGGGTCCTCATCGGTGCGATCGTCGCGATGGCCATCAGTTCCGCGACCGACGCGGCGATCCCGGCCCTGCTCAAGCCGTTGCTGGACAAGGGTTTCGGTGCGCACGCCAACGACAAGACCAAGTGGTTCGTGCCGTCCGCGGTGATCGGTCTCGCGCTGATTCGGAGTCTGTCGCAATACGCATCCGGTTACCTGCTCGCGTATGTGTCGAACAGTATCCTGCTCGAACTGCGCCTGAAGATGTTCAACCGCATGATTCACACGAGCGTCGCGTTTTTCCAGCGCGAAACCGCGAGTACGGTGATCAACGCGATCGTCTTCGAGGTGAACCAGATTCTCAACGTGCTGTTGAGCGTGATGGTCACGCTGGTGCGCGATTCGCTGACCGTGGTGTTCCTGCTCGGCTATCTGTTCTATCTGAACTGGCGTCTGACGCTGATCGTCGCGGTGCTGTTGCCGGCAATCGGCTGGCTGGTCGGCAAGATCAACCGTCGCTTGCGGCGCCTGAACCGTGAACATCAGTTGTTGACGAACGAACTGTCGTACATCGTCGAAGAGACGGTGGGCGGCTACAAGGTCGTCAAGGTGCACAACGGCGAGCAGTACGAGATCGACCGTTTTACGTCGATGAGCCAGCGCCTGCGCGGTTACGCAATGCGTATGACCGTCTCCGGCGGTCTCGCGCAGCCGCTCACGCAGTTTCTCGCGTCGATCGCGCTGGCGGTGGTGATCACGATTGCGGTGATGCAGTCGTCGTCGGATCAGACCACGGTCGGCGGGTTCGTCGCGTTCGTGACAGCGATGCTGTTGATCATTTCACCGCTCAAGCACCTGATGGACGTGAATCAGCCGCTGCAACGCGGTATGACGGCATGTGAACTGATCTTCGGCTTGATCGACGAGCCGTCCGAGCCGGAAGGCGGCGGCAAGCCGCTCGAGCGCGCGCGCGGTGAAGTGGAGTTCCGCGATGCGTCGTTCAGTTATGGCGCTAGCGCTACGAATAATCGGCACACGCTGGATAAGGTGTCGTTCAAGGTGGCGCCAGGGGAAATGGTTGCGCTCGTGGGACCGTCGGGGAGTGGCAAGACGACGTTGGTGAATTTGCTGCCGCGGTTTTTTGATCCGACCGGCGGGGAGATTCTGGTCGATGGTGTTGCGTTGCCTGAGTATGACCTGCATGCGCTGCGTGGGCAGATTGCTATGGTGAGTCAGGATGTCGTGCTGTTTAACGATACGGTTGCCAATAACGTTGCTTATGGGCAAGTGGCCGATTCGGATAAGGTCAGGGCGGCGCTGCGTGCGGCTAACCTGTGGGATACGGTTCAGGCTATGCCGAATGGTATCGATACGCTGGTTGGGGATAACGGGCTGATGCTCTCAGGTGGGCAGCGGCAGCGGCTCGCGATCGCGCGGGCTATCTATAAGGACGCGCCGATTCTTATTCTCGATGAAGCGACCTCGGCGCTGGATTCTGAGTCGGAACGCCATGTCCAGGCGGCGTTGGAGACGTTGATGAAGGGGCGTACTACGCTCGTTATTGCGCATCGGTTGTCGACTATCGAGCGGGCCGACCGGATTCTTGTGATGGAGGCTGGGAGGATCGTCGAGCGGGGGAGTCATCGGGAGTTGCTGGCGCATGATGGGCTTTATGCGAATTTGCATCGGATTCAGTTTCAGCAGGATGCGGCGTGAGGGGGCGGCGCGGGGCTTGGTGGGTTGGCCTTTCCTTGCTTTGTTAGTGGTCTATTAGCGTTGCCCCTGTGCGGGGCGGCACTCACTTTTCTTTGCCTGCCGCAAAGCAAAGTAAGCAAAAGAAAGCGGCTCACACCGCTAGCTTATAAGTGGGTCCCCCGCACGGTTCCGGTAGTGGTGCATCTGGAATCTGTGCTCTCGCACATTCCACGTCAGGGGCACAGCAGTCATTCTTCCGGCAGCGCTTCGCGTGCCGCAGTGTTCAGTGGGACTCGGCAGTTGAGCGGCGAAAGAGACTCGCACCTTCTCCTTTAAGCTGCAACACCCGGCTTATCCGGACCCGCCGCGCTCGACAAACCCACCAACTGCGTCCGAATCGCATTCATCACCGCCGTCGGCGCAATCTCGTCGACGTCGCCAGTACTCTGAATTCCAATCGAGCGGCACGCTTCAGTCAGTCGCAGATACGGTGGCTCGCGGTCGGAAAATAACGATACGCTCGGCGTCGGTGTGGAGTGCGCCACGTGCATCAAACCGCCATCCGCGCCGACAAAAAGGCTTGCCTGTGCCGCGGCTTCGCGTGACTGCAACAACGTCAATCGTGCAACGCACGAACTGATCTTCAGCGTGCTAAACGCCCGCTTCAGCAACACTTCCGCCATGGCGAGCCCGTTGTCCGAGCCGAGCAGCACGATGTGCCTCGGTATGCCCGGCTCGTCCGATCGATCGAGCAGATCCAGTAATTCGCCCCAACGCCCATAAGTGCGGTTCGTATCGAGCCCGCCGACCGCCAGCGCCACGAACGGTTCGTTCGGTACCAACGCTCGCACCGACTCGCGCGTGCCGGTCTTCGCAGCCAGATAAGGCTTGCTCAGCGCGACGATGCTCGTTGGCGCATAGCCCAGCGAAAACGCGTGATTCACCGCGGCGTAACTGAACGTCGTCTGGTTGCGGTCCGGGCCGTAGAAATACTGGAACAGGCAGACATATGGCAAATGCCCGAAATTGCGCGTCTTCAGCTTGATGGACGGCAGGTTGAATTCCGACATCACGATCGCGTCGTATCGACGGCCGGCAAGCTGCTGCAAATCGGAGTAGACGTGCTGGAACACATCGTCTTCCTCGAACAGCTTGTGCAGATTCGGTAGCGTGAACAGGTCGATGTCGAAGCCGCGACCCTTCAGGAGCGCGCGCCCGGACATGTCCATCGTCGCATCGCCGAAATTGCGCTTGCCGGTGTAGATCCATAGCAACCGCTTCGCGTCGGCGGCGCTGCTCAGTTCGAGGCGGGATTGTCCGCGCCATCTGAGCAGCCAGTGCTTGTGCAGGTACTTCTTGACGATTTTGGCTCGCGACGTCTTGCGCAGAAACACCTCGGGCTCATGCGCAACGCCCGCGTAAGGGATGCGCGTGGAGCGCTCGACAGCCGTCTCCACGAAGCGTTTCAAGGCGGCAGGCGCGCCGCGGTAGAGCGCGCTCATCAATCGGTTCATTGCTCGAAACTGAAAAAAACGGAATAAATGCTGAAGCCGGCCGCCGACACAGCGCCCGCCGTGTCGGCATGTCGGCATGACGGCGGCTTGCAGGGGCAGGCGAGTGGGCCGTATGGTAACAGCACGCTCCAGCAAGCTTACGCGGACATTGCCGCGTCGATGCGGAGGCCGATGCGGAGGCCGGCGCCGCCGTGGTCACGGCGCGGCAATGCCCGCGTTATCGGCAACCCGCGCGGGCTTTGGGCTCCCGGCCGATTTGCAGGATCAGGACCCTAACCCGGTACAATGGCGAGGCCATCCTACCGGGTCGCACGGCAACTGTCGCGGCGGCCGGCTAAATTCATAAGACATGTCGACGCCCGCCCATCTTCCGTTTCTGAGCGTCAACTCACGAAGCCCGTTGTCAGCGTTATTTCCGCTCGCGTTTGCGTCAGCCGGTCGGCTGGGCTTGCTCGATCCGCTTAAGCATTGCGCGGGCAACGCGTTATCGATGGCGGCCGTGGTCATGTCGTCCGCCTTCCCGTTTCTTTCCCGCGGCACTCAGCATTTCCGTGTCGCGCGATCCCATTCAACGAGCTTTCCCGTCGCCTCATGTTCAGTATCCTGATTCCGAGCTGGAACAATCTGCCGTATCTGAAGCTGTGTATCGACAGCGTTCGCCGTCATTCGGCGTTCGATCACGAGATCATCGTGCACGTCAACGACGGCAGCGACGGCACGCTCGACTGGGTGCGCTCGGAAGGCCTTCTCCACACGTGGAGCAAAGGTAACGTCGGCGTCTGCCTGGCGTTGAACGACGTGGCGCGCCTCGCCACGCGCGACTGGATTCTGTTCCTGAACGACGATATGTTCGTCACGCCGGGCTGGGACCTCGCATTCGAGGCCAGTCTGCGCGGGCTGGGACATGCGTCCGCGTATCTGTCCTCCGTGCTGATCGAGCCGACCGATACCGGCAATGCGAACGTCACGGCGGCCAACTTCGGCAGCGGACCCGACAATTTCGACGAAGCCGGGCTGCTCAAGTACACCGCGGCGATGAAGTCGGCCGATCGCGACGGCGTCGCGTTGCAGCCCATGCTGATCAGCCGTCAGTTGTGGCACATGGTGGGCGGCTACAGCATCGAGTTCGGACCCGGCATGAGCAGCGACGACGACTTCCTGATGAAGCTCTGGCTGGTCGGTTGCCGCACGTTCCGCTCGGTCGGGGCCTGCCGCATCTATCACTTCGGCACCAAATCGACCGGCCGTATCCGGCGCAATCGCGGCGGCCGCGAATTCCTGATGAAGTGGGGCATTTCGCAGCGCGATTTCGCGCGCGACTATATTCGCCAGACGGCCGGCGCCGCACCGGGTTCGCTGCCCAATGTGCCGAGCGCGCCGTTCAAAAGCCGCTTCAAGCGCGTGCTGTATGCGCTGGGCCGTTATCCGTTCGAGGATCTGGAAGGCTGGGAAGCGGATCTTCCCGCCAAGCTCACGTTCAACACGCCGTTCAACAAAACGGCAAAAGACTAGACCGGGCGCCGCCGATCCGCGCCGCATCCCAGCGGCACGATCCGTTTGCATGGGCCATCACCACGGAATACCTATTCGATGTTCTCAATCATCATCCCGACCTGGAACAACCTGCCTTATCTGCGCCTCGTGATCGAGAGCCTGCGGCGTCATTCGACGCACACGCATCAGATCATCGTGCACGTCAACGACGGGTCGGACGGCACGCTGGCGTGGGTGCGCGACGAGGGCATCGAACACACCGCGTCGCCCGGCAACATCGGCATCTGCCACGCGGTGAATATCGCGGCGGCGCGCGCCACGCACGACTACATCGTCTACATGAACGACGACATGTATTGCTGCCCCGGCTGGGACGACGCGCTCGTCAAACGGCTCGCGCAGATGCCGGCCGACAACCTGTTCATGCTGTCGGGCACGATGGTCGAGCCGGTCGATTCGGGCAACCCCTGCGTGGTGGTGCAGAACTTCGGCCGCGACGTGGAAAATTTCCGCGCGGACGAACTGGTCGCGGCCACGCCGAAACTCGTGCGGGCGGACTGGCGCGGCGCGACCTGGCCGCCCACGCTCGTGCATCGCGACTGGTGGTACAAACTCGGCGGCTATAGCAGCGAATTGAGCCCGGGCATGAGCAGCGACAACGACTTTTCGATGAAGCTGTGGGATGCCGGTTGCCGTGTGTTTCTGGGCGTCGGCGATAGTCTCGTGTATCACTTCCAGCAGAAGAGCACCGGCAAGGTCGTGAAGAACGACGGGCGTCGTCAATTCCTCAACAAGTGGGGCATGACGCAGGCCACGTTCGACCGTTATTTTTTGCGGCGCGGCATTGCGGTCGAAGGCGGCCTGGCGGTGACGGAACCGGAGCAGAACGGCCGTCTGCGGCGCGCATTGTTCAAGTCGCGAATCAAGCGCGCGTTCAGCTGATTGCTAGCGGCCGGACGCAACGTTCACACGCCGCCCGTCACCAACGGCAGCACCGTCAAATCCGGATGCGTTCCTTCGACGATGCTGCGCCCCACCTGTACCCCTTCGTACAACGCTTCGTCGTGACCGGCGAAGCTTTCCTCTCCATCCGCATGAAACGGCACTGAATGGCCGGGAATCGCCGCATCGGCGCCAGGATGGCAGACGTAGCCGACATACGTGTAGCGGTTATCCGCCACCGCCGGCACTGAGCCGCCGCCGCCTTCTCCCGGCGGAGTCTTCGGAAAGGGCGCCACGTGAATCTCGAAACCCTCGTACTCCACCATTTGCCAGGGTGCGGTTTCATCGGCCATGGTCGCCTCCTTCCCTATCACGCCTCTCAAAAAGTCTAGGTGATTTCCGCGTCCGGCGCGCTTAAACAACGGCGCCGCGCGCGCTTTACGGCTTGATCGCGCCGAGTTGCCTGAGCAGCGTCAGATTGTCTTCGAGGTGCCAGTTCTCGACGATTCGGCCGTCCTGGACACGGTAGAGATCGAACGCCTGGAAGTCGACGGTCTGGCCGCTACCTTTGAGGTTCTGGAACTGGCCGGTGAAGTGGCCACGGAAATGCAAATGAACCGACGCGCGGTCGCCGGCCACCACCAGGTCGTCAATTTCCGCATGCAGGTCGGGCACCGCCGCGCGAAATCCCTTCGACGCCGCCAACGGCCCTTCAGGCCCTTGCGGCCGTCCGTCAGGCAAGGTGCGATCGATAAACGCCGGCGACAGCGCGAGCTTCGCGTAGGAGGTGTCGCCGGTGTTCCAGAACGCGGCGTAGCGGCGCGCGGTTTGCACGATCGCGGCGCTGTGCGCGGAACGCGTGTCAACGGCGATGTGGTGCGGCACGGGCAGGTCGGCGTCGCTCGTGGCTTGAGTGGCTTGAGCCGCATGAGCCGCATGAGCCGCATGAGCGGTGCCCAAGGCGCCGGCAAGGCTAGCTGCAAGCAGCGCGTGACGAGAAAGACGGGCAAAAGAATGGTGGGACATGACAGGCTCCGGAGAAGTTGAAGTTGATGAAACGCATTCTCCAGCTAACGACGGTATTTGATAATGGGTCTTTCATCGAAAGGATTTTATTGTTTAATTTGAAAATAACCCGTTCGACGCTGTCATTTCAACGAACCGCGCGTGGTCAGCGCCAGGACGCGCGATCCCTCCGTCGTCATATAGAATGACGCGCCTTGCTCCAAACACGACCGTCGCCCATGTGGTTCAAAAACCTTCAGTTGCACCGTCTCCCCGCTCCGTGGTCCGTCACCCCCGAACAGATGCAGAAGTGGCTCGCGCCGCACGCATTTGCGCCCGGCAATACCGTCGAGATGCAAAGCCAGGGCTGGGCCTCGCCGCGCGATAACGACTCGCTGGTGTACACGCTCAACGGCCAGATGCTGCTGGTGTTCCGTACCGAAAAGAAGCTGCTGCCGGCATCGGTGGTCACGCAGGTGACCAAGGCGCGCGCCGCCGAACTCGAGGAACAGCAGGGCTTCAAACCTGGCCGCAAGCAGATGCGCGAACTCAAGGAACAGGTCACCGACGACCTGCTGCCGCGCGCGTTCAGCATTCGCCGCGATACGCGCGTGTGGATCGATTGCAAGAACGGCTGGCTGGTGATCGACGCGGCCTCGCAAGCGGTCGCCGATGAAGTGCGCGGTTTGCTGGCGAAGTCGATCGATCAACTGCCGCTCGGCACGGTGCGCGTCACGCAATCGCCGGTCGCGGCAATGACCAACTGGCTGCTCTCCGGCGAAGGCCCCGCCGGCTTCACGCTCGATCAGGACACCGAGTTGCGCTCGCCGACCGAAGGCAATGCGACCGTGCGTTACGTCGGCCATACGCTGGACGCCGAAGACATGCGCCGTCATATCGAAGCCGGCAAGCAATGCATGCGACTTGCGATGACGTGGAACGACCGCGTGTCGTTCGTGCTGACGCCGTCGCTGGTGATCAAGCGCATTGCGGCGCTCGACGTGCTGAAAGAAGCGAGCGATCCCACCGCGCAAAACGACGACGAACGCTTCGACTCCGACGTCACGCTGATGACCGCCGAACTCGACCGCATGCTGAGCGATCTGCTCGACGCGTTGGGCGGCGAGCAGGACGTTGCGATGCCGCAAGCCGCGGCGGCCTGAGGCCGTTTCGTCTGCGTTTTCGTTCGCGTTTCTGATGTTGCAGGCCGGCGCGCGCCCAGATGTCCGCGTCGGTGCTTATTAAGCCGAATTATGCCTATCTGAATCCGGCTTAATAAAATTTACCCTTCATGTCCCGGCCGTCACACTGCTTGTGCTGACGGTGCAAGCCGTCAGGAACCTTCCGATCCATCGACGCGCGCCGGGCCTGTCATTGCCTTCATGCCGGCCGCGTCATCCTGACCAGGACCCGCCATGAAACTCGCCCCCTTGATGATTGCCTTCGGCCTTGCTTGCGCCGCTGCCGTGCCGGCCTCGGCCAGCGCCACCGACGCGAAGTATCCGCCTGCCCCGTTGCCGGCCTATGCGCAGGACGAACTGCAGCGAGTCGTCGATGCCGCGAGCGGTTCGTCGCCGGATGCGCAGGCTGTCCTGAGCGCGCCGCGAGGCGAGGTGACCGCGCCTGCTGTCCCGACTGGCGTGCAGAGCGGTTCGTATGCCGCGCCGCGGAATGAAACGCACACCGCCGCGAGCGTGAGCACGCGTTCGAGCAAACACGAAGGACGTTCGTCGAAACCGCGTCGTCATGAGAAGCACAAGTACGTGTGAGTCCCATCCCCGCAAACATGGTTAAGATTGCGATCAGAAGCGCGCGCCTGTCACGGAGGTTTGCCGATGGTTCGTCTGGTCATGATTCTGCTGGGAGTCGATTACCTGCGTACGCGCTGGCGCACATTGCAGTTGATCGGCTGGGTGAGCCTGCTGCTTGGCGTGGTGGTGTTCGTCGACGCGCTCGACAACGCGCTGTATTTTCCGATCACGCCGTTCGCGTTGCTGCTGCTGCTCGAAGGTCTCGCCACGCTGGCCGTCGCGTGGACCGGCATGGGCGGGCAGCGCACGCTGCGCTATGTGAAGGGCTTCGCGTTCTGCTGCGCGGCCGCGCTGATTCTCGCCGGCCATCATCACGGCAATTTCATTCTGTCGATGATTTTCGGCACGCTGTTTCTGGCCGACGGTTTGCTGCAGATCGTCTCGGCCCGAGTGGTGCGCTATCGCACGTGGCGGTTCGCGATGATCGGCGGCGGTGTCGAAATTGCGCTGGCGGTTTTTTTCTACCAGCCGTACCCGACGCACTATGTCGGCACCGTGCCGTACTGTCTGGGCCTCGGTCTGATCTTCGGCGGCTGGAACATGATTCTGCTGAGTACGCGGGTTCGGCGGATGGCGTCGAATCCGGCGGTGGTCGGCGAGGAAGTGGCGGATGGCGCTAACGCCGCCGCGAGTGCTGCAAGTGCCACCAACCCCGCCCCGCCCCGCCGACCGCCCACCCTCGAATGGGACGGCCCACCCGGCGCCGACGAAGCCGCATTGACCGTTCACGTCTGGACCCCGGTCGGCACCGCCAAAAGCGAGGCGCGCCGTCAGCTGATCGTCGATCGTTATATCGCGGCGGTGGATCGCAACGGCGTGATCTCCACCGGCCATGCCGCGCTCGAATCGCCCGAGGGCATTTACATCAGCCTGTACCCGGGTGTCGAGATCGATCGCTCACCTGACGATTTCGCGCGGCTCCTGCGCGCCACGCACGAGAACGACGTGCCGGGCGTGTTTCAGCCCGATTACCCGACCGAATCGAAAGCGTGGTGCCCGTCGACGGTTCAGGTGCGGATTCGCAATTACGATCCGGTGCGCCTGCGCCGCTTCTGGGACACCTATCGGGAGGACGCCACCTACAACCTCACGCATCGCAATTGTTCGAGCAGCGTGTCGCGCGCGCTGGAAGCGGCGATCGAGGGCGCGTCGGCACGCGTGTGGGGCGATCTCGGCGGATGGCGGCCGTTTCTGCGCGTGATCACTACACCGGAACTGTGGGTTGCCGCACAACTGCGCAAACGCGCCGCCACGATGGCCTGGACGCCCGGCCTCACGCTCGACTACGCACGCGCCCTCAGCATGCTCGCCGACCCGCGGCCGTCGGGCTGGGTCACGATGGCGCGCGTCGCCGTGCGCAGAATGGTTCGCTCGCGCCGTCAATGGCGCGAGGAGGCGCGCAATGCGCCGGCTGCGCGCGAAGCGGGACATGAGGTGGCGGACGAGCTGCAACAACCAGCCCCACCTGGCGCTACACCGACTCAACCGCGCGATTGACCCGCCTGCACCACAAGCCGCTGCCCAACTTCGACGACACGGTAAAAATGGCAATCACATCAACAGCTTGCAGATTTTGCCGGATAGTTATGCACAGATTTGCGAACAGTTTCTGTTGATAACTTTCGCGCGTACCGCCGCGGCCAAAGTGACATTCTTTATCCAATATGGCGGGTGTATGCTCAAGCCGTAACTGGCCTCTTCGACAGCACCCGACCACGCCGGAACCGGCCGTGGCTCATTCAGAAATCAAACCGTGCCGGGCGCTTCGCGCCTACTGAGGCGGCGGCTTTCTTTGCAAGTGTGAACACGATGAAATTGCACGTCGGCTACGAGCTGGTTTACGAGTGCGTGCAACCGACGCCGATGATGTTGATGTTGAACACCCACTTTTCGCACGTCAAAGAAGTGCTGAGTCCGGATCTGCTGACGGTCGATCCGTCGGTGCCGATCACCCAGTATCGCGACGGCTTCGGCAATCTGTGCAGCCGGCTGGTGGCGCCGCAGGGCAAGGTGTCGTTCTCGACGCGCGCCGTGCTCGAAGTGTCGTCGGAACCGGAACGGCGGCCGCCGTTTACCGAGCAGCATCCGGTGGAGGCGTTGCCGAACGATTCGCTGCTGTTCCTGCTGGGCAGCCGCTACTGCGAAACGGATCTGCTGTCCGAATTCGCGTGGCAGACGTTCGGCAAATTGCCGCTCGGGCGCGTGCGGGTGGAGGCGATCTGCGACTACGTGCACCAGCATATCGAGTTCGGCTACGACTTCGCGCGGCCCACCAAGACCGCATGGCAGGCGTGGCAGGAGCGCAAGGGCGTGTGTCGCGACTTCGCCCATCTGGCCGTGGCGCTGTGCCGGGCGATGAACATCCCCGCGCGCTATTGCACGGGCTATATCAGCGATGTCGGCGTGCCGCCGCCGTATTCGGCGATGGATTTTGCCGCATGGTTCGAGGCGTACGTCGGCGGTTGCTGGCAGACGTTCGATCCGCGTAACAATGTGCCGCGCATTGGGCGGGTGCTGATGGCGCGTGGGCGGGATGCCGCGGACGTCGCCATCAGCAATGCGTTCGGGCCGACGCAGTTGCTGAAGTTCACGGTGGTGTGCGAGCCGGTTTAGCGGGTTTTGTCGAGGAAAGCCTAAAGTTTTTTGCACGAGATGCCGACATGCTATGCATCTGCTTTTGACTTTCGCTTTCGGCCTGGTTTTGACCCGGCGTTTGAACGCGCTTTCGACTTAATCCCGCTCCCCGAGCCGACTCCGGAACACCATGATTTCCCGTAACCTGGCCGCCGTTTTCGCGGCCGTTCTTCTTGCCTTACCCGGTGCGCCGGCTTCGCAGGCCGCACCGGCCGAGCTGGCGGCAATCGCCGTCAGTCTGACCGTGCAGGAAACCTGCCTCGTGCAAGCCACCGACGCGGCCATCAGCGTGGCGAACCAGCCGGTGGTGTCCTGTCTGCACGGCGCGCCGTTCGAGATCACGCAGGCTGGGATCGATCCGGCGGGGTCCGCAAACGCGACTCAAAGTACGACTCAAAGTACAGCTCAGAACGCGACCCAGAACGCGCTACGGAACGCGCCGCCGCCAGTGGAATACGTCGCGGCTCGCGACGCCCGGCAAACCGTCTGGACCGTCAATTTCTAAGTCGCGCCTCTTCCGCGACCCTCAAAAGCTGATCGTCGCGGTGATCGTGTCGCTGTAGCTCCCCGGCATCGGCGTGCTCTGCGCCGGCACCAGACCGTAGACCTGAATCGCGACCGGATTGCCGGTGCCCGTGCCGGTGGCCACCGTCGTGCTGCCCGTGCCGTCGCCCCATGGGAGCGTGTGGCCGGCATCGGTATAAAGCTGGTAATTCACCGCGCCGCCGCCGCCCGAGCGCTGCATCTGGCGCGCCGCGACGTTGCCGCTCGAACCGCCGTTCAGCGTGATCTGGTAAGCGTCGTTATTGGTGCAGCGCGCCGTCACCGCGCCCGTCGCGCTCAGCGCCGAACTCAATACCCCCGTCGACGTGAACGCGATGTTGGTCGCGCTGATCAGACAGTTGTTGATTACCGTCGCGCTGGCCGTGAAAGCGAAGCTGCCGCCGCTCGTCGTCAGCGACGCGCAGGTTGGCCCGACCAGCAGATAAAAGCCATAGTTCAGCGACGTCTGACTCAGGAGCTGCGAATAGACCGTGCTGACGTTGCCCGTGGTCGGCACGGTCGGCTGGTTGCTGCTGACCTGCCCGTAGAAATTGACCGTCGCCGACGCGGTGACGTCGGTCAACGGTTTATTGAGGATCAGCGAGATCGGCGTCGTGCCGAGTGCCGACGACCCCCACGGAATCGAATAGCCGCCGTCCTGATACAGGTTGTATTGCAACTGGTTGGCGCCGCTCGTCATATAGCGCGGCGTCGTGCCGCCCATGTTCAGGCAGACCTGCACGCTTGGCGTCAGCGTGACGGCGGGCCACGTGCATTGAACCGTGATGCTGCCGGTCGCGTTGACGACGCTCAGCGCGATCGGGCTGACGTTGCCGAAACTCAGCGCGGAGGGACTCGCCGTGCAGGTTTGCGCGCTCGCGGCGCGCGGCAAGCAGCCGAGCAGGGCGCATAGTGCGAGGAGCAGGAAGAGCCGCTTCATCGCGCCGCCGTGGGGATGGTCGCAGCGTGGGCGGCCGCGCCGATCGTGTCGGTCGGTGCACCCGATACGCCGTTCACCGCAGCGTCGCCCGCGTCACCTTGCGCTGCATTCGACATCGCTTTCCCGCACGTCAACGGCCCGATCGTCGGCAGCGAGCCATCGCTGGGCCGCTCGTAGGTGAACGCGACGCTGCAATGCACGTTCGCGCCGTCCACCTGGAGATGATTGTCGCGCTCCAGATGCTCGATAAACGTCAGCCCGTCATACCCGACAATCGTATCGCCGCCGCTTTCCACGTGATGCACGCGCGTGCCCGGCGGCAGCAGCTTGCCGTCCGCGCCGCGCAGAATTACCGACGCCGCGCTGTAACGCGACACCCGGAAAGTCGCCAGCACGCCCGCATGGGCCTGCGGCACCAGATCCATCGAGGTAGTCGCGATGCGCGCGTCGGCGGGCAGATTCATGCTGTCGATCGCGACCTGGTTGTGCTGGTACGCGTTCAGATCGGGAATCAGCAAATGACCGCTGCGATCGGTCGTGCCGATCACGCGGTTTTCATGCAACACCGGCACGCCCGCGACGCCGTCGGTGGAGACCAGCGCGAAACCGTCGTCGATGCGGCGCGCCGGCAGGATCGTATGGTCCATCAGCACGATCGCGCCGGTCATGTCGAGCGAGGCGCCCGCATGCCGGTCGATGTCCTGCGCCACCGCCGTCACTTCGCCGTATTTGCCGAGGTATTGCGCCTGTGCCTGACGATACGGCACCGCGCCCGTGCCGCCCGCCTGCACGCCCCAGCCCCAGCCGCCGGCGTAATCGGGCGGCCGCTGCGCGTTGAGGTTGTAGGTCGACTGGCCGTTCTGGCGGCCCACGCTCGCATTGATCGACGTGTTGTTGCCGAGGCCGAAGCTTGCGGTCAGGAACACGCCTTGTGCGTCGTGCTGCAGAAAATCCTTGTAGGTGCTGAACGTGAGCGAGGCCAGATTGCCGAAGCTCAGCGTGTACGACAGCGAACCGATCCGCGACGCCGACACGCCCGGATACCGGTAGCCGATATAGCTGAGCGACAGCGTCTGCCGGCTGAAGAGGGGCAGCGCGAGCGTCACGCGGTCGGTGGTGGTGGGCACCGGCGTGCCGTCGCGCGCGGCGAGGTCGCCGTAGTTGCCGTAGGCGCGCAAGGTCTGCGCGTCGATCGAAAAGTGCGGCTCGATCAGTTGATAGCCGAGACCCAGTTGCGTGCCGTTCAGCTTGCCGGCGCTGCCGGACACCGAACCGTTGATCACCCCCGCCATGCCCATGCGCACCAGCGCGCCGGCGCCCGCGTTGACGAGGCCGCCGGTCGCTTCCGCGTGACCTTCGAGTGTCAGCGAATCGCTGATGCCGCGGCGCGCGGTCGCGCTGGCGGCCGGCCGCGGATCGTAGGAAAACGAATCGATGCCGTAGTTGCGGCGCAGGAAACCCGCTTCGAACGAATAGCTCGATAGACCCGCCGCGAGCATCCGCGTATCCACATAGAGCGGCAGCGAGGTCGCGATGGTGCGGCCGAGCGCGTCGTGCGTGATGACGGTCGCTTCGCCCGCGCCGGTAATGCCCGGCACGTTGTTGACGATGAACGGTCCGCTCGGCACGTTGCCGCTGTATTGCCGCACGTTGTTGATGTACAGATCCACCGCCGACGGCACCACCGCCGTGCCCGACAGCGACTGCACCGGAAACGTCACGAGATCGGGACGCAGCGCGAAGTTGCTGCGCCACTGAAAGCCGCCGATGCGGATCGAGCGGCTCCAGTCGAGCGACGACGAAATCGTGTCGCCGATTTGCGTGGTGGTAAGTTTGGCGGGGTCCGACTTGCTCCACGACGTGTCGTAGCGCACGTAGCGATGCAGATCGCGGTACAGGTACGCAATGCCGGTGTTGCTCACCACACCGTTCGGATCGAAGTAGCGTTCCTCGCTCCAGAGCGCGAGTTGCGCGTTGGTGTCGGTTTGCGCGAACGCGTCGTAGTTGATCAGGAAGCCGCGCGACGACGCGGCGTCCGGCGTTTTCGTGAGTTCGCGGGTGTCGAACGTATAGGGCTTGCGGATCGCGTCGGGCACTTGCAGGTCGATGCTCTGGCTGGCGGCGTCGTACTGGTACTGCAGGCCGGGAATGCGGTCGAGTTCGAGCGAGGCGCTGTCGGCGGCGCCGAGTTTGTCGGTGGCGACGCCGATGTCGCTCAGGTCTTTCGCGGTCGCGCTGAGGCGGCCGCCCACTTCGCGAAAGTGCGCGATCAACGAAGTGCGTTGGCCGTTGAGCATGACTTCCAGATACAGATCACGTGCCGGCGCGGCGCCCGCGGCGGGCGGGTTGGCCGGTGCGGCGGCGGGCATGGCTGGCTGCTGTGGCTGTGGCTGCGGTTGCGATCGCTGCAACGTCGGCGGCGTTTGCGCGCCGGCCCGGCTCGCGCCGAGCAGAGACAGCGTGACCGCGAGCGCGACGGCATGCGGCTTCCATCCATGACGTATTCGCCGTCGTGTCATTCTCATCGGTTGCGTGGCGGTCCATCGTGTCGGTTCCCTCCGGCCGGCGCTCGCTCGCGGCCGGACTCGTGTGCGCCGGGTCGCGCGGGGTCGCGCCGTGGCCGCGTGCAGCAGCGTGCAGCCGCGTGCCTAGTCGAGCTTCACGGCGGCTTCGGCCGGCAGCGAGTTGACCGAGGCGCGCACCTTCAGCGGGCCGTTCTGCGCGACGTTGTCAGGCAGCGCGACCGGCCAGTGCCGTTCGCGTCCGGCCAGCGCGTAGCCGAGCAGTCCTTTGTTGATCGGGTAGGCATTGCCGGCGTTGTCGATCAGTTGTACGGCGGCGATCTGCGCGCGTTTTCGGCCGCTGTTGTCGACCCGCAGCATCCAGCTTTGCGTGCCGCGCGACAGATGCCACGACAGTTTCGGCTGACCGATGTCGACGGCCGGTTCGACGAACACCGGCACCGAATAACGCAGGCGGATCGTCACGCCGCTGGTGGGCGCGGCGTCGGGCTCGGGCAACTCGTCGATCAGCACGCGATAGCCCTGCTCAGCCGCCGACGGCGCCGGATTCGTGCGCACCAGCCGCACCAGTTGATCGGCGTGGCCGGCAATCTGGATCAGCGGCGGACTGGCGACGAGATCCTGCGTGGGCGTCAGCGTGTCCTCGCCGTTAGCCTGATCCCAGCGGAACACCCGCACCTGACCGAACAGCGGTTTCTCGCCGGGGTTCTTCAGCGTGATGCCGGTCGCGTTGGCGTCTGCCGACAGGTCCACCATGACCGGCGAAATCTGCAGCGTCGCGGCTTGCGCGAACGGCGCGACCGCCGCGCTCAGGCACCACGCGAACGCGCTTGCCGCGAGGAGCCGGCGAGTCGCGCCCAGGCGCCAGGCGCCGCGCGTCAAAAGTAGACCGTGGCGGTAATGGTGGTCTGATACGTGTCAGGTTTCGGGGTGGTCTGCGCTGGCACCTGGCCGTAGACGGTGATGGATTGCGACGAGCCGGAACCGGTGCCGCTGACCGTGTTGGTGCCTTGCGTGTTGCCCCACAGCGTGGTGTGGCCGGCGTCCTGATACAACTGGAAGCCGACGGTGGTGCTGGTGTTGCCGGTGGCGGTGCCGGCCATCAGACGGCTCGTCACGGTCGAACCGGTCACGGTGCCGCCGTCGAGCCCGACGTTGTACGGCGTGGTGTTGGTGCAGGTGACCGCGACCGTGGTCTGCTGGTTGATCGCGGTGGCGAGCACGCCGTTGCTGCCGAAGTTCAGCGGGGTCGCGCTGATCGAGCAGTTGGCGGCGAGCGTGAGTGTGACGGTGAAGGTACTGGTCGCGGTGCCGTTCGAATAGACGGCGGCGCGCGCAAGCTGAAGAGGCAAGCCGAACATCATTGCGACGATCAGGCTGGATGACAGCAGTTTTCGTTTCATCATGAAACCTCTCAGGCCGACAGGACACCGGTTTTATCGCGCGGTCAATTTCAATTCAAGCCGCCGGATAGACGGCGAGTGGTTGAAATTTCCCCGCTGAGTGTTTGCTTTATGAAAAACGTTATTGCAATTGTTGAAAATGAGTCTACACCAGACTTTCTTTGCCATACAAATGCTTAGATGAGAATTTGCGGTTCAGGCAATGGGTCAAGGGTGCGTCAACGGCAATGGTAGACGGGGCGGGCGTGTTGCAGGAAATTGTTTCTGCCTGGCGAGGCTGGGGAAAAACCCTAAGCGTGGTATTTTTTTCTAACTTCAATTGCGTCCGGCAATTCGGTGTTGTTAGCGATGATTCGAAGTTATGCGAATCGGGTAATTAATAATGCGACTTGAATCGAATTGGGCGAGATTAAAACGGGCATTTAATTTGCCGTCAATACGCGATTAGCACTCGGGCCAAATGATTGCCACTGCGAGTGCTGCGATCAACCGGTCGATACGGGTTCTTCCGGCAAAGAAAAGGCCGACCCGAGGGTCGGCCTGGCGCCGCTCTCTGTTGGACCCGCGGGTTACTTCATGCAATCGGCCATGTTCTGCTGGATCTGTTCCGGGCTCAGATCCTGGGTGTGAGTGGCGAGCGACCAGCCGTGGCCGAACGGGTCCTTCAACTGACCGTAGCGGTCGCCCCAGAACATGTCGGTGACCGACATGATCACGGTCGCGCCGGCCTCGACAGCCTGGTTGAAACTGGCGTCGACGTCCTGCACGTAGTGATGAATCATGACCGGCGTGCCTTTCAGCGCGAGTGGGCCGAGCGTGTTGTGCTCGGGCCATTCGTCGGTGAGCATCAGCATGGAGTCGCCGATCTTCAGGCAGGCATGCATCACTTTGCCGCCGGGGCCGGGCAGACGAAACTGTTCGACGGCGTTGAAGGCTTTCACGTAGAACGCGATGGCGTCCGCGGCGTTGGCGCAGATCAGATACGGGGTAAGCGAGTGCATCCCATCCGGGATCGGTTTGACAGCAGTGCTGGACATGACGGCGACTCCTTGGTTGAACGGCTTCGTGAGTGGAAGGCCGGCTCGCTGAGCGAGGCCTTCAACCGTACGACGAGTGCACTGCCGTCGAATCGACACGCCGGGAAAAATATTCTCAGCACGGGCGTGCCGGCTGACTGCGTCAGCCGGCCGGGTTGTCTTCGTCCGGCGGCGTGGCCGGCGTGCCGGAGGCGCCCGGTGTCGCTGCTGCGCCGTCCGGTGCGCCGAGAATGCTGACCTGGAAGGTCGGCGTCGCCGCCAGCGACTGCAGCGTCGCGTCTTCCGGAATATGTTCGAGCAGCGGCAAAATCACCGAGCCGCCGATCACCGCGCGCCGGCTGTCGTCGGCGGGGCGCAGGCCCCACACGTCCTGGTAGACCACCGGCACCGCGACGCCGTTGCGGGTCGTGTTGCCGATGTACAGCATCACATGGCCGCCGATGTAGATCAGCGTGCGCAACGGCACGCCGTGCTGCGCGAGATAGTCGAGCCGCTGCGCGGGTGTGGACGCCGACAGATCGACCATGCGCCCGGCGTTCATCTGTGTGGACGAATGACGCGGTAGCCACACGCCGAAGGTCGCGAAGATGCTTTGCAGTTCCGATGAACAATCGTTGTAGAGCCCGCTATTGCCCCAGCCGTACGGCCGCCCGATCAGCGTCTTCATCAGCATGGCCAGATGACGCGGCGTGGCGGCAAGCGGCGTCGCTGCGATCTGCGTGTCGGTCAGCGTGGCGGTGCGGATCAGCGCCTGACCGTCGGCATCGCGGGCAGGGACGAGGAGTTGGTGGGACGCAGCGGCGCTGGTCGGTGCGGAGGTGTCCGGCTCGTTTGCGATTGCGCTGGTTTCCGCAGCGCGGTCTGCGGCATGGGCGGCACTTGCCGCATGTGCTGCCGCGCCTGATTTCGCTGGCACCGTGTTAGCTACAGCCCGCTTCGCGGTACTTGCCGATGCCGCCGCCCGAGGCAGCAGCGGCAGCAGCGTGCCCGCCGGCGCGTCGAAGCGGAACACGCCACGGTCGTCGCGCACCGGCGCCGACGCGACGATCACCGCGCCCAGCGATTTCGCCGTGGCGGCGCGCCACCTGTCGACGAAGCGGTCGTCGGTCATGCCGACGCCGTCGCTGCGCACCCAGCCCTGCACGTCGGGCGTCTGCACGTAGCGCCACGCGCCGTCCACCGTGCTGCCCAGCACATAAAGCGGCGTGCCCGGCCGCACCGCCGAGATCTGCAGGTTGTCGAACGGATAACCTTCGCCGGCCAGACGATGATCGTAGAACGAGGGGTCGATGGTCGGCAGTTCGCGCACCATCAGATTGGTCGTGGCGATCGCGCGCTGTTCGGGGCGATACGCGGCGTTCTGCGTGAACTGCGCGACGTTTTCGTTTTGCGCGATCGCGTCGATCCACGCCTTGTCGTGCGGACGGAAGTTCTCGCCATAGCCGAGCGCCGCGCCGCTCTTGCCGGTGTTGTCGAACTTGTCGAGCCTGCGCTGTTGCAACGCGGCAATGTCCGCGCCTTGCTGGCGATACACCCGCATCGCGACGAACGCCGAATTCCACGGCGACGGCGCGTCGCTGCCAGTGCCGAAGTAGCGCGCGTAGAGCGACTTGACTTGCGCCTGCTGGTCCGCGGCACTCAGGAACGGCTTGTCGTAGTCGGGGCTGTCCGGTTCGAGCCAGTGATCGACGTTCTGATCGTAGTTGGCGATCGGAAACAGCGTGACGGTGTCGAGCGGCACACGGGCGTCGTGGGACTGCGATGGATTGCTGCAGGCGCCGAGCGTAACGAGTGCGGTCAGTGAGCAGCACAGCGCGGCGGCGCGGCAGGCGTTCGACCAGTGGTTCGACCCAATGAGGGCACGGCGGGGCAGGACGGCGACAGGCATGAGCTTCGACGGGGAAAAGGGCCAAGGGCACGATGATACGGTGTCGGCGAAGCGATCGACGTGAACGATATGTCGTGTCCCCGCTGCGTTGTGAAAAACCCTACATAATGCTTTCGTGTTTTCATGGCGTTTCAGGCCGTGAAATACGGCTGCGCCAACCCGTGCTTTACGTCTGTATCGACGTCTATATGACGTCTCTGTCGACGCAAAGCGCGGGCGCGGCCGGCGAGTGTTTCGCACCATTCGCCGCCACCTTCACATCGGGCCTCGACGCTCACGTACGCGGCCCTACCACCAGGAGAACGACATGCTAACCAGCGCACGCAATCAATTCACCGGCGACGTCACCGAAGTCAAACACGGCGCCGTCAACGACGAAGTCACGCTGCGGACCCAGGACGGTCTCGAGATCGTCGCGATCATCACGCACGGCAGCGCGACCAAACTCGGTCTCGCGGCCGGCAAAAAAGCGTTCGCGCTGGTCAAGGCGTCGTCGGTGATCGTGATGGTCGACGTCGCGAAGAACCAGGTGTCGGCGCGCAACTGCATCGCCGGGACGGTGTCGGCGGTGACGAAGGGCGCGGTGAATTCGGAAGTGACGATCAGCGCCGGCGGCGCACAGATCGCGGCGATCATCACCAACGACAGCGTCGATCGTCTGGCGCTCGCGAACGGTAAAGCGGCCACGGCGATCTTCAAGGCGTCGAGCGTGATCATCGGCGTCGATCAGTAAGCGCTGCGTGTCGGCCGGTTTCGCGACTGGCCGACATTGACGAGGGCGTTGCCCACCGCACCAGTCCCGTGAACGAAACAGCCGCTTGCATTAAACTGCACAGCCTTGCTGTTCCTCTTTCCGCTTTCGTCACGGACACCGTCATGTTCGAAGTTTCTTCCGCCTCCTCTCTGCCCAAAGCCGCGCACTACGAAGAACTCGTCGCGCAGGCGCGTTCGCTGCTCGCCGGCGAAACCGACTGGATCGCCAACGCCGCGAATTTTTCCGCCTTCGTGTTCCATTCGCTGAGCGACCTGAACTGGGCCGGTTTCTACTTCCACGACGGTCAGGAACTCGTCGTCGGTCCGTTCCAGGGCAAGCCCGCGTGCGTGCGCATTCCGCTCGGCAAGGGCGTGTGCGGCACGGCCGCGCAAACCCGTCAAACGCAAGTAGTGCGCGACGTGCATGAATTCCCCGGTCACATTGCCTGCGACTCCGCGTCGAATTCGGAAGTCGTCGTGCCGCTGGTCGCGCCGGACGGCACGCTTATCGGCGTATGGGACGTGGACAGCCCGCTGGTCGCGCGCTTCGACGAAGAAGACGCGAAGGGCATGGAAGCGCTCTGCGCGGTGTTTATCGAAGCGGCGATGCCGCGCGCCGCGTAACGTTTTCCACGTAGCGCGCGGGGACACCCTATGCGCTTTCGTACATAGACTAGATGCCCTTCAGGGGATGGGTCGGCGGACCTCATCCCGCTATCGTTCTCTCCACGCGCTCAGGACTTCACATGGGCGCGACGAACCCCCACCAGGTTTTGGAGACACGCATGAGTTCCGCCACCGCTACCCCTAGCGCTTCCTCGACGGCTGCTGCTACGACCACCCAGCCGCTGACGTTTCAGCGCTCCCCCGCGTTACCCCGCAATTGCACGTTCGACGCCCACGATTGGGAGATTCTCAGCCGCTACTGGCATCCGGTCGCGTTCGCCGCGGACGTCACCGACAAACCCGTCAGCGTGACGCTGCTCGATGAGCCGCTGGTCGTGTTCCGCTCGAACGGCCAACTGGTGAGCGCACGCGACATCTGTCCGCATCGCGGCGCGCCGCTGAGTCAGGGCTGGGTCGATAACGGCAACATCGTGTGCCCGTATCACGGCCTGGCGTACGGCAGCGACGGCAAGTGCAACCACATTCCGTCGCAAACGGACGGCCCGATCCCCGACCGCCTGCGTCTGGTCACCTACGCGACGCAGGAGGCCTATGGACTCGTGTGGGTGTCGCTCGGCGGCGGCACGGAAGCGTTGCCTTCGTTTCCGTACTGGAACGATCCGGATTTCCAGCAGATTCTGCCGCCTTCGATCGACATCAACGCGTCGGCGGGACGTCAGACGGAAGGCTTTATCGACGTCGCGCATTTCGCGTGGATTCACCACGACAGTTTCGCCGACCGGCACAACCCGGTGGTGCCGCAGTACTCCGTCGAACGACGCGAACGCGGCATGAAGGCGGAGTATGTGAGCAACGTCAGCAACTTCCCGAAGTCGATGCAGCATCGCGCGCCCGACGATTATCTGTGGCACCGCATTTTCGAAGTGGACGTGCCGTTCTTCGCGCGCCTCACTGTGCAGTTTCCCGAGAGCGGCCGTCTGTCGATCCTGAATGCCGCGAGCCCGGTGTCGGCGCGCAAGACGCGTCTGTTCGTGCCGATCGTGCGTAACTTCGACAAGGATCTGCCGCTTGAGGACGTCTACGCGTTCAACCGTCAGGTGTTCGAGGAAGACCGCGCGATCGTCGAGCAACAGCGTCCGGAAGACTTGCCGATCGACCGCGCGGCCGAGGCGCCGATTCTGGCGGACCGCTCGTCGGGCGCTTACCGGCGCGCGTTGGCCGAGATCGGTCTCGGCCAGGCTTATGTGCGCTAACGCGCGCGGCGATTCGGGAGAGAAGTCATGAAAGTATGGGAATGCGTGATCTGCGGATTTCGCTATGACGAAGCGCTGGGCCTGCCCGAAGCGGGCATCGCGGCGGGCACGCGCTGGGAAGACGTGCCGGACGACTGGCTGTGTCCGGACTGCGCGACCGGCAAACACGATTTCGAAATGCAGGTGGTCGCATGACGGCCGCGCAGCAGGAGAACGGCGTGGCGCCGGTGGTGATCGTCGGCACCGGCATGGCGGGTTATACGGTGGCGCGCGAACTGCGCAAGCTCGACAGCGCCGTGCCGATCGTGATGATCAGCCGCGACGCGGGCAGCTTCTATTCGAAGCCGATGTTGTCGAACGCATTGGCCATGAAAAAAGAGCCGCAAGCGCTGGCGAGTTTCGACGCGCTGGCGATGGCCTCGCAACTGGGCGCGTGGATTCGCGTGCATCAGAACGTCGAGCGCATCATGCCGGCCGAGCACACGCTGCTGGTGGATAACGCGCTGGTCGGCTATCGCCAGCTCGTGCTGGCCACGGGCGCCGATCCGCGCCGTTTGCTGGTAGGCGGCGACGGCGCGGACGACGTGTTGTCGATCAACGATCTCGACGACTACGCGCGGTTCAGGCTGGCGCTCACGCGCTGCCGTTCGGTGGCGATTCTCGGCGCGGGGTTGATCGGCTGCGAGTTCGCTAACGACCTGGCCGCCGTCGGTTACGCGGTCGATCTGATCGATCCGGCGACCACGCCGTTGGCGCGTCTGTTGCCGCAGCAGGTGGGCGAGATTTTCGCGCGCGCTCTCGAAGGAGGCGGCATCCGCTTTCATCCGGGCCGTAGCGTGAGTCGTATCGATCGGCTGTCGGACGGTTACCGCCTGAGTTTCGCCGACGGCGAACGGATCGACGCCGACCTCGTGGTCTCGGCGATCGGGCTCGCGCCACGCACGGCGTTGGCCGCGGCGGCCGGGCTCGAGATCGAGCAGGGGATTCGTACCGATGCGTGGTGTCGCACGAGCGCGCCGGATATTTACGCGCTCGGTGATTGCGCGGCGATCGACGGCAAATTGCAGCCGTATGTGCTGCCGATCATGCACGCGGCGCGGGCGTTGGCGCGCACGCTGGCCGGCGAGCCGACGCGTGTAGCGTTCCCGGTCATGCCGATCACGGTGAAGACGCCGGCGAGTCCCGCGGTGGTCGTCACGCCGGAAGGCGAGGGCGCGTGGTCGATCGAAACCGGCGGCGACACAGCGGTGCATGCGGCGCGTGCGGTGTGCACGCAGGTGGATGGCGAACGGACCTTGGGCTTCGCGTTGCTCGGCAAATCCGTCGAGGGCAAAGCGGCGCTGATCAAAGCGATGGCGCCGCCGCCGAATCCGTAACGCCTAACGCCTAACATCTAACCCGTAACCCGTAACCCGTAACCCGTAACCCGTAACCCGTAACCCGTAACCCGTAACCCGTAACCCGTAACCCGTAACCCGTAACCCGTAACCCGTACGTAACCCGTAACCCGTAACCCTTAACTCTTAACGCAGCACGCGATAACAATCTTCCTTCTGACCGACCTCACTTCGTGATCGCCTGGTGTTCTCAGGGCCTGTCAACCTGAAAAGCATCCGTTGATCCCGTTCGCGCCGCAAGCTTTGCTTGCGGCGTTTTTTTATCTTGCGCTTGCGTGTGGAGTCGGCGAGAAGCCGCCGGGAAGTTTTATCAGGAAGCCAGATCTTTCGCGACGTTGGCGATCAGCCTGCGCAGCCAGATCGCGGCCACGCTGCGATGCGTGCGGTCGTGCCACAGTTGATAGTAGGTCAGCGCACGCAGTTCGCCGGGCACCGGTTCAATGCGCAGCGGCAGCAGTTTCGTGTAATGCGTGGCCAGCGCGCGCGTGGTGGTGAACAGCAGATTGGAGCGCGCGAGGACGTAAGGCGCCATGCCGAAATACGGCAGCGTCGTCGTGACCGTGCGCGACAAACCGTTGCGCGCGAGTTCGATATCCACCGTGCCCCATGCGGTCGTGTTGTAGGTCGTCACCGCCAGATGCTCGGCTTCTTCATAGACCGCTTTATTGAGCCGTCCCGGTTTGATCGGATGACCATTGCGCAGCAGGCACACCAGTTCGTCCTTGCACAGCGGCTGCAGATGCAGATGCTCGGGTGGCGTGCGCCAGTTGCCGATCACCAGATCGAGAAAGCCGCTTTCCAGGCCGTGTTCGTAACCGCCGTCCACCATCATCAGATGGCGGAATTCGAGCTTGGCGTGCGGCGCTTCGCGATGGAACGCGTCGACCACGGCGGGCACGAAGAACGCGTCGAGATAATCGGGCGAGCCGATTCGAAAGGTCTGGCTGGTGTTGGCCGGATTGAACGACGTGGTGGGATGCAGGATCGCCGCGATATGGCTCAACGCCTGCGCGGCGGGTTCGATCAGGGTCAGCGCGTGCGGCGTCGGCACCATCCGGCTGCCGCTGCGTACCAGCAGCGGATCGCCCGTCATGTCGCGCAGTTTGCGCAGCGCCACGCTGACCGTGGGCTGCGATTGGCCGAGCAAGGTCGCGGTGCGCGACACGCTCGACTCGGTCAGTAGCGTGTGCAGCACCTTGAGCAGGTGCGAGTCGATGACTTCCTTGGACATGCAATGCGGGACTCGGTGACGTGCGGATCCGTGCGGATCGATGCGGCGGAACGGCGCTTTGTATCGGGGAAAGTGCGAGCAAAATATATCCACGGATATAACGGTCGTCAATCCGGCGACACCCTGTGCAACGCGATGAAACACCGATGCGTATTGACTTATGACGCACGGAATATCCTGGCCATAGCCGGTGCGGTATGAGGTGCGCGATTCGCTAATGAACGGCAACTGAACCGCAGCCGACCCGCAGCTGAACGACAGCAGCGCGACAGGCGAACGACAGCCGGCGCGGCGCGCGAATTGGGGATTACACGGAGGGAAACGATTGCCGTGAAGAATCCGCGTCCGGCGCGAGGGGAGCGCGGCGGGAAAGCCGTTATGATACGCACGGTTGGCCGGCGTACATGAGTGGAGGCGGGGAGCAATCCGGGCTAATCCGGGCGCTCATCCGGCAGCGGCTTCTGCGAAAATTCACGCGGGCATGCCGAAGCGATTTCGCGAGGCCGGACCGGTTGCGCCCCGCTTGAAGAAACGCCTGTTCGCTTTTGCCTGTTCGCTGTTACCACCTGGGAAATTCAAAGGCCGGCGCGATGCAACATCACCTCTATGCCGATGCGCACACGCGCGACGCTGCGCTCGCGTCGGCGCCGTACGGCATGTTCATCTGCACCGCGCACGGCACGTTTGAGGCCGTCAATGCCGCTTTCGAAAAGCTGACCGGTTTCGCCGCCGACGAGTTGCTCGGCGCGCGGTCGTTCGAATCCCTGTTCGACCCGGCCGAACTCGCGAAGCGCCGCGCCGAATTGCCGCCACTGGCGGCGATCGGCGCACGCTACGAAGGCGAGTGGACCTTCGTGCGGCACAATGGTACGACGATTCGCGTGGTGCTTGCGCTGGCGCCGCTGGTCACGGACTCGGCACAGACCGGCATGGTGCTGGTCGGCGAGCCGGCCCGCTACGTCGGCATTGCGATCGACATGACGCGCTACGCGCTGTCCGAAGCACGCCTCTGGTACGTCGCGCATCACGACGGCGTGACCCGCCTGCCGAACCAGACGCTTTTCACCGAACGCCTCGACATGATGATCGAGCGCTGTGCGCGCAACGGCAACGGCTTCAGCGTCGTGATCGCCGAACTCGATCATCTGCGCAAACTGCGCGACGCGCTCGGCCTGCATGCGGCCGAACTCGTGTTGCAGATTGTCGGCGAGCGATTGCGCGGGCTCTTTCCCAACGACGGCACGATCGCGTCGATCAGCGGCACGCAGTTCGCGTTGCTGATCAACGAAAGCGGCGCCGCAGCCGAAACGTTCGCCACCGAAGCGCTCGGCCGTATCGCCGAATCGATCGATTGCGGCGGCACCGCGCTGAACATCACGGCGAGCATCGGCATCGTCGCGTATCCGGCCGACGGTGCGGATGCGCCCACGCTGATGCGTCGCGCGGGCGTGGCGCTGTCGGCGGCGTCGGCGGTGCATGGCAATGCGGTGCGACGTTTTTCCACCGCGCTCGAAGGGCAGGCCGCGCGCCGTTTCGAACTGGAGCGGATGCTGCGCGAAGCGCTTGAACGGCAGCAACTGCATCTGGTGTATCAGCCGCAGGTCACGCTGTCGAACGGCCGTATCGCGCAGGTCGAGACGCTGCTGCGCTGGAATCATCCGCAGCGCGGACTGATCAGCCCGGTCGAATTCGTGCCGGTCGCGGAAGAAGCCGGATTGATCGAGCAAATCGGCGAATGGGTGATCCGCACCGCGTGCCGCGACGCCGGCAAGCTGCTGCGCCTGACCGGCAATCTGCCGCGAATCGCCGTCAACGTATCGCCGCAACAGTTCCAGCGCCAGAACCTGTTCGAGACGATACGCAGCGCGCTCGAAGACGCCGCGCTCGATCCGTCGTACCTCGAAGTCGAGATCACCGAAGGCGTGCTGCTGGGCGACACCGAACAAGCCTTGCAGACGCTGCATGCGCTGCGTGAACTGGGCGTGGAAGTGGCGCTCGACGATTTCGGCACCGGCTATTCGAGTCTCGCGTATCTGACGCGTTTTCCGCTGAACCGTCTCAAGATCGATCGCTCGTTCGTGATGCGCATGAACAGCGATCCGCAGTGCGAGGCGCTGGTCGGCGCGATCATCGCGATGGCGCACGCGCTCAAATTGCGCGTAACGGCCGAAGGCGTGGAGACCGCTGAACAGGCCGCGCAACTCGAAGCGCTGGGTTGCGACGAGGCGCAAGGCTTCTGGTTCTCACGGCCGATCACGGTTGCCGCGTTGTGCAATCTGCTGAAGCCGTTGGGCGCTGTCTGAAGCGTCCCGGCTTAATTCATTCATTCGTTCGTTCCTTCATTCCTCCGCTACGCCTTGAATCGCCGCAACGCCTCCCCGCGATGCACGGCATGCTTGCCGCTTTTGTCGCTCTCCACTTCGTAATGCCGGTCGGACGCCGACGCATCGACGGTTCTGCCGTCCACGCTCGTATGGGTAGAAATGACACGCACGATCTTGCCGTGCGTGAGCCCTTGCGGCGTGTTCCAACTGACGCGGTCATGTAATTTCAGAGGTGGGTTCATGCGTGCGCTCCCGGCCGTGGACCGCTAGCCGTCGAGCAAGCCGTGTGCCGCCTCAACCGTTTTGTAAAGGGCGGGAACGTATCCTGCTTGGTTGCATCGGGTGAACCTATCGCAACGGAACGACGACCCATGAACGATCTCCTTGCCCGTCTATTGCATTTCCAGCCGTCGCTGCTCGTCACGATGACGCACGACGCCCTTCATATCGTCCTCGCCGTGCTGATCCTCGTGGTCGGCTGGTGGCTGTCCAATCGCGCCGGCAGCATGTTTGCCCGCGCGCTCGCGCGCACTCATGCGGACCCGACGCTCGCGCCGATGCTGGCCGCCATGAGCACCTGGGCCGTGCGCGTGCTGGTGTTCATCGCGGCGCTCGGCGAAGTCGGTATTGCCACAGCCAGCGTGCTGGCGGTGCTCGGCGCAGCCGGCCTCGCGATCGGCCTCGCGTTGCAAGGCACGCTGCAGAACATCGCGGCCGGCATGATGCTGCTGATGTTGCGGCCGTTTCGCGTCGGCGACGTGATCGAAGGTAGCGGCGCCGCGGCCGGCATCGTGCGCGAAGTGGGGCTGTTCACCACGCGCATCGAACGCGGCGACGGCAATGCGGTGTTCGTGCCGAATAGCCAGATCTGGAGCAATCCGGTGATCAACTACAGCAGCGGCGGCACGCAACGTATCGAGGTTGAAGTGGGCCTGGCCGAGCGTAAGGATGTCGATGCTGCGATCGGCGAATTGAAGAAACTCGTCGCCGACGAACCGCGCGTGTTGAGCGGCTCGACGCTCGCGCCGGTCATCACGGTGGCGGACTATCCCGACAGCGGCGGCGCGACGCTGCGCATCGCCGCGTGGGTACGTTCGCCGGACGCGTCGTTGACCAGCGACGACCTGCATGACCACGCGCAAAGCGCACTCGAACAGGCCGGTTGCCCGGTCGCGGCTTGACGTTCGATGTGGTGGGTTCTCGCGTGATCCACGTGCCGTTTCTCGCGCGGTGTACAGGCTCTACGCGAGCGAGTTGGCGCGACAGTCGACCCGCGATTTTCGCGCTGCCGCCATGCGAAGCACCCCGTGCAAATCGCCTATCGCGCGTGCGCGCACGCGCCCCTATAATCATTCGCTACTCAATCATGTTGAACCGGACTCGTTTGATCGACACACCAGAATCCGTCAACCGCGTGTCGCCGGGTAAAGACGGCGCGCTCGGCGCATTGCGTGCCGCCACCGCGGCGCGTCATGAACTGCTGCACGTGATCATGCCGCTGTCGGTCGAGAGCGTGGCGCTGCGCGATTATCTTGCGCATCTGGCGATACTGCGCGACTGGCTCGAACCGCTCGAAGCCTGGCTCGACAAGTTCGACGACGGGCCGCAAGCGTCCACGTTGCCGGCGCGCATTGACCGTCTTGCGTTGATCGACGCGGATCTCGCGCACACAGCGGCTCGCCGGCAAGATGAACGCACCGGCGTGACGGAACCGACTAGCACGCAGCCATGGCGCGGCGCGCAAAGCGCGGCTTACCGTTGGGGTGTCTGCTACGTGATCGAAGGTTCGCAACTCGGCGGCGCGGTGTTATATGCGCGCCTGAAAGACCGCCTCGCGCCGCATCCGCTCGGTTACCTCGCCGCTGGCCGCGAGACGCTCGGCGCGCGCTGGCAGGCCTTTATCCGCGCGCTGTCGGCCGAGGTCCACTCGCCAGCCACGATCGACGAAGCGTGCCGCGGCGCGGCCGATGCGTTCGACCGTCTGATCGAACTCGCGCAATGCCCCACGTCGGCGGCCTGCGCGAACGTCGATTGAAGCGCGCCCGGAATACGCTTATGGATAGCCGTCACCAGAATTCCTCCCACCCTTCGCATCGGTTCGACGCGGCTACCGCGTTCGAGTCGTTGCCGGACGCTTATCTGATCCTCAATCATCGCTACGAGATCGTGCTGGCCAATGCGCGTTATCTCGAGTTGATGGGACAGTCGTTGAGCGACTTGCTGGGTAAATCGATTTTCGACGTCAACCAGTTCGGTCCGGTGGAACAGCGCGAAGCGCGCCGTGCCTGGTTGGGCAGCGCGCTGCGCGAGTTGTCCGCGGGCGAAGCGAAATGGTCGCCGTTGTTTCGCTATGAGATGCCCGGATCGCGTCATGGCGAGAACGGTAAAGACAGCGGCAGCGATATGCCGCATGACGTGCCGCGTTACTGGAAGATCAAGGCGAGCCTGCTGGGTGCGCATCAAGGGCAGGGCGGTCAGATCGCGCTGCGCGTCAGCGAAGTCACCGAGGGCCTGTCCGACTACGAGCGCGACCAGCGCGAACGCGCGAAGCTGCGCTCGCAGGCGCAATTGCGTCTTCTGCTCGCCGACGAAGCGAAGGCCCAGTTGCGCGAACATCAGGAGCGCTTTCATCTCGCGCTCGCGTTTTCGCAACTCGGTGCATGGGAACTCGACCCCGCGACGGGCGCGATCGAATGCACCGATCAGTGCAAGAGCAACCTCGGTTTAGGTGCGACCTCGGTGCTCACCGAACAGCGCCTGCTCGAGGAGATCGTGCATCCCGAGGACCGCGACCGCGTGCGCGACGCAATGCATCAGGGCTTGGCGAGCCACGAGCATTTCGACGTCGACTATCGGGTCGGCTGGGCGAGCGGAGCGATCCGCTGGATTCTGGTGCGCGGCGTCGGCCGCTTTTTGGCCGACAACACGCTGAGTTCGGTAATCGGCTTCACGCTCGACATCACCGCGCGCAAGGAAGTGGAACTGGAGCAGCGGGAAATCGCCGCGTCGGAGAAACGCGCTCGCGAACACAGCGAACGTCTCGCGATGGCCATGGACCATTTCGTCACCACCGTCAGCCACGAATTGCGCTCACCGCTGTCCGCGATTCTGTCGTGGACCGATCTGCTGCAGCGCGCGGCGGATCCGTCGCATGTCACGCGCGCTACCGACGTCATCAGACGCAACGCGCGCCAGCTCTCTCACATGGTCGACGATCTGCTCGACAGCGGCGCGATCGTGACGGGCAAACTGTCGGTCAATTTGCAGCCGGTCGATCTCGGCGCGCTGGCCGGCATCATCGCCGAAGACATGCGCATGCATGCCGAAACCAAGGGCCTGCAACTGATCGCGGACGACCTCACCTCCGCGATGGTGCTCGCCGACGAAAGCCGCATGAAGCAGGTGGTCTGGAATCTCGTGTCGAACGCGGTGAAGTTCTGCCCGCAGGGGAGTGTCACGCTGTCGGTGCGAGCGGAAGGCGAGCGCGTCGAACTGGCGGTGCGCGATACGGGTCTGGGTCTGGATGGAGAATCGCTGGAGCGGATTTTCGAGCGCTTCCAGCAATTCAGTCCGGAGGGCTCCGGACGTGTGGCGGGTTTAGGCTTGGGATTGTGGCTCGTGAAGAACCTCGTGGATCTGCACGGCGGCACGATTGTGGCCGAGAGTCCCGGCTTGGGGCAGGGCGCAACGTTTCGGGTCAGGTTGCCGGTGTATCGCTGAGCGGCGCGCGCAAACTGCGGCGCGCTCAACGTGTGGCGTTCAGCCGCTCAGCGGCTCAAGCACACAACCACTCAAGCGCGCTCAACGAGCGTAAGGCGGCGGTTCGTTCAGCACCGCCCAGAACATGCCGAGGTCGTTGATCGCGGCCATGAAGTCGTCGAATGCGACCGGTTTCACCACATAGGCATTCACGCCGAGATCGTAGCTGCGCAACAAGTCGCTTTCCTCGCGCGACGACGTCAGCATCACCACCGGAATCCGCTTGAGATTATCGTCGCCGCGCACGGCCTTCAGCACTTCGTGACCGTCGATCTTCGGCAGTTTCTTGTCGAGCAGAATCACCGCCGGATTTTCTTCCGACCGATCCGCCCATTGCCCTTCACGGCGCAAATATTGCAGCGCCTCCGCACCGTCGCGCAACGACACGACCGGATTGGCGAGACGCGTTTTCTCCAGCGCGATCAGCGTGAGTTCGACGTCGTTCGGATTATCTTCTACTAGCAGGATCGGTCGTAGCACGCTGTTTCCTTCATTTCGGTTCATCTTTCGACTCCTTCGGCACCGGGCGGAAGCGCTTGCCCGGCGACAACGCGGTCAGCCGCGCCACCGCCGCCGCCGCGGACTCCTCGCCCTGGCTGGCGTCGGCAATGAACACCCGCGGCAGCGAGAAATACACCGCCGCGCCCTGACCGATTTCGCCGACGGCCCACGTTTTTCCGCCATGCCGTTCGACGATGCGTTTGACACCAGCAAGCCCAATGCCCGTACCGGGAAATTCTTCGACGCGATGCAGCCGTTGAAACACGCCGAAGAGTTTGTCGACGTAGCGCATGTCGAAACCGACACCGTTGTCTTTGACGAAGAAAACGTCTTGACCGGCGAGTTCCGCTTCGCCCGCATGGCGGCCGATTTCGATCACGGCGTGCTCGCGGGTGGACGTGAATTTTACCGCGTTCTCGATCAGATTTCGGAGCACCACGTGCAGTAGCACCGCGTCGGCGGTGACGTGGCCGAGGTCGCCGACACGCCAGGCGATCTCGCGCGGCGCGGCGTCTTTCGCTTCGTCGGCGATCAGCGCGTTGATCATCGGCGTCAGCTCGACCGATTGCGCACGCAGCGCCGCGCGGCCCATCTGCGAGAAGGCGAGCAGATCGTCGACCAGTTTGCCGCCGAAGCGCGCCGACGAGATGATCCGCTCGACGAAATGCCGGCCGCGTTCGGACAGGCGCTCGCTTTCCATATCGCGCAGCAGATCGGCGAAGCCGACGATGTGCCGCAGCGGTGCGCGCAGATCGTGCGACACCGTGTACGAAAACCCTTCGAGCTCCTTGTTGGCGCGCCCGAGTTCGAGCGCCAGTTGCGCGAGTTCCTCCGCGCGGCGCAGCACGATACCGAGCAGCGCGGTGCGGAATTCGAGCGCGATTTCGAGTTCGGCGGGGCGCCACGCGAGCGAATGGCCCCGCACGGTGTCGGTCCAGACGTCGAAGCTTTTGCGCGGCGATAGCGAATCGGCGAGGCCGGCCAGTTTTGCGCGCGGGTCGCCGGCCCACTGGATCGTTTGCACGACTTCCTCGCGAAACCACAGCACGTAGTTGCGAAACAGCTTCGAGATCGACACGGCGAGCAGGCCCGCGTAGTCCGGATGAGCCGGCAGAACCGGGCACGCGGTGGCGAGCGAGTCGGTCGCGAAGGTGTCGTCGACCTGCGTGTCGAGCCATTCGACGAGCCTCGCCACGGCCGCTTCCGGCGGCGTGGCGCCGACCCGCAGAATGCGGCCGTCGAAGACGATCGCCGCGCCGTCCGACGCGGTCAGCCCGAGCAGATCTTTTGGGGCGTTGACGAGCGCGTCGGCGAAGCTATCCGTGTTGGCCATCGCGGCGAGCGAGCGCGCGAGCGTGCGGCGCAGTGCGAGGCGGTATTCGGATTCCGCGTGGGCTTCCTTTGCTTCGATTTGCAGCGACAGCACCTGCGCGATGTGCTCGCACGCGCTGCGCACTTCGAACGGCGGCACCCGCGCGCTGTCGTGATGGCAGGAGATCAGCCCCCACAGTTTGCCGCGCACCACGATCGACATCGACATCGACGACAGCGTGCCCATGTTCTTCATGTACTGCACGTGGACTGGCGAGACGCTGCGCAGCGACGAGAAGGTAAGGTCGGTGGGCCGACCCGTCGACGGATGCAGCGGCGGCACGAGCGGCGCGGCCTGATAGTCGGCGTCGGCGATCAGGCGGATGCGGTTGCGCACATAAAGCGCGCGCGCTTGCGCGGGAATGTCGGAGCCGGGAAAGCGCTGGCCGAGATAGGACGCGTAGCCCGGTTCGAGATGTTCGGCGATCACGTGCCCGCTGCCGGCTTCGTCGAAGTTGTAGACCATCGTGCGGCCGAAGCCGGTGATGCGCTGCACTTCGTCGGCGGCCAACTGCGCGAGGCCGTCGACGCTGTCCACCTCTTGCAGACGGTTGATGAACGTGCGCACCAGCGGGTACATCGACGAGAACACGTCGAGCGTGCCGCGTGCCGGTTCCAGTTCGACGATCGCAATGTCCTGATGACGATGCACGATCACCGCGAACGGCATGCCGGATGTGTCGGCTTCGTGAGAAGGCTGCGTGCCGGCCTGGCGCGCGCGCGGGCCGCTCATGGAGCCGAGGTAAAGCGGAATGCCGTCTTCCTGATGCGTGCCTAGCGCCTCGACGATGCGCGCGGCCCACGCGTCGCCGACGAGTTGCGCGGCCGGTTCGCCCAACGCGCGCTCGGGCGGCATGCCGGTGATGGCGGCGATATTCGCGCTGACCTGCAGCACCGTGCCGTCGGCGGCGAGGCTGAACAGAAAGCCGTGCGGCTGGATGCCGCCGGGAATGTGGATGGGTTCTCTTGCGCAGTTGTCTTCAAGGCTCGAAGACACGGAAGATGTGAGGTCGGCCATGCGTGCTCCACGATCGGTATAGGGCATTTTCGCATAGCGGGCGTGAGGGCGGCGGGGTGGGTTGGGTGTTGTCGTTATCGTCGCCGCTCTTTGCTGCCGCTTGATGTCGCTTGCCGCCGCCTGACGTCACCGCTCACCGTTGCCGTGGATGAGCGAGGAAGAATCGCACCATTTCCGCAGCGGCGTCGGGGCCCGACGGGTCCGTGTACGTGCCGCGCGGACTGCCGCCGGACCACGCATGGCCCGCGCCGTGAATCGACCAGTACTCCGCCTCGACGCCGTTCGCGGCGAGCCGGCGCTGCACGGTATAGCGGCGCTGTGCGTGGGTCGCGCGGGTGGTGTCCGATTGCGCGGCGGCGATCGTGCTTGCGGTGAGATCCGTGGTGCTGGCATCGAACGGCGCGACGAGTGCGATCCCATTCGACGGATGCACGGTCTGATCCGCGTCGCCATGAAACACAATCAGCGGACGTTGCGGCGCGGCGTGAGTACGATGCCGTTGCGCGCCCATGCCGCCCTTCATCGCGGCGAGCGCCGAGGGCAGACCCTTCGCGCTGCCGTAGGCCAGGCCTGAATGCACTCCGGCGGCGGCGTACAGATCGGGCGACGTGGTCAGCATGATGTCCGCCATCGCGCCGCCTGCCGACAGACCCGCGACATACACCCGCGCCGGATCCACGCGATAGCGCGCCATCACCTCGCGCGTAATGCCGGCGATCAACGACGGTTCGCCCTGATCGCGTTGCTGATCCTCAGGTTTGAACCAGTTCCAGCAGGTCGAGTGATTCGCCGCCTGCGATTGATTCGGATAGACGACGAGGAAGCCGTGACGCTCCGCCAGCTCGTTCATGCGCGTGCCGGCGGCGAAGTCGTCGGCGTTCTGCGTGCAGCCGTGCAGCATGACGATCAGCGGCAGCGGGGTGCTGTTATAGACAGCGGGCACGTACAGCTTGTAGCCGCGTTGGCCCGCGTGATTGCTGAACGTGTGCGTGCTGAAGACGCCGGGGGCGTCGGCGTCGATCGTGGTGTCGGCTTGGGTGTGGGGAGGTTGGTGCGCCTGAGTTTGAGCGTAGGCGTTGGTCCACGCCTGCGACCATTCGCCCGCGCTGCGAGGCATGTTGGGGTGCGTGTTTGGGGGCGCGGCGTTGGGTTGTCCAGGCTGCGCGTGTTGTGCGCTGTTGCCGGCGTTGCCGCCACCATCGCCGCTGCCGTGTCCATGGCCTTTGCCGCCCGCGAGCGCTCGTTGAACCGCTGCAGTGGCTTCCTTCGGGCCTTTCGTGCGCAACAGGTCGAAGGCTTCTTTCATCGACTTTAAAAAATCTTCGTTCACTTTCATGATGGTTTGCGTTGGCCTGAGTTGAGGCGTGAGCGACGCTCGGTGAAGTGCGCCACGGGTTACGCCATGCAATCAATCTATCTATCGAAAAGCTCGCCTAGCGGATGCGGCCCGCGAGCGCCGCCTTGACCGCGGGCGACGCGTGAAACGCCCCCAGCACCTCCACCGATGCGATCGTGGCCGTCGCCAGTTCCGGCGGCACATCGGCGGCGATGCTGGCAAGGCCGAGCACGTGAATGTCGAGTTGCTCATGGGCGGCCTGCGCGGCTTCGAGATCGCCCCGCGAGAAGTGCTGCAGGCCGAGCACCATTGCGCGGCGCGTTACGGTTTCCGTGACGACCTGCGCATGCACCGCGAGCTGGTTACGGATCGCCGTGCGAATCAGATCGGTGCGGTTCGAATAAAAGCCTTCTTCGACCAGCAGATCGATCTGCCCGAGGTCGACCGGGCCGAGATTGATGGTGATCTTTTCAGTCTCGCCGCCTTTCGGGCGCGAGGTATCGACGAGGTTGAGTTTAGGCATTCATACTCCGTTTGGCATCTGAATGGCATCCCAATGCCATCCAATGGGATGGTTATACGCCTGTCGGCTGACCGGGGTCAATGAGAAAAAACAGGGCGCACTAAGTCCGCTGACGCCGGCGCATGCTTCTTGCTCAGAGATGCGAATCCTCGTCAGCGCAATGTGTGGCAACCGATACGCCGCGCCATGCGCAAGCCCGCCTCAGCCCGACCGATCAGCAGGGAGCCGTCATGAAAGGACTTCAGCAAACGCTATGCGCTGCAATTTTTACCAGTGCGATTTGCTTTCTGACCGGATGCGGGGGCGGGAGCGGCGGCGGCAGTTCGAGCGGCAGCACCACCACGCCGCCGGCGGGTGGCGTCACGTTGCAGGTGGTGTCGTTTGGCGACAGTCTTTCGGATGTCGGGACGTATGCGCCGATCGCGAGTGCGGTGGGCGGCGGACGCTTCACGACCAATCCCGGACAGGTGTGGACTCAGGACGTCGCGCAGTACTACGGCAACACGCTCACCGCGGCATTCACGATCAACCTCACGCATGAACTGAGTCCGCAGAGTGGCTTGGGGTACGCGGAAGGCGGTTCGACGGTGGCGACGCCGGCCGACCAGTACGACTTCCTGACCGCGGTGATCGGCAACGTCGAGATGCCGGTCAATCAGCAGGTGGGGAGCTATCTGAGCGCTCACACGAGCTTCAATGCGAACCAGTTGGTGCTCGTGTGGGCCGGCGCGAACGACGTGCTGCGTGCGGGCACGTTGCCGACCGCCGCGCCGGTCGTGCAGACGGCCGCTGCGGCGCTCGCGCAGGTCGTTGGGCAGATCGTGGGGAACGGCGCGACGCACGTGGTGGTGGTCAACCTGCCGAATATCGGACTGTCGCCCAAAGGGCTCGCCCAGCCTGACGGCGGGGCCAACCTGACCCAGTTGTCGCAACTCTTCAACAGCGACCTCACCACGGCGTTGCAAGCCAATGGGCTGCAAGGCAAGGTGATCCTGGTCGACGCCTATACCTGGCTGAACGGGATCATCGCGAACTTTCAGAGCTACGGCTTTACGGTGTCGAACACCGCGATGGCTTGCGACCCGTCGAAAACGCCGGATGACACGTCGTTGCTGTGCTCGCCAGCCACGTACTCGGCGGCCAATGCCGACCAGACGTATATGTTCGCCGACGACCTGCATCCGACGACGCATGTGCATGCGTTATTTGCGCAGTACGTGGAGCAGCAGGTCGCGGCGAGCGGGTTGGGGCATTAACGAGCGGGGGCGGTGGGCGGCGAGCCGCGCCGCCTACATCAGCACAATGTCGTACTGCTCCTGACTCAGATTCGACTCCACCTGCAACGACACCGGCTTGCCGATGAAATCGATCAGCATGGCCAGATGCTGCGACTCTTCCTCGAGGAACAGATCGATCACCTGCTGCGATGCCACTACGCGAAACTCGCGCGGGTTGAACTGCCGCGACTCGCGCAGAATCTCGCGCAGCACGTCGTAGCACACCGTACGCGGCGTCTTGACCTGCCCCTTGCCCTGGCAAACCGGACACGGTTCGCACAGCACATGCGCCAACGATTCGCGCGTGCGCTTGCGCGTCATTTCCACCAGCCCAAGCTGCGAGAAACCATTCACGGTGACGCGCGTGCGATCGCGCGATAACGCCTTCTTCAACTCGCCCAGCACCTGATCGCGATGCTCGACGTTCTCCATGTCGATGAAGTCGATGATGATCACGCCGCCGAGATTGCGCAGCCGCAACTGCCGCGCGATGGTATGCGCGGCTTCGAGATTGGTCTTGAAGATCGTATCGTCGAAGTTGCGCGCGCCGACATAGCCGCCGGTGTTCACGTCGATCGTGGTCATGGCTTCGGTCTGGTCGATCACCAGATAGCCGCCCGACTTCAGATCCACGCGGCGCGACAATGCGCGCTGAATTTCCGCCTCGATGTTGTACAGATCGAAGAGCGGCCGCTCGCCGGTGTAGTGATGCAGTTTCGACGACACCGCCGGCGTGAACTCCGCGGCGAAGTCGGCGAGCATCTGATACGTCTCGCGCGAGTCGACCTGAATGCGCGAGCTGTCGTCGTTGACGAAATCGCGCAGCACGCGCTGCGCGAGATTCAGATCCTGATAGAGCAGGCTGGTCGGCGGCATGCGCTGACCTTGCGAGATGATGGTTGCCCAGGTCTTGCGCAGATAGGAGACGTCGCCGGCGAGTTCTTCACTGGTCGCATCTTCGGCGATGGTGCGGACGATGTAGCCGCCTTTTTCGTCGGCGGGCAGCACAGCGGTTAAGCGCGCGCGCACCGCTTCACGTTCGGCCTCGCTCTCGATCTTCTGCGAGATGCCGATATGCGGCTCCTGCGGCAGATACACGAGCGTGCGCCCGGCAATACTCACTTGCGTGGAGAGCCGCGCGCCCTTGGTGCCGATCGGATCCTTCACGACCTGCACCATCAGCGTCTGACCTTCGAAGACGATCTTTTCGATCGGCTGATGCGGCGCCTGATGTTGCGGCTCGCCGGCAATGCGCGGATGCCAGATATCGGCGACGTGCAGAAACGCGGCGCGTTCGAGACCGATGTCGATGAAGGCGGATTGCATGCCCGGCAACACACGGACGACCTTGCCGAGATAGACGTTGCCGACGCGGCCGCGCGACAGCGTTCGTTCGACGTGAAGTTCCTGGACGGCGCCTTGCTGGACTAGCGCGACGCGCGTTTCCTGCGGCGTGACATTGATCAGGATTTCTTCATTCATGGTGTTGTTTTAGAAGTCGATGCGCACTGCGCGCAGGAGCGCAGCGGTTTCAAAAAGTGGCAAACCCATGATACCTGAATAGGACCCGTCGATATGTTCGATAAACTCGGCGGCGCGTCCCTGCACGCCGTATGCGCCCGCTTTGCCGAGCGGCTCGCCGCTCGCCGCATAGCGACGAATTGCGTCTGCGTGCAGTGCAGCAAAACGCACCTTCGACACCGACAGCGCGGCGGGCAGCAACGCGCCCTGTGCATCGATTACGGCGACGGCGGTCAACACTTCGTGGTCGCGACCGGCGAGGCGCGTGAGCATCGCGACGGCGTCGTCGGCGTCGAGCGGCTTGCCGAGAATCGCGCCGTCGATCGTGACGGTTGTATCCGCAACCAGAATCGGTCGCGCGGCGTGACCGCCGGCTTCGAGACGCGCGCGTGCCGCCTGCGCCTTGGCGACGCAGACGCGCTGCACGTAGTCGCGCGCGGACTCGTCGGGCAACTCGGCTTCGAGCGCTTCGGCGTCTTCATCGGGGCGGGGCAGCAGCAATTCGAAACGCACGCCGAGCTGTTGCAACAACTCCTGGCGGCGTGGGCTTTGCGAAGCGAGGTAGACGAACGGATGCAGCGGAGGCAGTGAATCGGCGGACGTGGGCATGAACAGGTCTCGATGAATCGGAACAGCGCGTGAGACGCACGAAGTGCTCGAAACACGCGTTTCCTTCAGCAGCCTCGTTCGCTCACACGCGATGGTAGGGGTGATTCTGCGTGATGGTCCACGCGCGGTAAAGCTGTTCGGCGAGCAGCACGCGGACCATCGCGTGCGGCAAGGTCAGGCTCGACACGCGCAACAGCATGTCGGCGCGCGCTTTCAGATCGGGGTCGAGCCCGTCCGCACCGCCGATCAGAAACGCCACGTCGCGGCCGTCCTGCTGCCAGTCGGGCAGTGCGCCCGCCAGTTGCATGGTGGTCCAGTCTTTGCCGCGCTCGTCGAGCGCGACAATGCGCGCGTTCTTCGGCAACGCGGCTTCGATCTTCTGACGCTCGGCCGCCATCACGCTTTCCGCCGGCCGACCGGACGAACGCTGCTCGGGCTTGATCTCGCGCAGCTCGATACGCAACTCGGGCGGCATGCGCTTCGCGTACTCGTCGAAGCCAGTGGCGATCCAGTCCGGCATCTTGTGGCCGACGGCGAGGATATGCAGTTTCATCAGCGGTGGAATCGAAGACTTCGAAGACTTTGACGACGTGCCGGCGCAAGGCCGGCCGTTGCGCTTACTTGCGGCGAACCGGCGTCTTGCGCGCGGGCTTCTTCACGGCCGGCGCTTCTTCTTCGTCTTCCTCTTCGTCGGGTTCGCTCGAACGCGCGCCGCCGAACGGATCGGGCGTGGACAGTTTGATGCGCACCGGCTTGTCACCCCAGATTTCCTCGAGGTTGTAGTACTGGCGCAGCGCCGGTTGCAGGATGTGGACGACCGCGTCGCCGCAATCGACCAGCACCCATTCGCCGACGTCGTCGCCTTCGGTGCTGATGACGTCGCCGCCGTTTTGCTTGACGCTATCGCGCACGTTGGACGCGAGCGCCTTGGTCTGGCGGTTCGAGGTGCCGCTCGCGACGATCACGCGATCGAACAGCGAGGTCAGGTGGCTGGTGTTGAACACCTTGATGTCTTGCGCTTTGACGTCTTCGAGAGCGTCGACGATCACGCGTTGCAGTTTACGAATATCCATGGGGTTACCGGTGGTACAGATGATGTTGAAGAATATAGTCCCACACCGCGGTGGGGACATGGCTTGCGGCCCGGGCCTGGCTCTGGTCTTGCGGCTCGGCGCCCGCGAGGGCGAGCCGCTGGCTTACCTGTTCGCGCAGATGCGCGCGAATGTCGGTGGCCGAGACGTTGAACGCAAGCGTCGTATCGATCAGCAAGTGGCCGCAGGGCGTGGCTTGCAGAACGTCGGCGCGGGCACGGCGCGCGTCGATTTCATGAGCGACCGCCGGTGGGATCGACGCGAGGTCGAAACCGGGCCGGGTGGCCGCGCAAATATGTGCGAAGTCGAACAGGCGCCGCCAGTCGCGCCATGTGTCGAGATGCACCAGTTGATCCGCGCCCATCAACAGCGCTATCGATGCATCCTTGCCTTCGCGTTCACGCCAGCGTTGCAGCGTGTCGAGCGTATAAGTCGGACCCTCGTGATCGATCTCGTCGGTTGCGACACGCACGCTTGCGTGCGGCAGCACCAGCTCACCAGCCGCCGCGCGGGTCATGGCGAGGCGATGCACGGCCGGCGAGACGTCCGATTTCTGCCACGGCTGGCCGGCCGGCAGCAGCACCAGTTCGGTCAGTTGCAGCACCTCGGCAAAACGCCGCGCGAGCGCGAGATGGCCGTCGTGGATCGGGTCGAAAGTGCCGCCTAGCAGTCCGATCCGGCGCGGCAGGGCAGCAGGGTGAGCGTTCGGCTTCAGGTGAAGGTCCTTTGTCGTGGCCATGTGCGGGGCGGTGCGGGCGGAAAGCGCGTCACACCCAGTCGCGCGGCACGAGAAAATCGCTGTAAAGACGCGCTTCCGGCGTGCCCGCTTCGGGCTGCCAGTTGTAACGCCAGTTCACCACAGGCGGCATGGACATCAGGATCGACTCCGTGCGTCCGCCGCTCTGCAGCCCGAACAGTGTGCCACGGTCGAAGACCAGATTGAACTCGACGTAGCGTCCACGCCGGTAAGCCTGAAAATCGCGCTCGGCCGGCCCATACGGAATGTTGCGGCGCTTTTCGACGATCGGCATATAGGCGGCGAGGAACGCGTCGCCAACGCTCCTGAGCATCGCGAACGACTGATCGAAGCCCGGCGCCGAAAAATCGTCGAAGAAAATCCCGCCGATGCCGCGCGGTTCGTTGCGGTGCTTGAGGAAGAAATACTCGTCGCACCAGCGCTTGAAACTCGGGTACAGGTCGGCGCCGTAAGGCTGCAGCGCATCGCGGCAGGTGCGGTGAAAATGCTGCGCGTCGTCTTCGTAGCCGTAGTACGGCGTCAGATCCATGCCGCCGCCGAACCAGAACACCGGCTCTTCGCCGGCCTTGGTCGCGATCAGCAGGCGCACGTTCATATGCACGGTCGGGCAGTGCGGATTGTGCGGGTGCAGCACGAGCGACACGCCCATTGCCTCGAAACCACGGCCGGCCAGTTGCGGACGCGCCGCGCTCGCCGAACCCGGCAGCGCGTCGCCCGCGACGTCCGAAAAGCCGATGCCGGCCCGCTCGAAGAACTGGCCGCCTTCGAGAATCCGCGTGCAGCCGCCGCCGCGCAGCTTTTCGCCGGGCGCGCGCTGCCAGGCGTCCGTGGCGAACGTGGTGCCGTCGAACGCGCCGAGCGTGTCCGCGATGTGCGATTGCAGGCCTTGCAGCCAGCTGCGCACGGCTTGTGCGTCGTAGCTCGAATCGGTCATGAATGCAGATACTGAGGGCGGCGCTCGTCGCGCCGCCGGATTCAACGGCAAAGCGCCGCCGCGAAGACCCGCAGTGTAGCGCCGCCGGCGCCACACGCGGGGAAGCGGCGTGGCCGCTTAGTGCTTGCCTTCGGTCCTGGCGTCGTGCTTGCGGTTCAACGCGCGGTAGCCGATGTCGCGGCGATACTGCATGCCGTCGAAGGCGATCTGGTTGATCGTTTCGTACGCGACCGACTGCGCGCTGCGCACCGAATCCGCCAGACCGACCACGCACAGCACGCGGCCGCCCGAGGTGGTCAGCTTGCCGTCGGCGAGCGTGGTGCCGGCGTGGAACGTGACCGAATCCACCGTTTCAGCGGGAATCCCGTTGATGCGGTCGCCCTTGCGCGGCGTGTCCGGATAGTTGTGCGCGGCGAGTACGACACCCAGCGCGGTGCGGCGGTCCCATTCCAGTTCGACCGTGTCGAGCGTGCCGGCAATCGCCTGCTCGACCACCTTCGAAAAGTCGCCCTTCAGACGCGCCATGATCGGCTGCGTTTCCGGGTCGCCCATCCGGCAGTTGAATTCGAGCGTTTTCGGGTTGCCTTGCGCGTCGATCATCAGACCCGCGTACAGGAAGCCGGTGAAGCGGATGCCTTCCTTCTCCATGCCGCGCACGGTGGGCAGAATGATTTCGCGCATCACGCGCGCATGCAGTTGCGGCGTGACGATCGGCGCGGGCGAGTACGCGCCCATGCCGCCGGTATTCGGGCCCTGGTCGGCGTCGAGCAGACGCTTGTGGTCCTGGCTCGAGGCGAGCGGCAGCACATGCTTGCCGTCCACCATCACGATGAAGCTCGCTTCTTCGCCGGCGAGGAATTCCTCGATCACGACGCGCGCGCCGGCATCGCCCAGCTTGTTGTCCGACAGCATCATGTCGACCGCGGCGTGCGCTTCTTCCAGCGACAGCGCGACCACCACGCCCTTGCCGGCGGCGAGGCCGTCGGCCTTGATCACGATCGGCGCGCCCCTGGTGTCCAGATAGGCGTGCGCGGCGGCGACGTCGGCGAAGGTTTCGTATTCGGCCGTGGGAATCGCGTGACGCTTCATGAACGCCTTCGCGAAGTCTTTCGAACTTTCGAGCTGGGCGGCTTCTTTGGTCGGCCCGAAAATCTTCAGACCGCGCGAGCGGAACAGATTGACGATACCGGCCGCCAGCGGCGTTTCCGGACCGACCAGCGTGAAGGCGATCTGTTCTTTCTCGACGAAATCGGCGAGCGCGGCCGGCTCGGTGATGTCGACGTTGCGCAGACGTTCGTCTTGCGCGGTGCCGCCATTGCCCGGCGCGACGTAGACGAGCTGAACCCGCGGCGATTGCGCGAGCTTCCATGCGAGCGCATGTTCGCGACCGCCGGAACCGACGACGAGTAACTTCATGTGAATCCCCGAGACTTAAAAACCATAAACGGCTGACGCGGACAGCTCAGCCGTGGAATACCCGCAACGTTCGCGATGCCGGCGCGCCGCCGTGGCGCGCTCATTCGTCGGCGATCGCGGCGTTTGTATAGACTTCCTGCACGTCGTCCAGATTTTCCAGCGCGTCGAGCAGCTTCTGCATTTTCAGCGCGTCGTCGCCGGTGAATTCGACTTCCGTCTGAGGTTTCATCGTGACCTCGGCCAGTTCGGCCTTGAAGCCCGCGGCTTCGAGCGCGGTCTTCACCTTCGGGAAATCGTTCGCCGGGCACAGCACTTCGATACTGCCGTCTTCATTCGTGACGACGTCGTCGGCGCCGGCTTCGAGCGCGGCTTCCATCAGCTTGTCTTCCGCCGTGCCGGGCGCGAACAGGAACTGGCCGACGTGATCGAACATGAACGACACCGAGCCGTCCGTGCCCATGTTGCCGCCGTTCTTCGAGAACGCGTGACGCACGTCCGCCACCGTACGGGTACGGTTGTCGGTCATGGTGTCGACGATCACCGCCGCGCCGCCGATGCCGTAGCCTTCGTAGCGGATTTCTTCGTAGCTTGCGCCGTCGACTCCGCCTACGCCACGCTGGATCGCGCGGTTGACGTTATCTTTCGGCATGTTGGCGTCGTACGACTTTTCGACGGCGAGCCGCAGACGCGGGTTCGAGTCGATGTCGCCGCCGCCCATGCGCGCCGCGACCTGAATTTCCTTGATGAGCCGCGTCCAGACCTTGCCGCGCTTGGCGTCGGCCGCTGCTTTCTTATGCTTGATGTTGGCCCATTTCGAATGACCCGCCATACCTTTCTCCGTCGCGCGCGCCAGTGGGGCGCACGCATTGTGCAATTGTCGTTGCGATGTCGGGCGCTTGCGCGTGGGAATCGCGATGGCGCGCCTCGATGTCTAACCGTCTGGTGTGTGACCGCACGGGGTAAGCCCCGGCCGTGTCCAGGCGCCCTTGACCCGCTTCCCAAAGCGGGTTGCCCGAGGTTCGCCGCCCGTGTGAAGGCGCGATGCGCCGGGCAATAGCGCCAGTTAAGCCGCTCTTTGAGCGGATTCGAATTTTATCATGGCGGCGGGGTGCGGCAGAGGGGGAGGCGGCGGGAAACGGTGACGAAAGTGCGGGGCAGCGGCGTTTTACGCCCGCTAACCCGCACTTTTTCATGCAATTCTCAGTTCTTCGTACCGAACAACCGGTCGCCGGCGTCGCCGAGACCCGGCACGATGTACGCGTGCTCGTTCAGGTGCGAATCGAGCGACGCGACGTACAGCTTGACGTCCGGATGCGCGTCCTGGAACACCTGCACGCCTTCCGGCGCGGCCACCAGCGCGAGGAACATGATGTTCTCGCCGGCCACGTTGCGGCGCTTGAGCACGTCTACCGCGTGCACGGCCGAGTAGCCGGTCGCGACCATCGGGTCGCACAGAATGAAGATGCGGTCTTCGAGGTCCGGCAGGCGCACCAGATATTCGACCGGGCGGTGGTCGTCGGCGCGATACACGCCGATGTGACCCACCCGCGCCGACGGCACCAGTTCCAGCAAACCGTCCGACATGCCGATACCGGCCCGCAGCACCGGCACGATGGCGAGCTTCTTGCCGGCGATCACCGGCGCGTCGATCTCCACCAGCGGCGTGGTCAGGCGGCGCGTGGTCATGGGCAGATTGCGGGTGATTTCGTAACCCATCAGCAGCGTGATTTCACGCAGCAGTTCGCGGAACGTGCGAGTCGAGGTGTCCCGGTCACGCATATGCGACAGCTTGTGCTGGATCAGCGGGTGATCGAGGATGAAAAGATTGGGGAAACGGCTGTCCTGAGTCATGGCGGGGGGGCACGAGCGGCGGCTAGAGGGATCGGTTCGGCGTGTCGCCGGGCCGGCCTGAGGTTGGCTGAGGCTGGCTGGCGGACGCGCCACGGCGCAAGTTTACCGAAAGAGTACCGTCCGACGATACCGGAGATTGCAGCGACCCGGCGCAGTCCGGCACCGATTCTTCTAGAATCGGGGGATTCTGTGCAACGCTTGGCCATCACGAGGACACACACCATGGACATGGGAATCGCCGGACGCACCGCGCTGGTCTGCGCGGCCAGCAAGGGCCTGGGGCGCGGTTGCGCCGAAGCGCTCGCCGCCGAGGGCGTCAACCTGACGATCGTCGCTCGCACCGCGGAAACGCTCGAAGCGACCGCCGCGGAAATTCGCCGCCAGAGCGGCGTGGAAGTGAAGACGGTGGCCTGCGACATCACCACGCCGGAGGGCCGCGCGGCCGCGCTCGCGGCCTGTCCGCAGCCGGACATTCTGGTCAATAACGCGGGCGGCCCGCCGCCGGGCGACTTCCGCAACTTCACGCACGAGGACTGGATCCGCGCGCTCGAGAGCAACATGCTCACGCCGATCGAGCTGATCCGCGCGACCATCGACTCGATGAGCGCACGCGGCTACGGGCGGATCGTCAACATCACCAGTTCGGCGGTGAAGGCGCCGATCGACGTGCTCGGCCTGTCGAACGGCGCGCGCTCGGGGCTGACCGGTTTCGTCGCCGGACTCGCGCGCAAGGTCGCGCCGACCGGCGTGACGATCAACAACCTGCTGCCGGGCCTGTTCGACACCGACCGCATCGCCGTCACGTTCGACGCGCAAGCCAAGGCGCAAAACATTTCCGTCGACGACGCGCGCAAGCAGCGCATGAAGACGATCCCCGCCGGCCGCTTCGGCACGAGCGACGAATTCGGCCGCGCCTGCGCGTTTCTGTGCAGCGTGCATGCGGGGTACATCACCGGCCAGAACTGGCTGATCGACGGCGGCGCTTATCCAGGCACGTTCTGAGCGGTCCGGGTTCTTCCCGTTTCATACGGGCGCGTGCCTGAGCGCGTGCCCGCGGTTTCATCCTCACTACAACAACGACAATCACAACGGTTTCAGGAGTCTTACGTCATGAGCACCCGCATTGCGCTGATCGCGCACGATCACAAGAAAGACGACATCGTCAAACTGGCCGGCGAATACGTCGAGACGCTGCGGCGTTGCGAGATCGTCGCGACCGGCACGACCGGCGGTCGGATTGCCGACACGCACGGCCTGACGGTCGAGCGGATGCTGTCGGGCCCGCATGGCGGCGACTTGCAGATCGGCGCGCAACTCGCGGAAGGGCGCGTGGACATGGTGATTTTTCTGCGCGATCCGATGACGCCGCAGCCGCACGAACCGGACATCAACGCGCTGGTGCGCGCGTGCGACGTGCATAACATTCCGTGCGCGACGAATATTTCGACGGCGCGCATGGTGCTCGACGTGCTGACCTTGCGCCAGAAGCAGCAGGCCTGAAGCGGCGGTTTCGAAGGCGGGCCTTGCCCCGCATTCACGCAACATCACATCAAGGAGACATGATGGTCAAAGCAATCCGATTTGACAAAACCGGCGGCCCGGAAGTGATGAAATGGGTCGACGTCGAGGTAGGCGAGCCGGGCGCGGGCGAGTTGCGCATCCGGCAGACGGCGGTCGGGCTGAACTATATCGACGTCTATTTCCGCACGGGCCTCTACCCGTTGCCGCTGCCCGGCGGTCTCGGCATGGAAGCGGCCGGTGAGGTGACCGCGGTCGGCGCGGACGTGACCGGCTTCAAGACTGGCGATCGCGTCGCCTACGTCGCGCGTCCGCCCGGCGCTTATACGCAGGAACGCGTGCTGGCGGCGGCGCAAGTCGTCAAGGTGCCCGACGCGCTGACCGACGAGCAGGCGGCTTCGGTGATGTTGCAAGGTTTGACCGCGCAGTATCTGCTGCGCCGTACCTATCCGGTGAAGGCCGGCGACACGATCCTGATTCAGGCGGCGGCCGGCGGCGTCGGGCTGCTCGTGTGCCAATGGGCGAAAGCGCTCGGCGCGACCGTGATCGGCACCGTCGGCTCCGACGAAAAAGCGGAGATCGCCAAGGCGCACGGCTGCGACCACGCGATCGTCTACACGCGCGAGAACTTCACCAGGCGCGTGCGTGAGATCACCAACGGCGCGGGTGTGCCGGTGGTGTACGACTCGATCGGCAAGGACACGTTTACGGCCTCGCTCGATTGCCTCGCGCCGCTCGGCATGTTCGTGAGCTTCGGCAATGCATCGGGACCGTTGCCGCCGATCGATTCGTCGGAATTCGCGGGGCGGGGTTCGCTGTTCTTTACGCGTCCCACGTTGTTCACATATATCGCCAAACGGGCCGAGTACGAGTCGATGTCGACGGAACTGTTCGACGTGCTGGTGTCGGGCAAGGTGAAGACGAGCATCAATCAGCGCTACGCACTGGCGGATGTCGGTCAGGCGCACGCCGAGCTGGAAGGGCGCCGGACGACCGGGTCGACGGTACTGCTGCCTCAATAACTAACGCGTCATAGTCGCGCGGCGGTGCGATCGATCGCGCCGCCGCCACGCCTTGCCCCTTCTGCTTCACCGCCGCGCTCGAATCAGTCGAGCCGCTCGCTGTCACCGCCTTGCCCGCTCCCCTCTATTCCATCTATTCCAGCCATTAACGACCGCCGGAACAGGCCGTCCGTTTACGCGATTTTTACACCTCAAGCGGACTCTTTGACCAGGCCTTTACGCGGTTCGGCATAACGTTCCACCTATCCAAAGTCCGTGATATGGAGAACAAAAATGGATGTGCTGTATGTCGGGGGGCTGGTGCTGTTTTTCGCGCTGACCTTTGCATTGATTGCCGGCTGCGAGAAGTTGATGCAGTTTCGTCGTGGGCAGGGAGCGCGGTCATGAACTGGATTCTCTGGTTGTCAGGCGCCGCTACCGCGCTGCTGTTTGCTTATCTGGTCTATGCGCTGTTGCGCGCGGAGGACATTGAATGAACTCGAACAATGTCCTGCAGGCGGGCCTCTTCATCGTCGTGCTGCTGGCCGCCGCGGTGCCGATGTCCCGCTATCTCAGCGCCGTGATGGACGGCAGCTCGCGCGTGGTGCGCCTGGGCGGGCCGCTCGAACGTCTGCTGTATCGCATCGCGGGTGTCGATCCGTCGAAGGAAATGGGCTGGAAGCACTACGCGATCGCCACGATCGCGTTCAATGCCTTGGGCGCGCTGTTCCTGTACGCGTTGTTGCGCGTGCAACAGTGGCTGCCGGGCAACCCGCAGCAGTTCGGCCCGATGACGGTAGACGGCGCGTTCAACACGGCCGTCAGCTTCGTGACCAACACGAACTGGCAAGACTACACGCCGGAACAGACCGTCGGCTATCTGACGCAGATGCTCGGCCTGACCGTGCAGAACTTCTTCTCCGCGGCCACCGGCATCGTGGTGGTGATCGCGTTGATTCGCGGCTTCGCGCGTCACACCGCGCAGACCATCGGCAATTTCTGGGTCGACCTGACGCGCGTGACGCTGTACGTGCTGCTGCCGATGTCGGCGATCATCGCGGCCGTGCTGATGAGCCAGGGCGTGATCCAGAACTTCAAGGCCTATGAGGACGTTCCGACGCTGCAAACCACCACCTACGCCGCGCCGAAGCTCGACGCGCAAGGCAATCCGGTGAAGGACGCGAAGGGCAATGCGGTGACGGTCGACACGCCCGTGAAGACGCAGACGCTCGCCATGGGTCCGGTGGCGTCGCAGGAAGCGATCAAGATGCTCGGCACCAACGGTGGCGGCTTCTTCAACGGCAACTCGGCGCATCCGTATGAAAACCCGACGCCGTTCTCGAACTTCCTGCAGATCTTCTCGATCCTGATCATTCCGGCGGCGTTGGCGCTGGTGTTCGGTCGCATGATCGCGGACCGCAAGCAGGGCGTGGCCGTGCTCGCGGCGATGACGATCGCGTTCGGCGTCTGCGTGTTCGGCGAGATCAGCGCGGAGCAGAGCGGCAATCCGGCCTTCACCGCGTTGCACGTCGATCAGTCGGCCAATGCGCTGCAGGCGGGCGGTAACGCGGAAGGCAAGGAAACGCGCTTCGGTATCGCGCAGTCGGGCATCTTCACGGTCGCCACCACGGCGGCTTCGTGCGGCGCCGTCGCCAATACGCACGACTCGCTGACGCCGATCGGCGGCCTCTATCCGATGCTGCTCATGCAACTCGGCGAAGTGATCTTCGGCGGCGTCGGTTCCGGTATGTACGGGATGCTTGTGTTCGCGCTGCTGGCGGTGTTCGTGGCGGGCCTGATGATCGGCCGTACGCCGGAATACGTCGGCAAGAAGATCGAAGCGTACGAGATGAAGATGGTGTCGATCGTGGTGCTGCTCACGCCAATGCTGGTGCTGGTGGGCACGTCGATCGCGGTGCTGAGCGACGCGGGCAAGGCGGGTATCGCCAACCCCGGCGCGCACGGCTTCTCTGAAATCCTCTACGCGTTCAGCTCGGCCGCCAATAACAACGGCAGTGCGTTCGCCGGCCTGACCGTGAGCACGCCGTTCTACAACTGGCTCACCGCGATCGCGATGTGGTTCGGCCGCTTCGGCACGATCGTCCCGGTGCTCGCGATTGCCGGTTCGCTGGCGTCGAAAAAGCGTATCGGCGTGACCGGCGGCACGCTGCCCACGCACGGCCCGCTGTTCGTCGTGCTGCTGCTCGGCACGGTGTTGCTGGTCGGTGCGCTGACTTATGTGCCTGCGCTTGCGCTCGGTCCTGGTGTCGAACATCTGATGATGATGGGCGCGCATTGAGCGGCCCGACATGACACATGCGACCCAAGACTGAACAGGTGCAAACGGGAAATTCGAGGATTCAATGACTGAACATAATGCAACCAGGTCCATGTTCGATCCGGCGCTGCTGCGCCCGGCGATCGTGGACTCCTTTAAAAAGCTCACGCCGCGCACGCAGTTCCGTAATCCGGTGATGTTCTGCGTGTACGTCGGCAGCATTCTGACCACCATTCTCTGGATCGCCGCGCTCGGCGGCCAGGCCGAGGCGCCCGCGGGCTTTATTCTCGCGGTCACCTTGTGGCTGTGGTTCACGGTGCTGTTCGCCAACTTCGCGGAAGCGCTCGCCGAAGGCCGTTCCAAGGCTCAGGCCGCGTCGCTGCGCAGCGCGAAGAAAGACGTGATGGCCAAGAAGCTCAACGAGCCGCATCCGAAGTCGCCGATCCGCATTCTGACGGCTTCCGATCTGCGCAAGGGCGATGTCGTGCTGGTCGAAACCGGCGACGTGATTCCGGCCGACGGCGAAGTGATCGACGGTGTCGCGTCGGTGGACGAATCGGCGATTACCGGTGAATCCGCGCCGGTGATCCGCGAGTCGGGCGGCGATTTTTCGTCGGTGACGGGCGGCACGCGTGTGCTGTCCGACTGGATCGTCGTGCGCGTCACGGCGAATCCGGGCGAGGCGTTCCTCGACCGCATGATCGCGATGGTGGAAGGCGCCAAGCGTCAGAAAACGCCGAACGAAATCGCGCTGACCATTCTGCTGGTCGCACTGACCATCGTGATGCTGCTCGCCACCGCCACGCTTCTGCCGTTCTCGATGTTCTCGGTCGAAGCCGCCAAATCCGGCCACGTGGTGACGATCACCGCGCTGGTCGCGCTGCTGGTGTGTCTGATTCCGACCACCATCGGCGGGCTGTTGTCGGCGATCGGCGTGGCCGGTATGAGCCGGATGATGCAGGCCAACGTGATCGCCACCTCGGGCCGCGCGGTGGAAGCCGCCGGCGACGTCGACGTGCTGCTGCTCGACAAGACCGGCACGATCACGCTCGGCAACCGTCAGGCATCGCAATTCGTGCCGGCGCCCGGCCTCACCGAAGAAGCGCTCGCGGACGCCGCGCAGTTGTCGTCGCTCGCCGATGAAACGCCGGAAGGCCGCAGCATCGTCGTGCTGGCCAAGCAACGCTTCAACATCCGCCAACGCGATATGGCTTCGCTGCAGGCCGTGTTCCTCGCCTTCACCGCGCAAACGCGGATGAGCGGCGTCGATCTGCCGGGCCGTGAAATCCGCAAGGGTGCGTCCGACGCGGTGAAGAACTACGTCGAAGCGCACGGCGGCCGTTTCCCGAACGAAGTCAGCAACGCCGTGGCCGAAGTCGCGCGGCGCGGCAGCACGCCGCTGGTGGTCGCCGAAAAGGGCGAGCAGGGCGCGCGCGTGCTCGGCGTGATCGAGTTGAAGGACGTGGTGAAGGGCGGCATCAAGGAGCGTTTCGCCGAACTGCGCAAGATGGGCATCAAGACCATCATGGTGACCGGCGACAACCGTCTGACGGCCGCCGCCATTGCCGCGGAAGCGGGCGTCGACGATTTCCTCGCCGAAGCCACGCCGGAAGCGAAGCTCGCCACGATCCGCGCGCACCAGGCCGAAGGCCGTCTGGTGGCGATGACCGGCGACGGCACCAACGACGCCCCGGCGCTCGCGCAGGCCGATGTCGCGGTGGCGATGAACACCGGCACGCAGGCGGCGAAAGAAGCCGGCAACATGGTCGACCTCGATTCGAACCCGACCAAGCTGATCGAGATCGTCGAGATCGGCAAGCAGATGCTGATGACACGCGGGTCGCTGACCACCTTCTCGATCGCCAACGACGTCGCCAAGTACTTCGCGATCATTCCGGCCGCGTTCGCCACGACCTATCCGGCGTTGAACGCGCTGAACGTGATGCATCTGGCCACGCCGGCCTCGGCGATCATGTCGGCGGTGATTTTCAACGCGCTGATCATCGTGCTGCTGATTCCGCTGGCGCTCAAGGGTGTGCGTTACCGGGCACTCGGCGCGGCGGTGCTGTTGCGCCGCAATCTGCTGGTCTACGGTCTGGGCGGGATCATCGTGCCGTTCATCGGCATCAAGCTGATCGATATGGTGCTGGCCGCGTTCGGCTGGGTTTGAGAACGCTAAAGCTCAAGAGAGATTAAACATCATGAAAAATCTGTTCCGTCCGTTAATCGTGATCTTCGCGGTGCTGACCGCCGTCACCGGACTCGCTTATCCCGCCGTGATGACCGCGGTCGGCCAGGCGGCTTTCCACGATCAGGCCAACGGCAGCCTGATCGAACAGAACGGCAAGGTGGTCGGCTCGAAGCTGATCGGCCAGCAGTTCGACGCGCCGCAGTATTTCTGGGGCCGTCTGTCGGCCACCAGCCCGATGCCGTATAACGCGACGGGTTCGAGCGGTTCGAATCTCGGGCCGACCAACCCGGCGCTGCTCGACGAAGTCAAAGGCCGTATCGACGCGTTGAAGGCCGCCGGCACCGATATGTCGAAGCCGGTGCCGGTGGATCTGGTGACCTCGTCAGGCAGCGGTCTCGATCCGGAGATCAGCCCGGCGGCGGCTGCGTATCAGATCGAACGCGTTGCCAACGCGCGCAAGCTGGCGGTCAACGACGTGCAGGCGCTGGTGGACCGTTATACGAGCGGCCGTCAGTTCGGCGTGCTCGGCGAGGCGCGTGTCAACGTGCTGCAATTGAATCTGGCGCTGGACGAGATGAAGCACGGTTGATAGCACGTTCAGTACTTCGCAAAGGCGGCGTCCGCACGACGCCGCCTTTGTTTTTTTGACGGAGCGCGACCGTGATCCGCAGGCAATGCACCCCAGCGCGCGGCACCCCTATTTGCGGGCCGGCCGCCGGCGTGCCACCATGCATACACCGTCGCTCGTCCAACTATGAAAACCATTGAGCATGAACCGCCCCGATCCTGATGAATTGCTCGACAAACTGCAACGCGACGAAGAGAAACGTCAGCGTGGCCGGCTGAAGATTTTCTTCGGCGCGTCGGCGGGTGTGGGCAAGACCTACGCAATGTTGCAGGCCGCGCGGCGCCGTTACGACGAAGGCGCGGACGTGGTGGTCGGCATCGCCGAAACGCATGGCCGCAGCGAAACCGCTGCGCTGCTCGACGGGCTCGACGTGCTGCCGCTGCAGCAGATCGAGTATCGCGGCCGCAAGCTCGGCGAGTTCGATCTCGACGCCGCGCTCGCGCGCAAGCCGACGCTGATCCTCGTCGACGAACTCGCGCATTCGAACGTGCAGGGCGCGCGGCATCTGAAGCGCTGGCAGGACGTCTACGAACTGCTCGACGCGGGCATCGACGTCTACACCACGGTCAACGTGCAGCACCTCGAAAGTCTGAACGACGTGGTCGGCCAGATCACCGGGATTCGCGTGTGGGAGACGGTGCCGGACCGCGTGTTCGATCGCGCCGACGAAGTCACGCTGGTCGACTTGCCGGCCGAGGAACTGCTCGACCGCATGCGTGACGGCAAAGTGTATTTGCCGCAGCAGGCCGAGCGCGCGGTGCGCAATTTCTTCCGCAAGGGCAACCTGATCGCGCTGCGTGAACTGGCGCTGCGCCGTACCGCCGATCGCGTGGATGCGCAGATGCGCGAGTATCGTGCCGACCGTTCGATCCAGCGCATCTGGCAGGCGCGCGAGCGCTTGCTGGTATGCGTCGGCCCAGGCCCGGAAGCGCCGATGCTGGTGCGCGCGGCAGCCCGCCTCGCCGCCAGCCTGAAGGCCGACTGGCTCGCCGTGTATGTCGAGACGCCCGCGCTGCAACGCCTGCCCGACGCGCGCCGTGAACGCACGCTCAATGCGCTGAAGCTGGCCGCCGAACTCGGCGCGGAAACCGCGACGCTCGCGGGCACCGATGCAGTGGCCGCGCTGGTCAGCTACGCGCAGGCCCGCAACGTGTCGAAGCTGGTGGCGGGCGCATCGGCGCGTACCGGCCTGCAGCGCTGGTTGCGCCGTCCACTTGGCGAGCGCCTAGCCGAACAGACCGGCGAACTCGATCTCACGCTGATTCGAGCGTCGTCCGATCGGGACGGCGGCGAGCATCGGCATTTGCTGAACACCACCGCGAACGCGTGGCGCGATGCGTTGAGCGCGGCGCGCGAACGCCGTTCGCCGCCGCGCGCGTACGGCATCGCACTGGCGATCTGCACGGCTATCACGCTGCTGTCGAGTCAGTTGATCGATCACATCGATCTGACCAACCTGGTCATGCTGTATCTGCTCGGCGTGATCTTCACCGCGGTGAAACTCGGGCGCGGCCCCGGCGTGGTGCTGTCGTTCCTGAGCGTGGCCGCGTTCGATTTCTTCTTCGTGCCGCCGCGCATGTCGCTGTCGGTGTCGGATACGCAGTACTTGCTGACCTTCTTCGGCATGCTGCTGACCTCGCTCGTGATCAGCCATCTGACGTCGAGCCTGCGCCGCGAGGCGAGCGTCGCGCGGCGTCGCGAGCAACGCACCGGCGCAATGTATGCGATGGCGCGCGAGCTGGCCGCCGCGCTGACCACCGAGCAGATCGTCGAGATCGGCAGCCGTCACGTCAGCGAGGTGTTCGGCGCGCGCGTGGCGATGTTGTTGCCGGATAGCGTCGATCAGGTGAAGCAGAAAATCGAGGACCCGGACGCGGCCGTTACGCTCGAAGGCGAGCTGCTCGATATCGACGTCGGCCAGTGGGTCTACGATCAGCAGAAGCCGGCCGGCCACGGCACCGACACGCTGCCGGCCGCCGCCGCTTTGTATTTGCCGCTGAAGGCGCCGATGCGTACGCGCGGCGTGCTCGCGGTCGTGATGCGCGACGAACGCGAGCTCGACGTGCCCGAGCAGCAACGCATGCTCGACGCGTTCGCCGCGCAGATCGCGCTCGCGCTGGAGCGGGTGCACTACGTCGACATTGCGCGCGACGCGCTCGTCAACATGGAATCGGAGCGCCTGCGCAATTCGCTGTTGTCCGCGATCTCGCACGATCTTCGCACGCCGTTGACGACCATCGTCGGGTTTTCGTCGATGCTGGCGCAGTCGCGTGAAGCCCATGCGCAAGCGCAACCCGGCGACGATCTTGTCGAAGCGATTCACGAGGAAGCGTTGCGCATGACCGGCATCGTTACGAATCTGCTCGATATGGCGCGGTTGCAGGCGGGCAGTCTGCAACTCAATCAACAGTGGACGCTACTCGAAGAAACCGTCGGCGCCGCGTTGCGCGCGTGCAAACGCGTGCTGGCGAAACACCCGGTGCAGGTCAAACTGCCGGGCGATTTGCCGCTGCTGCATCTCGACGCGGTGCTGATGGAGCGGCTCTTCTCGAACCTGTTCGAGAACGCGGCCAAATACACCGCGCCGGACACGCCGCTGACCATTGGCGCGCAACGGCTCGACGCGGACGGCAAGTCGTTCGTGCGCGTTTGCGTCGACGATAACGGCCCCGGACTACCCGCCGGTATGGAAGCGCGCGTGTTCGAGAAATTCACGCGCGGCGAGAAGGAATCGGCCAAGCCGGGCATCGGTCTCGGCCTTGCGATCTGCCGCGCGATCGTCGAAGCGCACGGCGGTACAATCGGCGCGCTCAACCGGGTGGCCGCGGACGGCCGCGTCGAAGGCGCGCGCTTCTGGTTTACGCTGCCGGTGGAAACGCCGCCCGACGCGCCGGACGTGCTGGAAGACGAAGAGCTGGATGCTCCGACGCATGGCGAGTTCGCCGGTCACGCCGACGATTCATCACTTAACCCCCCGTTGGTCAAGCCCACCCATGAGTGACCCGAGCATCACCGTCGTTCTGATCGAAGACGAAAAACAGATTCGCCGCTTCGTGCGCACGGCGCTGGAAGGCGAGGGCATCGTCGTGCACGACGCCGAAACCGGCAAGCAGGGCCTGGTCGAAGCGGCCACCCGCAAGCCTGATCTGGTGATCGTCGATCTCGGCCTGCCCGACACCGACGGCCTCGACGTGATCCGCGAATTGCGCGGCTGGAGCGAGCTGCCGGTGATCGTGCTGTCGGCGCGCACCCAGGAGAGCGAGAAGGTCGCCGCGCTCGATGCCGGCGCGGACGACTACCTCACCAAACCGTTCGGCGTGTCGGAACTGCTGGCGAGGATTCGCGCCCATATGCGGCGGCGCAATCATGGCGGCGCGAACGAATCGCCGCAGGTGAGCTTCGGCGCGGTGACCATCGATCTGGCCTTGCGCCAGGTCACCCGCGACGGCGCGGCGATCCATCTGACGCCGATCGAATACCGGCTGCTCGCGACGCTGGTGCGCCATGCCGGCCGCGTCCTGACGCACCGGCAACTGCTGCGCGATGTGTGGGGGCCGTCGCATGTCGAAAGCCATCACTATCTGCGCATCTACATGGCGCATTTGCGCGGCAAGCTGGAGCGCGACCCGGCGCAGCCGGAGCATATCGTCACGGAAACGGGGGTGGGTTACCGTCTGGTCGGAGCGGTTTGACGGCAGGTCGACGAGGCCCCGAACCATGCCCCGAACGAGGCCGCGAACGAGGCCCCGAACCGCGCGCGGAGCCGCTGCTGGCCGGCCGGGAGCGGCTCGCGGGCTATTTTGATATAATTACACATCGTAAGGACGACCTTACGCATCCGCTACAAACGGGGACGGCCCCATCTGACCATGGAGTTGTCTCATGTCCTGGTTTCTTCTGTTGATCGCCGGTTTGCTCGAAGTGGCCTGGGCCGCCGGTCTCAAAACCTCCGAAGGTTTCACCCGCCTGGGGCCGTCCGTGTTCACGATCGTGACCGCCCTCGGCAGCTTCGTGCTGCTCGCCATGGCGATGCGCCAGCTCCCGCTCGGCACCGCCTACGCAGTGTGGACGGGGATCGGCGCGGTCGGCGCGTTCATTTTCGGCATCGTGATGATGGGCGAAGCGTTGACGTTGGCGCGGGTGGCCAGCGCGGCATTGATCGTGATCGGGCTGATCGGATTGAAACTGTCGTCGGGGCATTGAGGCGTCGGCCAGGTGTCCCGAAAACCTTACAATTCGCCTCAAAAAGCACGAAAATTGCGGCAATCCACCCGCCACACGGGCCGTTAGAATTCGCCAATTGTTCACGTCTCTGCGTTCTGCGAATTAACGTGGCTATAATGAGATCGAATCCAACCTGACATTGCCCGCGGCCTGCTTGGCGCGGCCGGCTTGGCGCGGGTCTGACGACTTCGGTGCGGTGGCTCCGCCTGCTTTTACCGTCGAAGCGCCCGGCACGCACAGCGCGCCCGGAGGCGGCCATGCTTGAATCACTTTCGCTCGCTGCTGGCCTCTCATGGGGCAGCGGTCTGCGCCTCTATCTGACGGTCCTGCTGGCCGGCGTGTTCGCCCGGCTCGGCCTGATCCATCTTCCCGATACGCTGTCCGCGCTGTCGTCGCCTTGGGTGATCGGCGTGGCCGGCGTGCTGACCGTCACCGAATTTCTCGCCGACAAGATCCCCGCGTTCGATTCGCTGTGGGACGCGATTCACACCTTCATCCGCATTCCGGCCGGCGCCGTGCTGGCCGCCGGCGCGCTCGGCCATGCCGATCCGGCGCTGCTGACGGTCGCCGCACTCGCGGGCGGCACGCTGGCGGGCACCGCGCATCTGGCTAAAGCCGGTACGCGCGCGCTGATCAATCTGTCGCCGGAACCGGTGTCGAACGTGGTCACGTCGACCGCGGAAGACGGCCTCGTGTTCGGCGGCATGCTGCTCGCGCTGTTCGTGCCGGTGGCGTTTCTGGTGCTGATGGTCGGCTTCCTGATGCTGGCCGGCTGGGCCTTGCCGCGGCTGTGGCGCGGCGTGCAGGGCGGCTTTCGCGGGATGGCGACGCATATGGTGTCGCGCTTTGCCAGGAGCAGGCACGATTGAGTGAAACGGTACGGGGTTCGACGGCGCGCGCCGCCGCGGTAAAAGCGCGCGGGCTGAGCGGCATGGAGGTGTTGCGTCAGGCGCTTCGCATGACCGCGCGCGACTGGCGGGCAGGCGAACTGACCATGCTGCTGCTGGCGCTGGTGCTGGCCGTCGCGGCGCTGTCGAGCGTCGGCATTCTGGCCGACCGGCTGCACCTGGGGCTCGAGCGCGACGCGCGGCGCATGATCGCCGCCGATTTCATCGTGCGGGCCGATCATCCGGTCGATCCGCAATTCAGTCAGCAAGCCAAAGCGCTTGGACTGAACACCGCCACCACGGCGATCTTTCCCAGTATGGTCAATTCGACCGGCGCCCAGCCGGTCTCGCGGCTCGCCGCCGTCAAGGCGGTGTCGGTCGGTTATCCGCTGCGCGGTGAGTTGCGGATCGCCCCGGCGCCCGGCGCGCCCGACCATCCCACGCGCTCGATTCCGGCGCCCGGCACCGTGTGGGTCGACCAGGCGCTGCTCGATGCGTTGAAGTTGCACGTCGGCGATAAGGTCAAGGTGGGCAGCCGCGATTTCACGATCGGCGCGGTGATCACGCGCGAACTCGACCGCGGTTTCGCCTTCGTCAATTTTTCGCCACGCCTGATGCTGCGCGCCGACGATGTGCCGTCGACCGGCCTGATCGCCTACGGCAGCCGCGTGACGTACCGGCTGCTGGTGGCGGGCGCGGATGCATCAGTGGCGAATTTCGCGCAGTTCGCGCATGAGCGGGTGGACGGCGGCAAGATGCGCGGCGTCGCGCTCGAATCGTTGCAGGACGGCCAGCCGCAAGTGCGTCAGACGCTCGACCGCGCGAGTCATTTCCTCACGCTGGTGTCGCTGCTCACGGCGCTGCTGGCGGCCGTGGCGATCGCCATGGCCGCGCATCGTTACATGCGCCGGCATCTGGACGGCTGCGCGTCGATGCGCTGCCTCGGCGTCAGTCAGTCGACACTGCGCGCGCTGTTCATCCTGGAGTTCACCGGGTTGGGTCTGGTGGGTGGTCTGGTCGGCGTGGTGCTCGGTTATCTCGGTCACCTGGCGTTGCTGACGTGGCTCGGCACGCTGATCGACGTGGTGCTGCCGTATCCGACGATCTGGCCGATGCTCGAAGGCATCGCCGCCGGTCTCGTGTTGTTGCTCGGTTTCGCGTTGCCGCCGCTGCTGCCGCTCACGCGCGTGCCGCCGGTGCGCGTGCTGCGCCGCGAATGGGGCGAAGCGGGGCGCACCGCGTGGGCAGCCTACGCGCTCGGCATCGCGCTGTTCGCTGGCTTGCTGATCATCGCGGCGGGCGAACTGAAGCTCGGCGGTATCGTCGCGGGTGGTTTCGCGGGCGGCATGCTGGTGTTCGCGTGCATCGCGCGAGTTGCGTTGTGGGGCGCGGCGCGGCTCGTGCGCAGCGAGCGCGTCAATGCAGGGATTGGCTGGCGCTATGCGCTGGCGTCGCTGGAACGGCGCAGCGGCGCGAGTGCGCTGCAGATCACCGCGCTCGGCATCGGCCTGATGTGCCTGCTGCTGATCGCGATGACGCGCAACGACCTCGTGGCCGGCTGGCGCAAATCGACGCCGCCCGATGCGCCGAACGAATTCATCATCGACATCCAGCCCGATCAGCGCGACGTCGTGACGCAGTATCTGAGCGCGCACGGCGTGACCGACGCGGAGTTATCGCCGATGGTGCGCGGCCGGCTGATCGCGATCAACGGCAAGCCGGTCAATCCGGACTCGTTCAAGGGCGACGACGCCAAGCGTCTCGTGGACCGCGAATTCAATCTGTCTTACACATCCGATCTACCCGACGACAACGTGCTCGCCGCCGGCAAGTGGTACGGCAACGCAACGGCGCCGCAGATTTCGATCGAACAGGGGCTTGCCAAGCTGATCAACGTCAAACCCGGCGACACGCTGCGCTTCGACGTGACCGGCATGCAGGTCGAGGCGCCGGTGACGAGCGTGCGCAAGCTCGACTGGGGTTCGTTCAAGGTCAACTTTTTCGTGCTGATGCCGCCGGCCGCATTGAAGGATTTCCCCGCGACGTTCATCACGAGTTTCCATTTGCCGCAGAACAGACAGGCGACGATCGACGGCCTGATCGCCGCCTATCCGAACCTCACCGCGATCGACACCGGGCCGATCCTCGCACAGGTGCAGCGGGTGCTGGAGCAGGTGATCGGCGCGGTGCAATTCCTGTTCGCGTTCACGCTCGCGGCGGGCGTGCTGGTGCTGTACGCGGCGCTGGCCGGCACGCGCGACGAGCGTATGCGAGAATCCGCGCTGCTGCGCGCGCTGGGAGCGTCGCATCGCCAGGTGCGCGCGGTGCAGATCGCCGAGTTCGTCGCGGTGGGCGCGCTGGCCGGATTGATGGCGGCGATCGGCGCGCAGATCATCGGCTATGTCCTGGCCACGCGCGTGTTCGAGTTTTATCTGAGCTTCGATCCCTGGGTGCTGCCGGCGGGCATTGCGGCGGGTATCGCGTGCGCCGGGCTCGGCGGCTGGATGAGCTTGCGGCATGTGTTGGCGCGGCCTGCGTTGCAATCGCTGCGCGACGCGTGATTTTTCTTTCTGTTTGACGAGTGGGTATGAGCGATCTTGACGACGAAGTTTCCGCGGCGCAGCCGACGGCCTTCGAACTGGTGGGCGGCGAAGCGCGCGTGCGCGAACTGGTCGACCGGTTTTATGACCTGATGGATCTCGAGGCGGACTTCGCCGGCATTCGGGCGTTGCACCCGGAGTCGCTCGACGGTTCGCGCGACAAGTTTTTCTGGTTTCTGTGCGGCTGGATGGGCGGGCCGGATCACTACATCAGCCGCTTCGGGCATCCGCGTTTGCGGGCGCGGCATTTGCCGTTCGCCATCGCGTCGAGCGAGCGCGATCAGTGGCTCAGGTGTATGGCGTGGGCGATGCAGGACATCGGTCTGGACGAACCGTTGCGCGAGCGTCTGCTGGGTTCGTTCTTCGAAACCGCCGACTGGATGCGCAACCGCAATGGCTAATTTTTTCGGGGATACACGACCGCAACACCTGATCGTGCCATAGATCCCTGTATGACCTCTGCTGCTGCGTACAACGGAGAATTGTGTGTCGCCGTTAGAAACAGGAGAGTGTCATGAACGTCAACAATGGTGCACGGCCTCCGTTGGTTCCCCAGGAAAATCGGGCGGAAGTCGAGCGGGTTTCATCCACGCAGCAGTTTGCCGATTGTGGTCAGAGATTGGCGGCGTCTGGTCTTGTTCCGCAAGCCCATACTCCGCCCGCCGCCTCGTCGGATCAGACACCGGTGAACCCTCAATGGCCACCGGAAGAATTCGATCCCGACTACGTTTTGCCTGAAGGACCGGGTTGGGCATCGCGATTCTCTCAAGGCCGATCAGCGGCAAGCCCTGATACGTTGCCGTCACTCAGCCTGCAACATCGACTGCCGCCCGGTACTGCCGAAGGCGCGATGCGAGAGGGTCGGCAGAGGCACGATCAAACGCCGCCGCATCATGCCGGGACTGTCACCGTCGACAGCCTGGGCTCCTGTTCATGGAAGAGCGAGATTGCGGACTACGCCCGCGGTCACTTGCGCGAAACGGATAAGCAGATCGCCAGGGTATTCGATGTATCTCCGAGGACAGTCTATGGAATTCGCCGTGATTTCGGTGTGCCGAACACGCTCCCTCGACCCGTCTCGACTGATGCAAGGAGACGCGAGATTGCAGACTACGCCCGCATTCACCCGGGCAATTCGGATAATCACATCGCCACGATATTCGATGTATCCCAAAACACAGTCACTAGAATTCGCCGTGCCTTTGATGTGCCGAGGATTGTCCCCCCGAGAATCGCATTGACTGATGCAAGACGACGCGAGGTTGCAGACTACGCCCGCATTCACGCGGATCAATCGCGTGAGGAGATCGCCAACAGGTTCGGTTTAAGTCGAACGAGAACCGATAGAATTTGCCGCGCCGCTGGTGTGCGGGGGACTTCCGGTGCGGCTATCGTGCGGCCCGCCCTCGGTTCGTTCCAGTCGTCCCGTTCTCTGCGAGCAGAGTCAGACAACCAGCATATCCAGCGCTTTCTGCAACAGTTGCAGCGCCTGCCCGCGCGGCCGGTCGTGATGCCTCCGGGCGACCTCTGGGCGTCGTTGCCGGTCGGGATCAGGCGAGACGTGTATGGCAACGATCGCTCGCAGTTCGAGCGCGAAGCTACCCAGGCTGCCACCGACCACGATCGGATCGACGCCGCGCTTGCCCAAAGCGGTATGCGGGTTGTGCGCAACGACGGCGACCGTAACAATTGCCTGCTGATCTCGCTGCTGCAACATGCCACCGGCGACTATAGCCAGAATCATTTGACGCGCGCCTATGCCATTCGCAACCTGCTGATTGCGGAGCGGTTGATCCGCCGCAACGAGCCCATGCTGTTCACCGGCCCTGAGACGCGTCGCGCGGTGGAGATCATCAACGGCAATTCGGCGGTTACGCCACCGTTGCGCGTGTATAGCATCAGTGATGTAGCGGGGACCCTTGCCGTCGATCGGGTTGACTTTCCCTATAGAGACTCGCGTGACGTGTTGATCTGGGATGAGGGCGGTCACTTCGAAGCGATTGCGCGGCAGTAAACGTGCGGCTGCAGGCGTCTAAAAAGGGCTTTGTCGCCTTAAGCAGCCGCGTATCTTTCTTGTTGGAGGTGCCGATGACAGGCAGGGCCCGCCATTCCCGTCAGCCAGGCGGTCACGAGGTCAGGGCGGCCAACGGGCCGTGCGAGATGCCCTGTACGAACCCGGCGGATTACGCCGCCTTGACGCCGCAGGCGCGCGCCGTGCTCGACTGCTGGTTCGACGCGCCGGGTGCGCCGGGCTTCGGCCACGCGCACAAGCGCTGGTTCTCCCGCAACGACGCCTTCGATACGCTGCTGCGCGAACGCTTCGGCACGCTGATCGACGCGGCGCGCGAAGCGCAACTCGACGACTGGACGCTAACGCCGCTGGGTGCGTTGGCACTGATCATCGTGCTGGATCAGTTCTCCCGCAATTGCCATCGCAACACGCCGCGCGCGTTCGCCGCGGATCACCACGCGCTGCAGATCGCGCAGCGGATGGTCGCAGGCGGCGCCGATCGGTTGTTGCCGGGCGCGCATCATCGTGCTTTCGCGTATCTGCCGTTCGAACACGACGAAACGCTCGACAGCCAACGCGAATCGCTGCGTTTGTTCGGACGGTTGAAAGCGGAGCCGCAGGGCGGATCGTATTACCGTTCCGCGGTGCGGCATGCGGACATCATCGAGCGGTTTGGGCGCTTTCCCCATCGCAATGCGGTGCTGGGGCGCGAGTCGACGGCGGAGGAACTCGCGTTTCTGCGGACCCCGGGGTCGTCGTTCTGAACGCGCCCCGCGCCCTGTTAGTCCCCGTCGCCGCTCACACCGGCAGCCGGGGTACGCACGAACACCCGCAGCAATTCATCCGTGTCGCCCGGACGCGCGCCTGACCAGAACAGGCGCCAGTCGTCGCCCTCGGGTGCTTTGGCGTTGTCGCGGCGGCTTTGCATGATCAGCCACGTGCACTCGGTCGAGCGGGTATCGGCCGTCGGCTGATGCTCGATGCCGGTGTAGTAGTACAGCATCGGCGCTTCGGATTCGCCGAGCGCGCTGCTCGCCATACAGTCGCCGTCGTTCCACTCGATATTCATCTTCGCGCCGAGGTCTTCGAACACCGCGCGATAGCTCTTGCCATAGTCGAGCCACGGCAACAGCAGGGTGCTCACCAGCCCCCACGCCAGAATCGCGCCGGCGCACCAGCTCAGCGCGCCGCGCCATTTGCCGGTGAACTTGAAAACCGGCAGCAGCCACAGCCAGCCGAGCGTCATGGCCAGCGCCGCGGCGATCATGCCGGGCTTCACCGGCAGCACCCAATCGAGCGGCAGCCAGCGGCCGAGCCAGTGCAGCGACGCATGCGTGTTCGCCGGATTGCTCATGATCGACCAGACGATCCACGCGAGCGCCGCCGTGCTGCCGAACAGCACGCGGCTCGTCATATCCCAGACGGTATGGAGACGGCGCGGCAGCCGTTCCACGCCTTGCATGGCCAGCAGCGCGAGCGGGGCGATGAACGGCAGGATGTACAGCTCGCGGATCGTCGCCGAGCTTTGCAGCACGACGAAACCCGTGCACGCGAAGATCGTCGGCAGCGCCACGCGCGGATCGCGCCAGCGCCGCCATGCGCCGCCGACCAGCGCGGCCAGCGCCAGCGGCGCCGCCGGAAAACCGACGGTCAATACGGTGCGCAACACGAACAGCCGGCTCTCGCTTTCGGAGCCGAGTTGCGCGACTGAAAAACCGAAAAAGCGCCCGACGTTGTTATCCCACAGCCACACCATGAAGAGCGGCTCGGAGCGCAGATAGAAGCAGATCGGCCAGATCAGCGCGAACGGCGCGCAGACCAGCGCGGCAATGCCGAGCGCGCCCGCGAAGCTGCGGCTGCGGCAAGCCGGATACAGCACCAGCACCGCGAAGGTGGTCGCGCCGAATACCAGCGGCACAAACAGCCCCTTGGCCAGCAGCGACACGCCGACGCCCGCGCCGAACATGGCCGCGGCACTGCGCACGGCGTCGCGGCGGCGACGCACGTCGACCGGCAACAGACGCGCCTCGTCGCGCAAATGCACCAGCACCAGTTCGAACAGACCGCAGAAGCCGAGCGCCGCGCCGGCCATCAGCGCAACGTCGGTCATCATGTCGTGCACGTGCTTGACGACCACCAGCGTGCTGGCGAACAACGCGAGCGTACCGATCACGCGCAGATCGAACCAGCTCGCGGCGTTCACTGCGCGACGGGCGACGCGCGCGGTGTAGTAGACGGTCAGTGCGGCGAATAGCGCGCTGGCCAGACGCGCCGCGTCGTGCAAGGGCAGGTAGCGGCCGAACATCCACGCCAGTCCGGCGGCGACCCAATCGTAGATCGGCGGCTTTTCGACGAAGGGCTGACCGGCGTTGGTCGGCACCACCAGATCGCCGGTGTCGAGCATGTGCTGGATGATGCCGAAGGTGTAGGTCTCGTCCTGCTTCCACGGTTCATGACCGAGGATGCCGGGCAGAATCCACACGCACAGGATGGCCAGCGCGACGATCCAGCGCAACGCACGCGCCTTGGCGAGCGCGCGCCAGCGCCGAGCGCCGCGATCGGCGGGACGAACTGGCGCATCGGACGGGGTCGGTTGTGCGGGGGCGCCTGCATCGGCGAAGAGGCCGTTGGGCTTACCCGTGCCTGTGCCTGTGCTTGGGTCAGCAGTCGCACCCGCTCCCGCACCGGTGTCGGCGAACTGTGCCGAGCCGGCGCGCACGTTGTCCTGAACGCCGCCGGCTGGACCGGACGACGCGGCTGCCGCGAGCGCGACAGCACCCGTGCCCAACGGCGCGGATGGGTTTTCTTGCATGAAGATCTCTAATCGCCGTAGGCGGCAACATAGGCCGCTTACTGATGTTTTTTGCCAGGTGTCGCAGGCGCTTGCATGCCACGCGATTCGCAGCGATTGTAGTCCGAGTTTATTACTGTCGATTACAGAAAATGCGGGAATCGGTGCGGCTATTTCGCACCTGACCGGGATTACTCGTCAAATTGACGGGAATCTGTAAGGCGGGGAGAAAAAGATGCTCGCGCGAAGCGGCTGGTGGGAGATGAGAGCGAGGGGGCGGAGGGGCGCGAGATGCGGCCGGCGGCGATCAAGAATGAAGGGCGAAGAGCCGCTTCCCGCTTCCCGCTGCCGGCGCGAGGGAAAACAGCGCTCAGCGACCGCCGGAAATGTCGAGCAACGCGCCCGTCACGTACGACGCTGCGTCGCTCAGCAGCCAGACGATGGATTGCGCCACTTCGTCGGCGCTGCCCGGACGGCCCAGCGGCGTGGTTGCGCCGAGCTGGGCGGCGCGCTCCGGCTTGCCGCCGCTCGCGTGGATTTCCGTGTCGATCAGGCCGGGGCGCACTGCGTTCACGCGCACGCCTTGCGGGCCGAGTTCCTTGGCGAGACCGAGCGTGAGCGTGTCGACCGCGCCTTTCGACCCCGCGTAGTCGATATATTCATTCGGCGAACCCAACCGCGACGCCGCCGACGACACGTTGACGATCACACCGCCCGCGCCGCCGCGACTCGTGGACATGCGCCGCGCCGCTTCGCGCGCGCACAGATACGCGCCGAGCACGTTGACGTCGAACATGCGCTTCAGGCGCGTGAGGTCCATGTCGGCGAGTTGGCTCGACGGCGCGACGATACCGGCGTTGTTGACGAGCGCGTCGATGCGGCCGTAGGCCTGCTGCAGCGTGTCGAACATGGCGATCACGTCGGTTTCGCTGGCGACGTCGCCGGCAATCGGCAACGCGCGGCCGCCGGCGCGCTCGACGTCGGCGGCGGTGGCTTCAGCCGCCGCGCGGTTGCTCGCGTAGTTCACACCGACGGACCAGCCGAGCGCACCCAGCAACCGGGCAGTCGCACGGCCAATGCCGCGACTGCCGCCTGTGATCAGAACCGTTTTCGTCATGGGCGTCTCGTTGGCCGGGCGCGGAGCGCGCCCGCTTTGAACTTTGAACGTCAAACGTCAAACTTCGAGATTCAAACCGCGTCGCGTTTGATCGCCCACTTGTCGCTGGCGGGCGGCTGATAGCGTTGCAGCTTGCCGATCAGTTCGACCGGATCGGCATCCACCTGCAGGATGTCGAAGTAGGTCTGACGCATGAAGCCTTCTTCCACCGTGTGCTGCAACAGGCTGATCAACGGATCGTAGAATCGGTCGATATTGAGCAGCGCCACCGGCTTCTGGTGATAGCCGAGCTGCGCCCACGTGTAGACCTCGAAGAACTCTTCGAGCGTACCCGCGCCGCCCGGCATCGCGACGAACGCGTCGGACAGATCGGCCATCATCTTCTTACGATGATGCATGTCGGGCACCACGTGCAATTCGGTCAGCCCGTCATGGCCGACCTCCTTGTTGACCAGCAGCTCAGGAATCACGCCGATCGCGCGGCCGCCTTCGGCCATCACCGTATCGGCGATCACGCCCATCAGGCCGACCTTGCCGCCGCCATAGACCAACGCGAGATCGGCTTGCACCAGCGCGCGGCCGAACGCGCGCGCCGCGTCCGCGTACAGCGGTTTGGCTCCGTTCGCGGAGCCGCAATACACACACACCGACTTCATGCTCACACGTCCTTCGGTTCGTTGCGGGGCGCGGCGCCTTCCTTCGGTGGCAGGTAGTCGTAAAACTCGCGCTTGGGCAGCTTGCCCGACACGAGGTCGTCGAAAATCTGCCGCGAGCGGCCGCGCAGATAAGGCGCCATCAGCGACACGATCTGCACGCTCACCTGATGCAGCTCCGCGCGCATCGCTTCCTGCTCGTTGTACTTGCGCGGGTTCATCACGAACTGGTACGACAGCCAGTAGGTGCCGATCACGCCCACGTTCGTGGCGATCACTTGCAGCTCTTCCGGCGTGGCGACCATTTCGCCGTCGGCGACGAGTTGCTCGCAGAACTGGCTCGCAAAACGCACCTTGTGACTGATGATCTGCTTGAAGTGCGTTTCGAGCGTGCGATTACGCGCCAGCAGGTCGTTCAGATCACGATACAGAAAACGGTAGCGCCATGTGAAATCGACCATGTACTGCAGATACGACCACATTTCGTCGATGGTCGCGCGATGGTCGTCGGGGAAACGCAGACGCTTTTCGATCTCCTGCTCGAACTGGCTGAAGATGCTGTTGATGATGTCGTCTTTGTTGCGGAAGTGGTAGTACAGGTTGCCTGGACTGATTTCCATTTCCTCGGCGATCGTCGTCGTCGTGACGTTCGGCTCGCCGATTTCGTTGAAGAGCTTCAACGAGAGTTCGAGAATCCGTTCGCGCGTGCGGCGGGGAGGTTTGGCTTCCATGTCGTCCGGCCCTGGTTTCGCCGGGCTGGGCGCTTGGGCGGCATGCCGCTGCTGCGTGATCCACCCGGACGCGGTTGGTATATTGAGTGCCCTCAAATCTGCCGTTGTGCGGCAGATCCCTGCGGGGCAAGAAAAACCTGGGGACGACCCAGCGTTTTCTTGTGGGACTGTCGGACGATTATAAACCGACCGTTCTTATACCAAGCAGATACTCAGGGTTTTCATTCTTTCGGACGCCTTGCGCCGGTGCGCCGAGTGTGTTTTTCACGTGTTTTCAGGCGGTTTTCGCACGCTATGCGCGCAAGCGTGCATCACCACCGGCCGATCCAATGCACGACGAGCGGTCCGACGATCAGCCCCCACGTCATCACGCACATGCCGAGCGCGACCATCACCGCCGCGCTGCCGAGATCCTTCGCGCGGCGCGATAGCTCATGACGTTCCAGCGATATACGATCGATCGCGGCTTCCACGCTCGAGTTCAGCAACTCGACGATCAGCACCAGCAGCACCGAGCCGAGCAGTAGCACGCGCGATACGGGTTCGACCGGCACGAGCACGCCGCACGGAATCAGGATCGCCGCGAGCGTCAATTCCTGACGGAACGCGCTTTCTTCGCGGATCGCGACACGAAACCCGGCGAGCGAGTTTTTCATCGCGTGCCAGGCGCGGGTGAGGCCGCGATTGCCTTTGTACGGATTGAAGGGCAGCGGCGCGAGCGGGTCGTCGGGGCTGAGCGGTTCGTGCTGCGTGTCGTTCGTGTTGTTCGTGTTCGCGTGGTTGGCGTTCACGTTGCTTGCGTCCGCGCGACTCGTACTCGCACCCGCATGCGTCGCGCCGTGAGCGCCGTTCACGCCGTTCAATCCCTGCGCGCGCTCCGCATGATCCGGCGTGCCGGGTTCGCTCACGTCGTCGAACGGTTCGATGTTCGTCGTCTCGCTCGCGCCGTCGATAGCGCGTAGCGCGCGTGGGGCGGCGCGCGCCGCGGTGGATTGTCTGATTGGCATGGACAGCTCGGCGCGCCGCGTCAGGCGGCGGCGCTTTCCTCTCGGTACGACGTGCGCGGCAGCGGCTTCAGATGGGCGGCGAACTGTTCCGAGGCCGCGGTCCACGAGAAGCGCTCTGCCCACGCGCGTGCATGGTTACGATCGATCTTCAGGGCTTCGAGGCAGGCCTCGCGCAGGTCTTCGTGCATCGCACCCGCGCCGCCGTTGCCGAGTACATCGATCGGACCGGTGACGGGATACGCCGCGACCGGCGTACCGCAGGCGAGCGCTTCGAGCAGCACCAGCCCGAAGGTGTCGGTACGGCTCGGGAACACGAAGACGTCGGCGGCAGCATACACCTTGGCCAGTTCGGCTTGCGTCAGCACACCCAGATAATTCGCCTGCGGATAGCGCGACTTCAGTTCGGCGAGCGCGGGGCCTTCACCGGCAACCCACTTCGAGCCGGGCAGATCGAGCTTCAGAAAAGCCTCGACGTTTTTCTCGACGGCGACGCGGCCCACGTACAGAAAAATCGGCCGCGCGCTATTGAGCACCTTCGAGTCCATCTGGTGAAAAATTTCCAGATCGACGCCGCGGGTCCACAGCACCACATTCGTGAAGCCGAATTTTTCGAGGTCGGTCTTGACCACCGGCGTAGGCGCCATCACCGCCAGCGAAGGCTTGTGGAACCAGTGCAGGAACTTGTAGGTGAGGCCGATCGGAATGCCGAAGCGCGCCTGCACATACTCCGGAAAGCGCGTGTGATAAGCGGTCGTGAAGGGCAGCTTGTGCTTGATCGCGTAATTGCGCGCGGCCATGCCGAGCGGGCCTTCAGTGGCAATGTGCAGCGCGTCGGGCGCGAACCCGTCGATCCGTTCGTGCAGCTTGCGGCGCGGCAGCAGCGACAGGCGGATCTCGGGGTAAGTCGGGCAGGGGATCGTCCTGAATTCGAGCGGCGTCAGCAGATCGACGTTGTGGCCGAGTGCGGTGAGTTCGCGGGTGGTGTTTTTCAGCGTACGCACGACGCCATTGACCTGCGGTTCCCATGCGTCGGTGACGATCATGATCTTCATCGGTGTTGGCCCTATGAAAGTTGAGAGGGACTACGCGGTCGCCCGAGCCTTTTGCACATCGACTTCCGGGGAGCGCATCACAGTCCAGTAGATCACCTTGAGTTCGCCTTCATACGTCTCGACCAGCGCGGAGAGACTTTCCACCCAGTCGCCGTCGTTGCAATACAGCACGCCGTCGATGTCGCGGATCTCGGCTTTGTGGATGTGTCCGCAGACCACGCCGTCGCAGCCGCGGCGGCGCGCTTCGTCGGTCATCACGCGTTCGAACGAGGAGATAAAATTCACCGCGTTCTTCACCTGATGCTTCAGGTATTGCGACAGCGACCAGTACGGGAAGCCGAGCCGGCTGCGGATCCGGTTGAACCAGCGGTTCAGGATCAGGATCATCGTGTAGAGCGTGTCGCCGAGATACGCGAGCCACTTGGCGTGCTGGATCACGCCGTCGAACAGATCGCCGTGCACGATCCACAGGCGTTTGCCGGCGAGCGTCGTGTGGAACGCCTCGCCGCGCACGTGGATGTCGCCGAACGCGAGGTCGCAGAACTGGCGCGCGGCTTCGTCGTGATTGCCCGGCACGTAGACGACCTGGGTGCCTTTGCGGGCTTTGCGGAGGATTTTCTGCACCACGTCGTTATGCGCCTGCGGCCAGTACCAGCCCTTCTTCAACTGCCAGCCGTCGATGATGTCGCCGACGAGGTACAGATACTCCGACTCGTTGTGGCGCAGGAAGTCGAGCAGATAGGGCGCCTGGCAGCCGCTCGAACCGAGATGGATGTCGGACAGCCAGATGGTGCGGTAACGATGCGGCTCGGCATGGTCGTCGTCGTGATGACCGGCGGAAGCGTCGAGCGGCAAGGAGGCCATAGGCAGCGGCAAGCCGTGACTGGGGTTGGGTTCCGGGCGGAACGCGACGGGGTCGACGCTCGGGCCGGTTTGGCGGAACAGGGAAGTCGCGGACGTTTTGGGGTCCATGGCTCACGCGTCGAGTTGCAGTGACCGTATTGAGCCTGGCTCGCGTGACTGTGCCGTGACAGTCACGAGAAGTTCTTATTACTGCGGGGAGGGTTTGCGGCGAGTGGCAGCGGGGAGGCGGGGCGACGTCGAGGGACGGTGGTCCGCGGGGCAGGGCGTGTGGGGTTAAGGCGTGAAGGGTGCGCGCGTTAGCTTGACGCTAAACGCCGATTACCTTGGTGCCGGCGAGGCGGTCGTGCAGGAACTGGCGCTGCGGATCGAAGCGGCCCGTGGCGGCCCACAGCACGAACCAGATACCGGCGATCAGCAGCGTCTGCGGCAGCTTGAGCCCAAGCAGCGGATGCAGTGCGAGCGGCGGCAGAAACCATAGCCACGTCAGCACGTAACGGACGATTGCGCGGCCGGTGGAAAGCGTCGCGCCGTTGGCGGCGACTACGCGCAGGCGCCAGGTTTTCATCGGCAGGGTCTGGCCGCTGTGGGTCCAGAACCACACGAAGTACACGCCGACCACGAGCCCGATCCAGGCCGCCAGCAGGTTGTGGTGAGTCAGACCGTTGCGTTGCTGCGTGAGCGTGCTGAACAGATAACCGGCGATGAACACCACGCCGAACAGGATCACCGCTTCGTAGAGCAACGCCGCGAGGCGCCGTCGAACGGTCGGGGCGATGCTGGGCGCATCAACGGGCAGTGTCGGGGTGGCGAGCGGCTGGGACACGGGCGGGCCGGATCAGGAGCCGTTGAAAATCGACGGCGCTTCGGCCGGCGAAACCGGCACCGGCGTGGCGGGTACGAAGCTGCCTGCGGCGGGAATCGCCGGTGCGACGGCGGCCGGACTCGGCAGCGTCGCGGCGGCTGCGGCGCTGGCCGTGGCAGCACCGCTTGCGCCATGTTCACGCGCATTGACGAGACGATCGATACCCTTGATCTCGGTGCGGCCCGACGGCGGCGCACTGATCACACTCGGCCGACGCTTGCGTTCGCTCGCCGCGAGCCGTTCCTTCTGCTCTTCGGGCAACTGCTGATAGGTCTTCCACGCGTTCTGACGAGTCTCGCGCGGCAGCTCCTTCGACACCTGGTAATTTTCACGCGCGACGCGCCGCTGATCGGGCGTCATGCGCACCCATTCAGTCATGCGATCGTGCAGGCGCTTTTGCGCATCGGGCGACATTTTCGGGTAACGCGACGCGATCTTGATCCATTTGCGCTTGCGTTCGTCACTGAACGAATCCCAAAGGGGTTCGAACGGCGCAAGCGCGATATGGTCGGCCGAACTAAGGCGCGACCAAGCCATCGGACTTTTGCTGCCGGGCAGGCCCGGCAGTTCAACGGCGAGCGTGGGCGCGGGCGCCTTGGCGGTAGCCGTGTTGCCGCCCGCAGCGGGGGCGCTGGGCGTGGAGGGGCTCGGGTAAAAGCGCGGATAGGTCGCGGCGAACGACACCAGGGCCGCGATCGTACATCCGAAAACAACGGCCAGGCCGCGCTTGTAACTCACCCGAAGAATCTCCCGCTCAGTGGGCGCGTGAAAGATACGCGTTGAAGCCGTGGTCAAGGTAGGCATTGAGCGGCAGATCGTCGCTTAGCATGGCGGCATCAATATCGGCGAGTTCGGCGGTGCGCTGCTGGTCTTCCCAGTAGGCAATCCCCACCAGGCTCACGACCAGCGCGACGAGCGGCCACGCGAGCGCGAAGCGGCGCAGCGGCGAGCGGCGGCGCTGCGGCAATTCGACCGGCGGCATGCCAGCCGGCATGCCCGCGCCGGCGAAGGCCGGTACGAACACCGGCGCGCTCACCGCTTCGGGCTTCTTGCGGGCGAGCGCGGCACGGCGCGCCGCGGCGAGCCGGTCGACGGTGGCGGTGGGAATGCTGGCGGCGTTTTCGTCGAGCGCGCGGCGCATTTGGCGGGCGAACTCGAGTTCTTTGGTTTCCAGGGAGCTCATAGCGTGATTCCTTTAGCCTTGAGCGCTTGCGCCAGCGTGTGGGTGGCCCGCGAGCAGTGCGTCTTCACACTACCTTCGGAGCAGCCCATCGCGGCGGCAGTCTCGGCGACATCCATATCTTCCCAATAACGCATGAGAAACGCCTCCCGTTGACGTGCCGGTAACTTTTGGATCTCGTCGTCGATTAACTGCAGAACCTGTTCGCGTTCGAGTTTTTGTTCGTTGCTCTCCGAGCCCGCCGAGCCTTGCTGGGCTTCGAATGTTTCGAGCGGGTCGAAATCCTCGTCGTCGGCGTTGCCGAGCGACGAAAACAGACTCACCCAAGTGTTCCGTACTTTCGCACGACGGAAATAGTCGTGCATCGCATTCTGCAGAATACGCTGAAACAGCAGCGGAAGTTCGGCCGCCGGACGGTCGCCATATTTTTCGGCGAGCTTGATCATCGCGTCCTGCACGATATCTAGCGAGGCGTCGTCGTCCCGCACGGCGTAGACCGTCTGCTTGAATGCGCGCCTTTCGACGCCCGCCAAAAAATCGGCGAGTTCCTTGTCTGATGCCATCCGTTGGGGGTCGGCGCAGCGAGCGTGCGCGTAATCGGTCGAAAAATGTCGTAAAACTCGCGGATGCTAACAAACTTTTGCGCCGCTGGGGCGAAACGTGATCCACCTTGCATTTCTATAACAAGCTTTCGGTCGATCTGGAGCGACGGGAGAGATTCGGGGGCAGGGCGCTCAGGCAATATTTGCTTGACCGCGTGGGCGTCAGCAGATATCTTCGCTGGTTCGCAACACAAGTGATTTGTCTCAATTGAGGTGTGGCCCAAGAAGCTCACCTGTCAACTGGACGCGCAGCTTGAACCCGAGCCACAAGCCCGGCAGAGAGCACCCGATCAAATTTTTGCCGAAATTTCGAAAGGTGAATAAATGAATATGCCCAGCGCGGAATTCTCCACGTCGGATACGACTCCTCATCCCGAAGCTGACTCTATCGGCGCCACCGTGCTCATGAAGGCACTGGCCGACGAAGACGTCGAGTTCATCTGGGGCTATCCCGGCGGCTCGGTACTTTATATTTACGACGAGCTGTACAAGCAGGACAAATTCCAGCACGTTCTGGTACGCCACGAGCAGGCCGCGGTCCACGCAGCCGACGCTTACGCGCGTTCCACCGGCAAGGTTGGCGTGTGCCTCGTGACGTCCGGCCCGGGCGTCACCAATGCGGTTACCGGCATCGCTACCGCCTACATGGATTCGATCCCGATGGTCGTGATCAGCGGCCAGGTGCCGACTGCCGCGATCGGCCAGGACGCGTTCCAGGAGTGCGACACGGTCGGCATCACGCGGCCCTGCGTGAAGCACAACTTCCTCGTGAAAGATGTGCGCGACCTCGCCGCTACCGTCAAGAAAGCTTTCTTCATTGCCCGTACCGGCCGTCCCGGCCCGGTGCTGATCGACATTCCGAAAGACGTGTCGAAGACGCCGTGCCAGTACGAACCGTTGAAGAGCGTGTCGCTGCGCTCGTATAACCCGGTCACGAAAGGCCACTCGGGGCAGATTCGCAAGGCCGTGTCGTTGTTGCTGGGCGCGAAGCGTCCGTACATCTACACCGGCGGTGGCATCATCCTCGCGGACGCAGCGCGTGAATTGAACCAGTTCGCCGACCTGCTCGGCTATCCGGTCACCAACACGCTGATGGGTCTGGGCGGCTACCGCGCGAGCGACAAGAAATTCCTCGGCATGCTCGGCATGCACGGCACGTACGAAGCCAACATGGCCATGCAGCACTGCGACGTGCTGATCGCCATCGGCGCGCGCTTCGACGACCGTGTGATCGGCGATCCGGCGCACTTCGCGTCGCGTCCGCGCAAGATCATCCATATCGACATCGATCCTTCTTCCATCTCCAAGCGCGTCAAGGTCGACATTCCGATCGTCGGCGACGTGAAGGAAGTGCTGAAGGAACTGATCGAGCAGTTGCAAACGGCCGAGCATGGGCCCGACACCGCGGCGCTCGCCGACTGGTGGAAGGACATCGAAGCCTGGCGCGCCAAAGACTGCCTGAAGTTCGACCGCAAGAGCGACATCATCAAGCCGCAGTACGTGGTGGAAAAGGCGTGGGAACTGACCGACGGCAATGCCTTCGTGTGTTCCGACGTCGGCCAGCACCAGATGTGGGCGGCGCAGTTCTATCGCTTCAACAAGCCGCGTCGCTGGATCAATTCCGGCGGTCTCGGCACGATGGGCTTCGGCCTGCCGGCGGCGATGGGCGTGAAGATGGCGCACCCGGACGACGACGTGCTCTGCATCACGGGCGAAGGCTCGATCCAGATGTGTATCCAGGAACTCTCGACCTGCAAGCAGTACGAGACTCCGGTGAAGATCATCTCGCTGAACAACCGCTATCTGGGCATGGTGCGCCAGTGGCAGCAGATCGAATACAGCAAGCGCTATTCGCATTCGTACATGGATGCATTGCCGGATTTCGTGAAGCTCGCTGAAGCGTACGGCCACGTCGGTATCCGTGTCGAACACACGGCCGACGTCGAACCGGCGTTGAAGGAAGCGCTGCGCCTGAAAGATCGCACGGTGTTTCTCGATTTCCAGACCGATCCGACCGAAAACGTCTGGCCGATGGTCCAGGCCGGCAAGGGCATCACCGAGATGCTCATGGGTTCGGAAGATCTATAACGACGGCTTGAGTGCCGGCTTCGTCACGCGTGCCGTCAAAAACGGCAAACGCGGGCGAAGCGGCGCGAATCCGCTCGCAGACATCGACAAAACATCTGGAAGAAGCGAATCATGAGACACATCATTTCAGTCCTGCTGGAAAACGAACCGGGCGCGTTATCACGCGTGGTGGGCTTGTTCTCGGCACGCGGCTACAACATTGAAACCTTGACGGTGGCTCCGACCGAAGACCGTTCGCTGTCGCGCATGACCATCGTCTCCATTGGCTCGGACGACGTGATCGAACAGATCACGAAGCATCTGAACCGCCTGATCGAGGTGGTGAAAGTGGTCGACCTTACCGAGGGCGCCCACATCGAGCGCGAGCTGATGTTGATCAAGGTGAGGGCGGTCGGCAAGGAACGTGAGGAAATGAAGCGGATGTCGGATATTTTCCGCGGCCGCATCATCGACGTCACCGAAAAGACCTACACGATCGAACTGACGGGCGCGAGCGAGAAGCTCGACGCCTTCATCGAAGGGATCGACTCCACGGCGATTCTCGAAACCGTCCGTACGGGTGGTTCGGGCATCGGTCGCGGCGAGCGCATTCTGAAAGTGTGACGCTCAACGCCAACCCGTCTCGATCAAGGCCGGGCGGAGCCTTAAAAATCCCGCCAGGCAGCACAACATTCGCAGTATTTGAATTTCACAGTTATCACCGAATTTAGCCAAGGAACCGACATGAAAGTTTTCTACGACAAGGACGCTGACCTCTCCCTCATCAAGGGCAAGCAAGTCACCATCATCGGCTATGGCTCGCAAGGCCATGCGCACGCGCTGAACCTGAAGGAAAGCGGCGTGAACATCACGGTCGGTCTGCGTAAGGGCGGCGCATCGTGGAGCAAGGCTGAAAACGCCGGCCTGCAAGTCAAGGAAGTGGCTGAAGCCGTGAAGGGCGCGGACGTCGTCATGATGCTGCTGCCGGACGAGCAGATCGCCGAAGTCTACGCAAAAGAAGTGCACGGTAACGCCAAGCAAGGCGCGGCGCTGGCCTTCGCGCACGGCTTCAACGTGCATTACGGTCAAGTGATTCCGCGTGCTGACCTCGACGTGATCATGATCGCGCCGAAGGCACCGGGCCACACGGTTCGCGGCACGTACTCGCAAGGTGGCGGCGTGCCGCACCTGATCGCGGTCGCACAAGACAAATCGGGTGCAGCACGTGACATCGCGTTGTCGTACGCAGCGGCGAACGGCGGCGGCCGTGCCGGCATCATCGAAACCAACTTCCGCGAAGAAACGGAAACCGACCTGTTCGGCGAACAAGCCGTGCTGTGCGGTGGTACGGTCGACCTGATCAAGGCCGGCTTCGAAACGCTGGTGGAAGCGGGCTACGCGCCGGAAATGGCGTACTTCGAATGCCTGCACGAACTGAAGCTGATCGTCGACCTGATCTATGAAGGCGGCATCGCCAACATGAATTACTCGATCTCGAACAACGCCGAATACGGCGAGTACGTGACGGGTCCGCGCATCGTGACGGCTGAAACGAAGAAGGCGATGAAGGCCGTGCTGACCGACATTCAGACGGGCGAGTACGCGAAGAGCTTCATCATTGAAAACAAGGCCGGCGCACCGACGCTGCAATCGCGCCGCCGCCTGACGGCTGAACACCAGATCGAAACGGTCGGTGCGAAGCTGCGTTCGATGATGCCGTGGATCGCCGCCAACAAGCTGGTCGACCAGTCGAAGAACTAAGCTAGTCACCGCTTTTGCCCGGTGCGGCGCCAAGCCGCAAACGTAACGAAAGAGCCGGGCAGATCAAAAAGCCGTCCAAGGGTGCTGAACCCTGGGCGGCTTTTGCTATCCTACGGTTTTACAAAAACACAGAAGCCATTCATGAATTACCCTCATCCGATCATCGCGCGAGAAGGCTGGCCGTTCATCGCCATCGCGGCCGTCGTTGCACTACTGGTTCACTTCTTCGCGGGGTTCGGCATTTCATGGCTGTTCTGGCTGCTGCTGATCTTCGTCGTCCAGTTCTTCCGCGACCCCGCACGTCCCATCCCCACTCAGGCGAATGCGGTGCTGTGTCCGGCGGACGGCCGTATCGTCGCAGTCGAGACCGCGCATGATCCGTATGCCAATCGTGAAGCGCTGAAGATCAGTGTGTTCATGAACGTGTTCAACGTCCACTCGCAACGCTCGCCAGTGGATGGCGCGATTTCCAAGGTCGAATATTTCCCGGGCGCGTATCTGAATGCCGCGGTGGATAAAGCGTCGACGGAAAACGAACGCAATGCGGTGGTGATCGAAATGGCCGGCGGCCAGACGGTGACCTCGGTGCAGATCGCCGGTCTGATCGCGCGGCGCATTCTTTGCTACGTTCGGGCGGGTGAGCCGCTCACGCGTGGTCAACGTTATGGATTCATCCGGTTCGGTTCGCGAGTCGACGTGTATCTGCCGGTGGGCAGCCGTCCGCGTGTGTCGATCGGCGAGAAGGTTTCGGCGTCGTCCACGATCCTCGCTGAACTATAAAGCGGCACCAAGGAGGTTTTCCGAATGGCCGCATTCAAACCGCGTCGCCCCCGCAACAGCGGACCGCTGCCGCGTCCGTTTCGCCGTAACAAGCCGATGGTGGCGGAGGGCGCGGTCGACAGCCGGCGCGCGCAACGTCAGCAGTTCCTGAGAAAGCGCGGCATTTATCTGCTGCCCAACGCGTTCACCACCGCGGCGCTGTTCTGCGGCTTCTTCGCCGTCGTGCAGGCCATGAACGTGCGCTTCGAAGTCGCGGCCATCGCGATCTTCGTCGCGATGGTGCTCGACGGCATGGACGGCCGCGTCGCGCGTATGACGCATACGCAGAGCGCGTTCGGCGAGCAGTTCGACAGCCTGTCGGACATGGTGTCGTTCGGCGTCGCGCCGGCGCTCGTCATGTACGAATGGATTCTGAAGGACCTCGGCCGCTGGGGTTGGCTCGCGGCGTTCGTCTACTGCTCGGGCGCGGCGCTGCGTCTGGCGCGTTTCAACACGAATATCGGCGTGGTCGACAAGCGTTTCTTCCAGGGCATGCCGAGCCCGGCCGCCGCGGCGCTGATCGCCGGTTTCGTGTGGCTCGCCACCGACAATCGCGTGCCGCTCAAGCTGGTCTGGCTGCCGTGGGTCGCCTTCGTGCTGACCATCTACGCCGGCGTGACGATGGTGTCGAACGCGCCGTTCTATAGCGGCAAGGCGCTGGACGTGCGGCATCGCGTGCCGTTCGGCGTGATTCTGCTGGTGGTGCTGACGTTCGTGCTGGTGTCGTCCGATCCGCCGCTGATGCTGTTCGGCCTGTTCGTGCTGTATGGTCTGTCGGGCTATGTGTTCTGGGGTTACCAGGCGCTGCGCGGCCGCGCCAATCCGGCGCGTTCGGTGGTGCGGGACCGGTAAGTTCGAGCAAAAGCGGGCGTCTTTCAACCTGCATGCAACATGACAAAACGGCGGCCGGAAGGCCGCCGTTTTTCGTTGTGCGGAGCCCGTCGGCAGCGCCCCGCAGGCAGGTTCGGCGCTAATTGCACGGCAGGGGGAATGCCGTTATAGTCGTTCGTTGAATACGTTCACACGCCGCTTTTGATGCGCCACGTGCCTCGTCAGGCCGGCGCGTCATCCAGCGTGCCAGCGCGTGGCTCGCGCTGATCGTCGCACGAATTGTCGCGTGAGTCGTATTCGCCCGCCGCTCCGTTTGCCGCGTCTGTGGCCGAACGTCGCCAGCGGTGGCGCGGAAACCTCCGGACACCCCCATTCCAAGATCCGATCCCCACAATTGAACGACTCCTCAGGAGACCCGACATGTCCGACAAACTGATCATATTCGACACCACCTTGCGCGACGGCGAACAATCGCCCGGCGCGTCGATGACGAAAGAAGAAAAAATCCGCATCGCGAAGCAGCTTGAACGGATGAAAGTGGACGTGATCGAAGCCGGCTTCGCGGCAAGCTCGAACGGCGACTTCGACGCGATCCAGACCATTGCGGGCATGATCAAGGACAGCACGATCTGCTCGCTGGCCCGCGCGAACGACAAAGACATCCAGCGCGCCGCCGACGCGCTCAAGCCGGCCGATCATTTCCGCATCCACACGTTCATCGCCACGTCGCCGCTGCACATGGAGAAGAAGCTGCGCATGACGCCGGACCAGGTGTTCGAGCAGGCGAAGCTGGCGGTGCGTTTCGCCCGCAAATTCACGGACGACGTCGAGTTCTCGCCGGAAGACGGCAGCCGCTCGGACATGGACTTTCTGTGCCGCGTGCTCGAGGCGGTGATCGCCGAAGGCGCGACCACCATCAACATCGCGGATACGGTCGGTTACGGCGTGCCGGAGTTGTACGGCCAGTTGGTGAAAACGCTGCGCGAGCGCATTCCGAACTCGCACAAGGCGGTGTTCTCGGTGCATTGCCACAACGATCTCGGCATGGCCGTGGCGAACTCGCTGGCCGGCGTGCAGATTGGCGGCGCGCGTCAGGTGGAATGCACGATCAACGGTCTCGGCGAGCGCGCGGGCAATACGTCGCTCGAAGAAATCGTGATGGCGGTGAAGACCCGCAAGGATTATTTTGGTCTCGAAGTGGGCCTCGACACGACGCAGATCGTGCCGGCGTCGAAACTGGTGTCGCAAATCACCGGTTTCGTCGTGCAGCCGAACAAGGCGGTGGTCGGCGCGAACGCGTTCGCGCACGCGTCCGGTATTCACCAGGACGGCGTACTGAAAGCGCGCGATACCTACGAAATCATGCGTGCCGAAGACGTGGGCTGGAGCGCGAACAAGATCGTGCTCGGCAAGCTGTCGGGACGCAACGCGTTCAAGCAGCGTCTGCTGGAGCTGGGCCTTCCGCAGGACAGCGAGGCGGAGTTGAACACCGCGTTCGCGCGCTTCAAGGAACTGGCGGATCGCAAGTCGGAAATCTTCGACGAAGACATCATCTCGATCGTCACCGAGGAATCGGCGGCCGCGCAGGAAAAGGAGCACTACAAGTTCCTGTCGCTGTCGCAGCATTCGGAAACCGGCGAGCAGCCACACGCGAAGATCGTGTTCTCGGTGGAAGGCAAAGAGATCACCGGCGAAGCACGCGGCAACGGGCCCGTCGACGCCACGCTCAATGCGATCGAAACCGAAGTGGGCAGCGGTTCGGAGCTGCTGCTGTACTCGGTGAACGCAATCACCACCGGCACGCAGGCGCAGGGCGAAGTGACCGTGCGTCTGTCGAAGAGCGGGCGTATCGTCAACGGCGTCGGCACCGATCCGGATATCGTCGCGGCCTCCGCTAAGGCATATATCTCGGCGCTCAACAAGTTGTATTCGAACGTCGACAAGTTGAATCCGCAACGTTCGGAGTGAGCGAGACGAACGCGGGGCGCTGAAAGCGCGACCGTGTAGCCGTAGAAAAAAAGCCCCGTGTGCCTTGAATGGCGCGGGGCTTTTTCGTTTGGCAACCCGTGCGCTATTCCGCCGCCGCACGCCGCATCGACCAGCCACGCGCCGCGCGCGCCTGCGCCTGAACCTGATGCCGTACCTCGACCGCGATCCCGCGGCGCGGCGCATCGGCCACGAACGTATCGAGCAGTTCGCGCACATCGTGATCGACGAAATCGGCACGCGTCGCGTCGACGATCAACGTGGCGCCGTCGGGAATCTGCTGCAGATAATGCTTGAGCGGCACCTTGCCGAGAAACGACACGTCTTTGCGAAACGACAGCAGATAGTGATCGCCGTGCTGCGCCAGCACGATCGGACCGCGCAGGTTCGCAACCAGCGCGAGCAGCGCGCTGCACAGAATGCCGAGCACGATGCCGATCAGCAGATCGGTCGCGAGCACGCCGACCAGCGTGACGACAAACGGTGCGAATGGCGCGAAACCTTGCCGGGCAATCGCAACGAATAACGACGGCTTGGCGAGTTTCACGCCCGTGAAAATCAGGATCGCCGCGAGACAGGCGAGCGGAATCAGATTGATGACGCTGGTGAGCGCGAACACGCTGACCAGCAGCAACACGCCGTGAACGATCGCCGACAGCCGGCTCTGCGCGCCCGCATGCACGTTCGCCGAACTGCGCACGATCACCGACGTGATCGGCAAGCCACCGATCGCGCCCGCAATCAGGTTGCCCACGCCTTGCGCCTTCAGTTCGCGATCCGGCGGCGCGGCGCGTCGCTGGGGATCGATCTGCTCGACGGCTTCGAGACTCAGCAGCGTTTCGAGACTCGCAACGATCGCCAGCGTGATGGCCACGCGCCAGATGTCCGGATTGACGAGTTGCGCGAAGTGCGGCCCAAAGTCGGCCCATTGAAGCGCAACCTGCAACGCCGCGAACGATTCTAGCGACGGCAGCGCAACACGGTGTTCGGCCGGCGGCGCGAACGAAGGCGCGAGCACGCTGAGCAGCAAAGTCGCGCCGATCCCGAGCAACACGACAGCGAGCGGCGCGGGCAGCAAACGCACGAGCTTGAAGCGTCGCATGGCGCGGGTTTCCCAGCCGACCAGAATCGCCAGCGACAACAATGTGATGACACAGGCCGCGAGCGAGATCGAGCCGAACGGCGTGGCGATCGCGCCGGCGGCTTGCGCGCCGGACGCCGCGGACGAAGCCGATGAAGCGGACGACGCCCCGCCCAGCCCCAGCGCGAGCGGGAACTGCTTGACGATCAGCAGCACGCCGATCGCGGCCAGCATGCCTTTAATCACCGGCGATGGCACGTACGCCGCGAATCGCCCGGCCTTGAGCATGCCGAAGCCGAACTGGATCGCGCCGGACAGCAGCACGGCCAGCAGGAATGCGGAAAAACTGCCGAGCTGCGCGATCCCGTCGACGACGATCACGACGAGGCCCGCTGCCGGGCCGCTCACGCTCAGGCGCGAACCGCTCAGCACGGCCACCACCAGACCGCCGACGATGCCCGAAACGAGCCCCGCAAACGGTTCGACGCCCGACGCGTTAGCGATGCCTAGACAAAGCGGCAGCGCCACCAGAAAAACGACCGTGCCGGCAAGCAGGTCGCGCTGAAACGTGGAGAAGAAAGCGCGTAGATTCATGGTGTCCGTGCAGTGAGAGGTAAGACGCTGGCGCGCGGCTTGGGTGGGTGGCGAAGACCGAACTGTTGCTGACTACCGGGTCGGCTGCGAAAGCTGCGGCGCGTGCACGCCCGCATGCATGCGCGTGATGCGCGTGATGCGCTCGATGCGGCATTCGTCAGCGCGGGTTAGCGCTCCTTTGTGCTCTTCAGCGCTCTTTACCGTTAAGCCGCGCTATGCGCAGCGGTCGCGCAGGTCATCGCATCGTCGGCTTCGTAGCCGGACGTGAGCACCTTGATGCGGCCGTCTTCGAGCGCAAAGATCCAGCCGTGGACGAGCGGCGCCGGACCGGCATCCTGCACGATCGGATGCGCGCGTAAGCGGCGTACCTGGTCCAGCACATTGAGTTCGGCGAGATGGTCGATGCGCTCACGCTCGGTCGCGCGGCCGTCGAGTTCGTCGCGATGCGCGCCCGCCAGCGCGCACAACGGCGCGATCCGGCGATTCACGTGCGGCAGGCTCGGTTCCGGCGGCAGCAGCGCGGCACGCACCCCGCCGCAGCCGTAGTGACCGCAGACGATCACATGCCCGACCTTCAGCACCTTCACCGCGTATTCGAGGACGCTCGCGGAGTTGTCGTCGTCCGGCTGAAACAGGTTGGCGATATTGCGATGGACGAACAGGTCGCCCGGCTCGCAATGCGTGATGGTTTCGGCGGGCACGCGGCTGTCTGAGCAGCCGATCCACAGCACGTGCGGGTTTTGCCCGCGAACCAGATTACGGAAAAACGCGGGATTGCGCACGGCGGTTTCGTGCGCCCAGGCAACGTTGGCGACCAGCAGGCGTTTGGGACGGTTCATCGATAGCGGCTCCGTGAGTGGGGCGCATTGATCCGGCTAAGTTTCGCGACGGCTGTGCTCGCCTGTCAGCGAGCGGTTCCGTCGGGTCAGCGGATATCGAATCAATGCTTACGAATGCCTTTCTATCAAAAAATAAATCCGGCAGGCGAGAAATAAAATTCGCTTGCATGCGAAATAAATAAAAAAAAGCCGCCTGGGGAGGCGGCTTTCGTAGATCCATACGGACCGGTTCGAGCGAATGCTTAGAACAGGCCGCGGCGATCGGGATCATGCAACGGATCCGGCGTTTTCTGGGTGGTCCGCAGAATGCCCTGATCGTCGAAATAAAAGCTGTACATCATGTACCACACGTTGTCTTCCTGATAACGGTAGGTCCAGACCTGGCGCTTCATGAGCGGGAAGTACGCGGTTTCGACCGGTCGGCCGAAATTCACCAGCACGTCGCTCTTGGTCCATTTGCCGATTTCCGCCCGGTAGAACTCGTTGGGTTGCAGCACCTGGCGGACATTGACGATCTTGCCCGAGGCGTCGATGTCGGCGGCGGTGGTGGTTTCGCCCATCGGCTGGGTCGGCCACATCAGCCGTTTGCCGCCGTTCGGCAGGTCGTAGCTTTCGCGCGGCGGTCCGAGGCGCGTGACGATGGTCGATTCGTCGGCGCCTGCCTGGAATTGTTGCCAGGGTTGCGCGCAGCCGGCGAGCGCCAGCGCGCTCAGGCAGACGAGCGCCGCGCGGCGCAGGCGCGAAGCTGCTTGAACGCCGACGGCCGGCGCTCCGGTCGAAGCCGCCGTCAAGGCGTGGCGGTTGAACATGAATTCCTCCGATGGCATTTGAGTCGCGGTTTTTATCATCGAGACCCGGTATTTTGACACGCGCTGCGGCGAAACAGCGGCGCTTCGTGCAAGGCCGCCCGGTCAGTACAGTAACGCTTGCGGCGGCTTGCTTATTCCGTCTCGAGCGACCTATGATCCGCGCTTCGACGAATCAAGCGGGGCGATCACAATGGCGAAGTGGCAACGGGCGGCAGCAGCGGCGCTGGCAGCGATGTCGATGGCGGCGGCGGGTTACGCCGTGGCGCAAACGGGCGGCAAACCGACCGGCGCCCCAATCCAGCTTGCGCTGATCGAAGGCATGTCCGGTCCATTCGCGAACGCCGGCGCCGCGGTGGAGCGCAATCTGCGCTTCGGCGTCGAGCAGGTGAACGCGCAGGGCGGCGTGAAACTCGCCGACGGCGCGCATCCGTTCGAACTGGTTGTGCTGGACAGTAAAGGCAGCGCCGAAGAGGCGCTCACGCAACTGCGCGCGGCCGCCGACCGCCATATCGGCTACATCATGCAAGGCAACAGTTCGGCGGTCGCCGCCGCGCTGATCGGCGCGATCGACAAGCAGAACAGCCGCGAGCCGGCCAACCGCGAGCTGTTCCTCAACTATTCCGCCGACGACCCCGCGTTGACCAACGCCAACTGCAGCTTCTGGCACTTCCGCTTCGACGCGCACGCGGGCATGCGCATGGATGCGCTGGCCGATGTGATCCAGCGCGACAAGGCGGTGAAGAAGGTCTACCTGCTGAACCAGGACTACAGTTTCGGCCACGACGTCAGCAGCCTCGCGCGGTCCACGCTGGCGGCGAAGCGCCCGGATATCGCGGTGGTCGGCGACGAGTTCCATCCGATCGGCCGCGTGAAGGATTTCGCGCCGTATATCGCGAAGATCCGCGCGAGCGGCGCCGATGCCGTGATCACGGGCAACTGGGGCAACGACCTGACGCTGCTGGTCAAGGCGGCGCGCGAGCAGGGCCTGGACACGAAGTTTTATACGTTCTACGGCAACAGCCTCGGCGCGCCGGCCGCGCTCGGCGACGCCGGCGTCAAACACGTGATCGCCGTGGCCGACTGGCACCCGAACGCCGGTGGCGCAGCGTCCGACGCCTGGTACGCCGCGTTCCGTGCCCGTTTCCCGGCCGCCCAGGACGATTACCCGGTGCTGCGCATGCCGCTGATGATCGAAACCCTCGCCGCGGCGATGAACCGTGCCGGCAGCGCCGACCCGCTGGCCGTCGCCCGCGCGTTCGAGGGAATCAGGTTCGACAACGGCTTCCACGCCTCATGGATGCGCGCCGACGACCATCAGTTGATCCAGCCGCTTTACGTGATGGAGATGGACAAAGCCGGCACGCCGGGCGTGCATTTCGATAACGAAGGCTCCGGCTACGGTTTCCGCACGGTGCTGGCGCTGCCGCCCGAGCGCACCGTGCCGCCGACCACGTGCAAGATGAAACGGCCGTAAGGCTTGTCTCGCGCGGCCTTCCTGCCGCCGAGTCGCCCTCGACTCGCCCCGGCGCAGCAGGGTTCGCGGCCGCAATGGGCTGTGCTACAATACGCGTCCCGTTGTGAGGCATGGCATATCAATGTTCAGGCTTTAGCAACGGGAGTAACCCACGGCACGGCCTTTCTTCCGTGACCGCCTGTCTAGTTCTTAAGGAAATCGACATGTCCGCAGTTGAAACAAGCAAGAAGTCCGACGTCGTTGCGCAATTCGCACGCGCAGCTAACGACACCGGCTCCCCCGAAGTTCAGGTCGCGCTGCTCACGACCCGCATCAACGAACTGACGCTCCACTTCAAGGCTCACACGAAAGATCACCACAGCCGCCGCGGTCTGCTGCGCATGGTGAGCCGCCGTCGTAAGCTGCTCGACTACCTGAAGGGTAAGGACGCGGACCGTTACCGCGCACTGATCGAGAAGCTGGGTCTGCGTAAGTAATCGGGCGCGCGGTTAGGCGCTCTTGGCAAGATGCCTGTGTCAGTTCCGCTGATGCAGGCATTTTGTTTTTGCACGGTGCGCTTCATGTGACGCGCGCTGCCTGTGGTCCGCAGTGGCGTGCCGGTTCATGCGGCGGGAACAGGAAGTCGTAGTAAAGCAGTAGCAAAAAGCGGTAGAACAAGCAGCACAAGAGAAACATGGCCGGGCTTCAGGGCAGAGCTTTGTGTCATTCCAGCGGTTCGCGCACGTACTCGACGTAGGGCGTGGTTCTCTGGAATGGCATAACACTACTCTTCCCCCTGCGGCGCCGGTCCTGGCGTTGCCGCGCCGCTTCTGGTCCGCGCGGCATTACGAAGAGGAAAAGCAATGACTATGTTCAATAAGATCGTCAAAGAATTTAAGTGGGGACAACATAACGTTCGCCTCGAAACGGGCGAAGTCGCTCGTCAGGCGAGCGGTGCGGTGATCGTCGATATCGAAGACACCGTCATCCTGGCAACCGTGGTCGGCGCCAAGACCGCGAAGCCGGGTCAGGACTTTTTCCCGCTGACCGTCGACTACCTCGAAAAGACCTACGCCGCAGGCAAGATCCCGGGTGGCTTCTTCCGCCGCGAAGGCCGTCCGTCGGAAGGCGAAACGCTGACCTCGCGCCTGATCGATCGTCCGCTGCGTCCGCTGTTCCCGGAAGGCTTCTACAACGAAGTCCAGGTCGTGATCCACGTCCTGTCGCTGAACCCCGAAATCCCCGCTGACATTCCCGCGCTGATCGGCGCGTCGGCGGCGCTCGCCATTTCCGGTCTGCCGTTCAACGGCCCGGTCGGCGCAGCACGCGTGGCCTACATCAACAACGAATACGTGTTGAACCCGACGCGTCCGCAAATGAAGGAATCGGCGCTCGACCTGATCGTCGCCGGTACGGAGCGCGCGGTGCTGATGGTGGAATCGGAAGCGCAGCAACTGAGCGAAGAAATCATGCTCGGCGGCGTGGTGTTCGGTCACGAGCAGATGCAGATCGCGATCGACGCGATCCATGAGCTGGTCCGCGAAGGGGGCAAGCCGGAATGGGACTGGAAGCCGGCAGCGAAGAACGAACCGCTGATCGCACGCGTGGCGGAACTGGCGCAAGCCGAACTGCTCGCCGCTTATCAGATCCGCGACAAGCAGGCACGTTCGACCAAGCTGAAGGAAGTCTACGCAGCAACGTCGGCGAAGCTGGAAGAAGACGCGGCAGCAAGCGGCACGGCAGCGGCTGACAAGGCTACCGTCGGCAACGTGCTGTTCGACATCGAAGCGAAGATCGTCCGTACGCAGATCCTGAACGGCGAGCCGCGTATCGACGGCCGCGACACGCGCACCGTGCGCCCGATCGAAATCCGTACCGGCGTGCTGCCGCGTACGCACGGTTCGGCACTGTTCACGCGCGGCGAAACGCAAGCGCTGGTTGTCGCAACGCTCGGCACCAAGGGCGACGAGCAGAACATCGACGCGCTCGAAGGCGAGTACCGCGAACGCTTCATGCTCCACTACAACATGCCTCCGTTCGCAACCGGCGAAACGGGTCGCGTCGGTTCGCCGAAGCGCCGTGAAATCGGTCACGGCCGTCTGGCCAAGCGCGCACTGGCAGCCTGCCTGCCGAGCGCCGACGAATTCGGCTACTCGATTCGCGTGGTGTCGGAAATCACGGAATCGAACGGTTCGTCGTCGATGGCTTCGGTGTGCGGCGGCTGCCTCGCACTGATGGACGCCGGCGTGCCGATGAAGGCGCACGTCGCCGGCATCGCAATGGGCCTGATCCTGGAAGGCAACAAGTTTGCCGTGCTGACCGACATCCTCGGCGACGAAGATCACCTCGGCGACATGGACTTCAAGGTGGCGGGTACGGAGCAAGGCGTGACGGCGCTGCAGATGGACATCAAGATCCAGGGCATCACGAAGGAAATCATGCAGGTCGCCCTCGCGCAAGCGAAGGAAGGCCGTATGCATATCCTCGGCAAGATGACCTCGGCGGTGTCGGGCGCGAACACGGTGCTGTCGGACTACGCCCCGCGCATGATCACCATCAAGATCAATCCGGAAAAGATCCGCGACGTGATCGGCAAGGGTGGTTCGGTGATCCGCGCGTTGACCGAAGAAACCGGCACGACGATCGATATTTCGGACGACGGCGTCGTCACCATCGCCAGCACGAGCAGCGAAGGGATGGCCGAAGCGAAGAAGCGTATCGAGAACATCACGCTGGAAGTCGAAGTGGGCCAGGTGTACGAAGGCACGGTGCTCAAGCTGCTCGATTTCGGCGCGATCGTGAACATCCTGCCGGGCAAGGACGGTCTGCTGCACATCTCCGAAATCGCCAACGAGCGTATCAAGGACATCAACGACTACCTGAAAGATGGCCAGCAAGTGAAGGTCAAGGTCATCCAGACGGACGAAAAGGGCCGCGTGCGTTTGTCGGCCAAGGCGTTGCTGAACGACGCGCCGCAAGGCGAGCCGACGCCGGAGTAATCCGGTAGCGGAGCAACGGCCGGCAGCGCGAATGCGCGCCGGCCGTTTTTCATGAAGGGTGCAGGGTGGATTGCGTTGCGAACGTATGCGAATGAGTACAAACGGGTACTCTGTTTGCATGGAGCGCTTCGTCGTCAGTCAGACGGTTCGCGTTTTGAGCGGCGCGCAATAAGTGTGCAGCGGGTGTGCAACGCAATCCAATCTTGGAGTTGACGCAGATGAAAGCGATCGAAATCACCGAATTCGGTGCGCCGGATGTCCTCAAGCTCGCCGAGCGGCCCATGCCGCAGCCGAAGGCGGGCGAGGTGCTGATCAAGGTGGCGGCTTCCGGCATCAACCGTCCGGACGTGTTTCAGCGCAAGGGCGGCTATGCGCCGCCGCCGGGCGCGTCGGATCTGCCGGGGCTGGAGGTGGCGGGCGAGATCGTCGGCGGCACGATCGACGAGAAGAATAATCCGTTCGGTCTGAAGATCGGCGATCGCGTCTGCGCGCTGCTGGCCGGCGGCGGTTACGCGGAATACGCGGCCGCGCCGTTGCTGCAATGCTTGCCGGTGCCGCGGGGTTTGTCGGATGTCGAGGCGGCTTCGCTGCCGGAGACGTTCTTCACGGTCTGGACCAATGTGTTCGACCGTGCGCAACTCGGCAAAGGCGAGGGCGCACCGAACGAGACGCTGCTGGTGCAGGGCGGTTCGAGCGGCATCGGCGTGACGGCGATCCAGATTGCGCATGCGCTGGGTTTTCGCGTGTTCGCCACCGCCGGCTCGGACGAAAAGTGTCGTGCGTGCGAGGCGCTGGGCGCCGAGCGGGCGATCAACTACAAAACTGAGGATTTCGTCGAAGTCATCAAGTCGCTCACCAACGACCGTGGCGTCGACGTGGTGCTCGACATGGTGGCGGGCAGCTACGTGCCGCGAGAGCTCACCGCGCTGGCCGAAGGCGGCCGGATCGTGCTGATCGCGTTGCTGGGCGGCGCGAAAGCTGAGCTGAATCTGAACGAGGTGTTGCGCCGCCGGCTGACGGTGACGGGTTCGACGCTGCGTCCGCGGCCGATCGAATTCAAGGCGAAGATCGCCGCGCAGTTGAAAGAACGCGTGTGGCCGCATCTCGAAGACGGTCGCATCAAGCCGGTGGTGCATCGCGTGTTTCCGGCCGCGCAGGCGGCCGAAGCGCACACGCTGATGGAGAGCAGCACCCACGTCGGCAAGATCGTGCTGAGCTGGGGTCAGGACGCTTGACGCAAGCGGCTCGATACGGCCTTGACACAGGCTGTTTGACCCGATCCACCCCACGCAGTAAAATTGCGCGTTTTGCGCACGCCGCATGAATCCGAAAGGCGGGCTGTAAGCGCAAACGAAGTCCGCCGCCAAGATAAGACGAGACGATGTCGAAACAACGAGCCAAGCTGGTAGTCGGTAACTGGAAAATGCACGGGCGCCTCGCTGAAAATGCGACGCTGTTGCAGGCTGTGGCGCAAGGTGCAAGCGCATTGCCTGGTGAGGTGCGAGTCGGTGTCTGTGTGCCGAGCCCGTATCTCGCGCAGGCTCAGTCGTTACTGGCAGGCAGCCGGATCGTGTGGGGCGTGCAGGACGTGTCCGCGTTCACGCATGGTGCCTATACCGGCGAAGTGGCCGCGCCGATGGTAGTGGATTTCGGCGCTTCGCTCGCGATCGTCGGACACTCGGAACGCCGTGCCTATCATCGCGAAAGCGCCGAGCTGGTCGCGGTAAAAACGCAGCGCACGCTGGAAGCGGGATTGACGCCGATCGTCTGTGTCGGCGAAACCCTCGAAGAGCGCGAAGCCGGTGCGACCGAGCAGGTAGTCGGCACGCAACTGGACGAAGTGCTGGCGAAGCTGTCGGTGCAAGACGCGGCGCGTATCGTTGTCGCGTATGAGCCGGTCTGGGCGATCGGCACCGGCAAGAGCGCGACGTCGGAGCAGGCGCAGGCAGTTCACGCGTTCCTGCGTTCGCGTCTGGCGGCTAAGGGCGCGGAAGTGGCGGATGTGCCGCTGTTGTACGGCGGCAGTGTGAAGCCGGAAAACGCGGAAGAATTGTTCCGTCAACCGGATATCGACGGCGGCCTGATTGGCGGCGCGTCGTTGAAAGACCAGGATTTTCTGGCGATCTGCAAGGCGGCTGCGGTTGTAGTGGGCGTCGCTGGCTAAGCAGGGCGCCTCGGCGAGGATGCCCCATTCCCGTGCCACACACCGTGTGTGGTCCGGTTAATAAAGACTCAGGTGAGTGTGATGCTGTATTTGAAAACATTGATTATCGTCGTTCAGCTGTTGTCGGCGCTCGGGGTTATCGGCCTCGTCTTGCTGCAACACGGCAAAGGCGCCGATATGGGCGCTGCTTTCGGCAGCGGCGCATCGGGCAGTTTGTTCGGCGCGACGGGTTCGGCGAACTTTTTGTCGCGTACAACCGCCGTCCTCGCAGCGGTGTTTTTTGTCACCACGTTGACGCTGACTTACCTCGGCGCGTATCGTGCGAAACCTTCCGCAGGCTTGCTGGGCGCGGCAGCGACTGCACCGGTTGCGGCTTCCGCGGCATCGGCACCGGCAGGTGGGTCGGCTGTGTTGCCGGCATCGGCAGCGTCCACGCCGGCTACCGACGTGCCGAAATAAATTTTCGTTCAAACTGCATTTTGTGCGTTGAACAAACCGCTTAAGCCAGTTATAATTTGAGACTTGAAGCGATTCGCGGGTTTTACAAGTTGTTTTCCCGGATTGCATGCAGTGCCGACGTGGTGAAATTGGTAGACACGCTATCTTGAGGGGGTAGTGGCGAAAGCTGTGCGAGTTCGAGTCTCGCCGTCGGCACCAAAATGTTATCTAAATGCTAGCCGCTTGCTTCGCTTCGGCTGGCATTTTTTGTTTCTGGAGCACGGCTTGCGTTGGGCTTGCAGCTTGTGCGTTTCGGAAGTGATTTCGCGGCAGGAGTGCTATGCTCCTGTCGGCACTCAGAACCAACCGATTGAGGATAGTCTTGAACCTCGCAGCCTATTTCCCCGTCTTGCTGTTCCTCATTGTGGGCACCGGTTTAGGCGTAGCACTGGTCAGCATTGGTAAAATCCTCGGTCCCAACAAGCCCGACACCGAGAAAAACGCACCGTACGAGTGCGGCTTCGAAGCATTCGAAGATGCGCGCATGAAGTTCGACGTGCGCTATTACCTCGTCGCCATTCTCTTCATCATTTTCGACCTTGAAACCGCGTTCCTGTTCCCGTGGGGCGTCGCCCTGCGCGACATCGGCTGGCCCGGTTTCATGGCAATGATGATTTTCCTGCTCGAATTCCTGCTGGGCTTCGCCTATATCTGGAAGAAAGGCGGCCTCGACTGGGAATGATGGATTAATCGCCGGTTTGCGTGGGTGGCCAGGCTTGCCACCCCGTCTGGAGTGGAAAGCAAATGAGTATCGAAGGGGTCTTGAAGGAAGGGTTTGTCACCACCACGGCTGACAAACTGATCAACTGGACGCGCACCGGTTCGTTGTGGCCGATGACGTTCGGTCTTGCGTGTTGCGCGGTCGAGATGATGCATGCGGGCGCTGCCCGTTATGACCTTGACCGTTTCGGCGTGGTGTTTCGTCCGAGTCCGCGTCAGTCGGACGTGATGATCGTCGCCGGCACGCTGTGCAACAAGATGGCGCCGGCTTTGCGCAAGGTCTACGACCAGATGGCCGAGCCGCGCTGGGTGATCTCGATGGGCTCGTGCGCGAACGGCGGCGGCTATTACCACTACTCGTATTCGGTGGTGCGTGGCTGCGACCGCATCGTGCCGGTCGACGTCTATGTGCCGGGCTGTCCGCCCACAGCGGAGGCGCTGGTGTACGGCGTGATCCAGTTGCAGGCCAAGATTCGCCGCACCAACACAATCGCCCGTCAATAAGGCCAACGCCTCCCCCACAATATGGCAAGCAAACTCGAGACCCTGAAAGCGAACCTCGAGGCGGCCTTCAGCGGCCTCCTGTTGAGCACGACCGAGGCAATCGGTGAGTTGACGATCGTCGTGAAGGCAAGCGACTACCTCAACGTGGCAACCCGTCTGCGCGACGACCGCTCGCTCGGTTTCGAGCAATGCGTCGATCTGTGCGGCGTCGACTATCAGACCTATGCCGACGGCGCTTACGACGGTCCGCGTTTCGCGGCCGTTCTGCATTTGTTGTCGGTGCAGAACAACTGGCGCCTGCGTCTGCGTGTGTTCGCGCCGGACGACGAAGTGCCGATTCTCCCCTCGGTTGTCGACATCTGGAGTTCGGTCAACTGGTATGAGCGCGAAGCTTTCGACCTGTACGGCATCGTCTTCGAAGGCCATCCGGATCTGCGCCGCATTCTGACCGACTACGGTTTCATTGGTCACCCGTTCCGTAAAGATTTCCCTGTCTCCGGTTACGTCGAAATGCGTTACGACCCGGAAGAGAAGCGCGTCGTCTATCAGCCTGTGACGATCGAGCCGCGGGAAATCACGCCGCGCGTGATCCGCGAGGATCGCTATGGCGGTCTGAAACACTAAGAGAACGCCATGGCAGAGATCAAAAACTACACGCTCAACTTCGGCCCTCAGCATCCGGCAGCGCACGGTGTGCTGCGCCTCGTGCTCGAGCTCGACGGCGAAGTCATCCAGCGCGCCGATCCGCACATCGGTCTGCTGCATCGCGCGACTGAAAAGCTCGCGGAAACCAAAACCTTCATCCAGTCCGTGCCGTACATGGACCGTCTCGACTACGTGTCGATGATGGTCAACGAGCACGGCTACGTGATGGCGATCGAAAAGCTGCTCGGCATCGACGTGCCGATCCGCGCGAAATACATCCGCGTGCTGTTCGACGAAGTGACGCGCGTGCTGAACCACCTGATGTGGATCGGCGCTCACGCACTCGACGTTGGCGCGATGGCGGTGTTTCTGTATGCGTTCCGCGAGCGGGAAGACCTGATGGACGTGTACGAAGCGGTGTCCGGCGCACGGATGCACGCGGCGTACTATCGTCCAGGCGGCGTCTATCGCGATCTGCCGGAAGCCATGCCGCAGTACAAGGCCTCGAAGATTCGCAATGCGAAGGCCTTGTCGAAGATGAACGAGAACCGCCAGGGTTCGCTGCTCGACTTCATCGACGATTTTTTTACGCGTTTTCCGAAGTGCGTCGACGAGTACGAAACACTGCTCACCGACAACCGGATCTGGAAGCAGCGTCTGGTCGGTATCGGCGTGGTCACTCCGGAACGTGCGTTGAACCTCGGTATGACCGGCGCGATGTTGCGCGGCTCGGGTATCGAGTGGGACCTGCGCAAGAAGCAGCCGTACGAAGTCTACGACAAGCTCGACTTCGACATTCCGGTCGGCGTTAATGGCGACTGTTATGACCGATATCTGGTTCGCGTCGAAGAAATGCGCCAATCCACGCGGATTGTGAAACAGTGCATTGAGTGGCTGCGCAAGAATCCGGGTCCGGTGATGGTCGACAATCACAAGGTTGCGCCGCCGTCGCGTGTCGGCATGAAGTCGAACATGGAAGAGCTGATTCACCACTTCAAGCTCTTCACGGAAGGCTTCCATGTGCCGGAAGGCGAAGCGTACGCTGCGGTCGAGCACCCGAAGGGCGAGTTCGGTATCTACCTGATCTCGGACGGCGCGAACAAGCCGTATCGCCTGAAGATTCGCGCGCCGGGTTATGCGCACCTGTCCACGCTCGATGAAATGGCACGCGGTCACATGATCGCCGACGCCGTGACGATCATCGGTACGCAGGACATCGTGTTCGGCGAAGTGGATCGCTAGGACGTATTCATCGCCGCGCGTCTTCAGCTTGCACCGAAGCGCGCGTCAAGCAAAGGAACGCCGGGTCTGTCGCAGCATGAGTGAGCGACGGGTTTTCGTTCGGTAGGAATTGAAAGAGTCGTGTCTGAAAATGATCTCAGCTGAAGGCCTGAAAGAAATCGATCGTGCGATCGCGAAGTATCCCGCCGATCAGAAACAGTCCGCCGTGATGTCGGCGCTGGCTACTGCTCAGGAAGAGCATGGCTGGCTGTCGCCCGACCTCATGCAGTTCGTCGCGGACTATCTCGGCATGCCGGCAGTCGCCGTGCAGGAGGTTGCTACCTTCTACACGATGTACGAGACCTCGCCGGTCGGCAAATACAAGATCACGCTCTGTACGAACCTGCCGTGCCAGCTCGGCCCGGACGGCGGTGCGGACAGCGCGGCTGACTATCTGAAGCAGAAGCTCGGCATCGACTTCGGCGAAACCACGGCCGACGGCAAGTTCACCCTGAAAGAAGGTGAATGCATGGGTTCGTGCGGCGACGCGCCGGTGATGCTGGTGAACAACCATCGCATGTGCAGCTTCATGAGCCGCGCGAAGATCGACCAGCTGCTCGAGGAACTTTCAAAATGACGTCTTTACACGATCGTCACATCAAACCGCTGATTCTCGCCGGCCTGAACGGCGACAACTGGCATCTCGAAGACTACGTGGCGCGCGGCGGTTACGCCCAGCTGCGCCGTATTCTCGAAGAAAAAATTCCGCCCGAGCAGGTGATCGCCGAAGTCAAGGCGTCGGGTCTGCGCGGCCGTGGCGGTGCGGGCTTCCCGACCGGTCTGAAGTGGAGTTTCATGCCGCGTCAGTTCCCCGGCCAGAAGTACCTCGTCTGCAATTCGGACGAAGGCGAACCGGGCACGTTCAAAGACCGCGACATCCTGCGCTTCAATCCGCATTCGCTGATCGAAGGCATGGCCATCGGCGCGTACGCGATGGGTATCACGGTCGGCTACAACTATATTCACGGCGAAATCTGGGAAACCTACAAACGCTTTGAAGCAGCGTTGGAAGAGGCGCGTCGCGCCGGGTTCCTCGGCGAGAACATCATGGGTTCGGGCTTCTCGTTCGAACTGCATGCGCACCACGGTTATGGCGCCTATATCTGCGGCGAAGAAACCGCGCTGCTCGAGTCGCTGGAAGGCAAGAAAGGCCAGCCGCGCTTCAAGCCGCCGTTCCCGGCGAGCTTCGGCGTGTACGGGAAGCCGACCACGATCAACAACACCGAGACGTTCGCCGCAGTACCGTTCCTGCTCGCAGTCGGTCCGCAGAATTACCTCGAGATCGGCAAGCCGAACAACGGCGGCACGAAGATTTTCTCGGTAGCCGGCGACGTTGAACGTCCGGGCAACTATGAAATTCCGCTCGGCACGCCGTTCTCGACGCTGATGGAACTGGCCGGCGGCATGCGCGGCGGCAAGAAGATCAAGGCCGTGATTCCTGGCGGTTCGTCGGCACCGGTCATTCCGGGCGACATCATGATGCAGACCGACATGGACTACGACTCGATCGCCAAACAAGGCTCGATGCTCGGTTCGGGCGCGGTCATCGTGATGGACGAGACGCGTTGCATGGTGCGCTCGCTGTTGCGTCTGTCGTACTTCTATTACGAAGAATCGTGCGGTCAATGCACGCCTTGCCGCGAAGGCACGGGCTGGCTCTACCGCGTCGTGCATCGTATCGAGCATGGGCTCGGCCGTCCGGAAGATCTGGATCTGCTGAACTCGGTCGCTGAAAACATTATGGGCCGCACGATTTGCGCGCTCGGCGATGCGGCGGCCATGCCGGTTCGCGGCATGCTCAAGCACTACTGGGACGAATTCGAATATCACGTCGCCCACAAGCATTGCCTCGTCGGCGGTCACGCCGGCGCAGCGGCGGCGTCGGAAACCGTAGCGGCTTAAGTAAGCAGACAAGCACGCAGAAGAACACGTCATCCGCGGGATTCATCGCCTGAAACGGGCGGTGAGCCGGGCGAACGATTGAGCGGTAACAGGTTAAGGAAGATTGACCATCATGGTTGAACTTGAAATAGACGGCAAGAAAGTAGAGGTGCCTGAAGGCAGCATGGTGATCCAGGCTGCGCATAAGGTCGACACGTACATTCCTCACTTCTGCTATCACAAGAAGCTGTCGATTGCGGCCAACTGCCGGATGTGTCTGGTCGATGTCGAAAAGATGCCGAAGGCCGTGCCCGCATGCGCGACGCCGGTGTCGGCCGGCATGATCGTGCGCACCAAGTCGGACAAGGCGGTGAAGGGCCAGCAAGCCGTGATGGAATTCCTGCTGATCAACCACCCGCTCGATTGCCCGATCTGCGACCAGGGCGGCGAATGTCAGTTGCAGGATCTGGCCGTGGGCTACGGCAAGTCGGCATCGCGCTATAGCGAAGAAAAGCGCGTGGTGTTCCACAAGAACGTCGGCCCGCTGATCTCGATGGAAGAAATGTCGCGTTGCATTCACTGCACGCGTTGCGTTCGTTTCGGTCAGGAAGTGGCCGGCGTGATGGAACTCGGCATGCTGGGCCGCGGCGAGCATTCGGAGATCACGTCGTTCGTCGGCAAGACGGTGGATTCGGAACTGTCGGGCAACATGATCGATCTGTGCCCGGTCGGCGCGCTGACCAGCAAGCCGTTCCGTTACAGCGCCCGCACGTGGGAGCTGTCGCGCCGCAAGTCGGTGAGCCCGCACGATTCCGTCGGCGCGAACCTCGTGGTGCAAGTGAAGAACAATCGCGTGATGCGGGTTCTGCCGTTCGAAAACGAATCCATCAACGAATGCTGGATTTCGGACAAGGACCGCTTCTCGTACGAAGGCCTGAACAGCCCCGAGCGCTTGACGCAGCCTATGCTCAAGCAAGACGGCAAATGGATCGAAACCGACTGGCAAACCGCGCTTGACTACGTGGTCAAGGGTTTGAAGGGCATCAAGGGCGACCATGGCGCGGATGCGCTGGCCGCGATTGGTAGCGCGCACAGCACGGTCGAAGAACTGTTCCTGTTGAAGCAACTGGCGCAAGCGGTCGGCACGCCGAACGTCGACTTCCGTCTGCGTCAATCGGATTTCTCGGCGCCGGTGAACGGCGCGCCGTGGCTCGGCACGAGCATCGCCGAGTTGTCGAACGTCGACGCCGCACTGGTGATCGGCTCGGATCTGCGCCGTGACCACCCGCTGTTCGCCGCGCGTCTGCGGCAAGCCGCGAAGAACGGCGCGAAGCTCACGCTCGTGCAGGCCACGAACGACGACGCGCTGATTCCGCAAGCGCAACGCGTGGTCGCCGCACCGTCGGCATGGCTCGACGCGTTGGCGGGTATCGCCGGCGCGGTGTCGGAAGCGAAGGGCGTGGCACTGCCGGAAGCATTTGCCGGCACGCAGCCGACCGACGCCAACAAGCAGGTCGCGAAGTCGCTCAGCACCGGCGAAAGCCGCCTCGTGCTGCTGGGCAACGCGGCGGTGCGTCATCCGGATTTCGCTGTCATTCACGCCGCGGCGCAATGGATCGCGGACGCAACCGGCGCGACACTGGGCTTCCTCACGGAAACGGCCAACACGGTCGGCGCGCATCTGGTGAACGCGCTGCCGGGCCAGGGCGGTCTGAACGCTCGCGAAGTGTTCGAGCAACCGCGCAAGGGTTATCTGCTGCTGAACGTCGAACCGGAGTTCGACACGGCCAATCCGGCGCAGGCTTTGACCGCGCTGAACCAGGCTGAGATGGTAGTCGTGATGTCGCCGTTCCAGACGGGCGCTGACTACGCCGACGTGCTGCTGCCGATCGCGCCGTTCACGGAAACGTCCGGTACGTTCGTCAATGCCGAAGGCACGGTGCAGTCGTTCAACGGCGTCGTGCGTCCGCTCGGCGACACGCGTCCGGCATGGAAGGTGTTGCGCGTGCTGGGCAGCCTGCTGGGCGTGCCGGGCTTCGAATTCGACACGTCGGAAGAAGTCCGCACGGCAGCGCTGGGCGACGGTGCATTGACGCCGCGTCTGTCGAACAAGACGGGTGCTACGGTCGCGCGCGGCAAGGCGGTCAAGGCAGCGGAAGGTCAGTTCGAGCGCATCGCGAACGTGCCGATCTATCACGCCGACGCGCTCGTGCGTCGCGCTGAATCGCTGCATCTGACCGCGGCGTCGCGTGCGGCGAACTCGGTCGGTCTGCCGGCCGGGTTGTTCGACAAACTCGGTTTGAAGGAAGGTGACGCAGTGCGCGTGCGCCAGGGCGAGCAATCGGTGCAGTTGCCGGCCGTGCGCGACGCGAATCTTGCGGAGACGGTCGTCCGCGTATCGGCGGCTACGCCTGCCGGTGCAGCGCTGGGCAGCCTGTTCGGTGAACTGCTGGTGGAGAAGGCGTAAATGAGCTTGTTCGATACGATCAACTCGGGCGGCACCCAGCTTCTCGGTGTGGCATGGCCCACGGTGTGGGCACTGGTGCGCATCCTGGTGGTGGCCGTCGTGATCCTGCTGTGCGTGGCTTACCTGATTCTCTGGGAGCGTAAGCTGATCGGCTGGATGCACGTGCGTCTCGGCCCGAACCGCGTCGGCCCCGCAGGTCTTCTGCAGCCGATCGCCGACGTGCTGAAGCTGCTGCTGAAAGAAGTGATTCAGCCGGCGCAAGCCAGCCGCTGGATCTACCTGATCGCGCCGATCATGGTGGTGGTGCCGGCCTTCGCGGTCTGGGCGGTGATTCCGTTCCAGGCGGGCGCGGTGCTCGGCGACATCAACGCGGGTCTGCTGTACGCCATGGCGATTTCGTCGATCGGCGTGTACGGCGTGATCCTGGCCGGTTGGGCGTCGAATTCGAAATACGCGTTCCTCGGCGCGATGCGCGCCGCGGCGCAAATGGTCTCGTACGAAATCTCGATGGGCTTCGCGCTCGTCGTCGTGCTGATGACCGCCGGCACGCTGAATCTGTCGGGCATCGTCAATTCGCAGGAACACGGCTTCTTCGCTTCGCACGGCCTGAACTTCCTGTCGTGGAACTGGCTGCCGCTGCTGCCGATGTTCGTCGTGTACTTCATCTCGGGCATCGCCGAAACGAACCGCCACCCGTTCGACGTGGTGGAAGGGGAGTCGGAAATCGTCGCGGGTCACATGATTGATTACTCGGGGATGGCGTTCGCGCTGTTCTTCCTCGGCGAGTACATCAACATGATCGTGATCTCGGCGTTGGCTGCAACATTGTTCCTTGGAGGCTGGAGCGCTCCGTTCGGGTTCCTGTCGTTTATCCCGGGCATCTTCTGGCTCGTCTTCAAGGTTTTCCTGCTGTTGTCGGTATTCATCTGGGCGCGCGCCACATTCCCGCGCTATCGCTATGACCAGATCATGCGTCTGGGCTGGAAGGTTTTCATTCCGGTCTGCGTGGTGTGGCTGGTGGTGGTCGGCTTCTGGATCATGTCGCCGTTGAATATCTGGAAATAAAGGGCGGATGAACCCATGACCGCAATCCAAGACTTTTTCAAGACCTTCTTCCTGACGGAACTGCTGAAGGGCCTCGCACTGACCGGACGTTATACGTTTAAGCGCAAGGTGACCGTGCAGTTCCCGGAAGAGAAGACCCCGATCTCGCCGCGTTTCCGTGGCCTGCACGCACTGCGCCGCTATGAAAACGGCGAAGAGCGCTGTATCGCATGCAAGCTGTGCGAAGCGGTGTGCCCGGCGCTCGCCATCACGATCGAATCGGAAACGCGTGCGGACAATACGCGCCGCACGACGCGTTACGACATCGACCTGACCAAGTGCATCTTCTGTGGTTTCTGCGAAGAGAGCTGCCCGGTCGATTCGATCGTCGAAACGCACATTCTCGAGTATCACGGCGAAAAGCGTGGCGATCTGTATTTCACGAAAGACATGCTGCTGGCTGTTGGCGATCGTTACGAAACAGAGATCGCTGCGAACAAGGCAGCCGACGCACCGTATCGTTGAAACGCTTCATTTGCGGTTTTCAGTTGAAGCAGTCAATGCGGCAGTAAATGCATGAGCAAAACGGCCTGTTGTCGGGCCGGGCGCCGCGGTTTGAACGCCGCGGCACGGCGCACCTGTGTGGTTGTTCTGACGGTTTCTCCGTCCGGCCAACGCCGCGTGCCAAAGAACAATGCCTGACGATGGCCTAACGATGAACCGGTAATCATGGAATTCACGACCGTACTGTTCTACATCTTCGCGCTGTTCCTGGTGGTTTCAGGGCTGAAGGTGATCACCTCACGCAACCCGGTGTCGTCCGCACTGTTTCTGGTGCTGGCGTTCTTCAACGCAGCCGCGATCTGGATGCTGCTGGAGGCCGAGTTTCTTGCGATCCTGCTGGTGCTGGTCTACGTCGGCGCGGTGATGGTGCTGTTCCTGTTCGTCGTGATGATGCTGGACATCAACATCGACGTGCTGCGTAAAGACTTCAAACGCTTCGTGCCGATGGCCACGCTGGTGGGCGCGATCATCGTGATCGAAACCGCGTTGATCCTGTGGCACGGCTACGGCGCAACCGCCACCGCGCTGCGCGACACCACGGCCGCCGCGAACGGCATGGGCGACTGGTCGAACACGCGCCTGATCGGCAAGGTGATCTACACCGATTACATCTTCGCGTTCGAAGTGGCCGGCCTCGTGCTGCTGGTCGCGATCATCGCGGCGATCGCGCTGACCACGAACCACAAGAAAGACAGCAAACGCCAGAACGTCAGCGAGCAGGTCAAGGTGCGTGCCAAGGACCGTGTGCGTATCGTGAAGATGAAGTCGGAAAAGACCGCGGCAACCGTCGCGGCGGAAGAAGCCGCCGCGGCAGCAGCGGCGGCGGCAGCAACAGCGGCCGACTCGGCAGCGGCTAAAAACAGCTGAGCGGACAGGAGATAGAAATCATGTTGACCCTTGCCCATTACCTTGTCCTCGGCGCGATCCTGTTTGCGATCAGCATCGTCGGCATTTTCCTGAACCGCCGCAACGTGATCATCATCCTGATGGCGATCGAACTGATGCTGCTGGCGGTGAACACCAATTTCGTCGCGTTCTCGCATTACCTCGGCGACGTGCATGGCCAGATCTTCGTTTTCTTCGTGCTGACGGTAGCGGCGGCGGAAGCGGCGATCGGCCTCGCAATTCTGGTGACCCTGTTCCGTAGCCTCGACACGATCAATGTCGAGGATCTCGATCAGCTCAAAGGTTAATTTCAGGAAAAGCGGTTATGTCCACGATACTCAATGAAAACCTGCTGCTGGCGATCCCGCTGGCACCGCTGGCCGGTTCCCTGATCGCAGGGCTGTTCGGAAAAGCGGTAGGGCGAGCCGGTGCGCATTCGGTCACGATCCTCGGCGTCGCGATCTCGTTCATCCTGTCGGCTGTGGTGTTCTTCCAGGTGATGGACGGCGCGAGCTTCAACGCGACCATCTACCAATGGATGACCATCGGTAAAACGAATTTCGAAGTCGGCTTCCTGGTCGACTCGCTGACGGCAATGATGATGTGCGTGGTGACCTTCGTGTCGCTGATGGTGCACATCTACACGATCGGCTACATGGCCGACGACGACGGCTACCAGCGCTTCTTCTCGTACATCTCGCTGTTCACGTTCTCGATGTTGATGCTCGTGATGAGCAACAACTTCCTGCAGCTGTTCTTCGGCTGGGAAGCGGTGGGCCTGGTGTCGTACCTGCTGATCGGTTTCTACTACACGCGCCCGACCGCGATCTACGCGAACATGAAGGCGTTCATCGTGAACCGCATCGGCGACTTCGGCTTCCTGCTGGGTATCGGCCTGCTGTTCGCGTTCGCCGGTTCGATGAACTACGGCGACGTCTTCGCGAAGCGCACCGAACTCGCGGCCTTGAGCTTCCCGGGTACGGATTGGGGTCTGCTGACGGTGGCCTGCATCTGCCTGTTCATCGGCGCGATGGGTAAGTCGGCGCAATTCCCGCTGCACGTGTGGCTGCCGGATTCGATGGAAGGCCCGACGCCGATTTCCGCGCTGATTCACGCGGCAACCATGGTGACGGCCGGTATCTTCATGGTCACGCGCATGTCGCCGCTGTTTGAACTGTCGGATACGGCGCTGTCGTTCGTGATGGTCATCGGCGCGATCACCGCGCTGTTCATGGGCTTCCTCGGCATCATCCAGAACGACATCAAGCGTGTGGTGGCGTATTCCACGCTGTCGCAACTCGGTTACATGACGGTCGCGCTCGGCGCGTCGGCCTACTCGGTTGCCGTGTTCCACCTGATGACGCACGCGTTCTTCAAGGCGCTGCTGTTCCTCGGCGCGGGTTCGGTGATCATCGGCATGCACCACGATCAGGACATCCGCAACATGGGCGGCCTGCGCAAGTACATGCCGATCACGTGGATCACGTCGCTGGTCGGTTCGCTGGCGCTGATCGGCACGCCGTTCTTCTCGGGCTTCTACTCGAAAGATTCGATCATCGACGCGGTGAAGCTGTCGAATCTGCCGGGCTCGGGTTTCGCGTACTTCGCGGTGGTGGCGAGCGTGTTCGTCACGGCGCTGTATTCGTTCCGTATGTACTTCCTGGTGTTCCACGGCAAGGAGCGCTTCCGCGGTCCGAAGCATCCGGAATCGCCGATGGGTATCGAAGCCGCTGCGCACGCGCATGACGCTCATGCTCACGACGCACACGGCCACGGCCATGACGCGCACGGTCACGACGACCACGCTCACGAGCCGCACGAAACGCCGTGGGTAGTGTGGCTGCCGCTGGTGCTGCTGGCGATTCCGTCGGTGGTGATCGGCGCGATCGGTGTCGGTCCGATGCTGTTCGGCGACTTCTTCCAGCACGGTGTGGCGTTCGACAAGGTGATCTTCATTGGCGCGAACCATCCGGCGGTGTCCGAGATGGCCGAGGAGTTCCACGGCTGGGCGTCGATGGGTCTGCACTCGGTCTCGGGTCTGCCGGTCTGGCTGGCGCTCGCGGGTGTGGTGGTGGCGTGGTTCCTGTACATCGTTCGACCGGATCTGCCGGCTGTCATCAAGCGCGCGTTCGGCCCGATCTACACGCTGCTCGATAACAAGTACTACATGGACAAGATCAACGAAGTCGTGTTCGCGCGGGGTGCCGTGGCCATTGGCCGGGGTCTCTGGAAGGAAGGCGACGTCGTGGTGATCGACGGTATCGTCAACGGCAGCGCACGCTTTATCGGCTGGTTCGCCGGCGTGATCCGCTTCCTCCAATCCGGCTATATCTACCACTACGCGTTTGCCATGATTATCGGCATGTTGGGGCTCCTGACCCTGTTTGTAACGCTCGGCGGCAAATAAGGCGAGGGACACTAATGCACGCTTATCCGATTCTCAGTATCGCAATCTGGTTACCGATCCTCGTTGGCCTGCTGGTTCTGGCTATCGGTTCCGACAAGAACCCGGCGCCCGCGCGCTGGGTTGCGTTGATCGGTTCGGTTGTCAGCTTCATCGCGACGATCCCGCTGATCACGGGTTTTGATTCGAGCACCGCCGATCTGCAGTTCGTCGAAAAGGCCAACTGGATCGAGCGTTTCAACATTTCGTATCACCTGGGTGTCGACGGCATCTCGATGTGGTTCGTCGTGTTGACGGCATTGATCACGGTGATCGTCGTGATCGCCGCGTGGGAAGTGATCACGAAGAACGTCGCGCAGTACCTGGCCGCGTTCCTGATCCTGTCGGGCATCATGGTCGGCGTGTTCAGCTCCGCTGACGGCATGCTGTTCTACGTGTTCTTCGAAGCGACGCTGATTCCGATGTACATCATCATCGGCGTGTGGGGTGGGGCGAACCGCGTGTACGCGGCGTTCAAGTTCTTCCTGTACACGCTGATGGGCTCGCTGCTGATGCTGGTCGCGTTGATCTATCTGTATGTCCAGACCGGCACGTTCGACCTCGCGACGTGGCAGCACGCGCAGATCGCGATGACGCCTCAGGTGTTACTGTTCATCGCGTTCTTCATGGCGTTCGCCGTGAAGGTGCCGATGTGGCCGGTCCACACGTGGTTGCCTGACGCCCACGTGGAAGCGCCGACCGGCGGCTCGGTCGTGCTGGCCGCGATCATGCTGAAGCTCGGGGCATATGGTTTCCTGCGCTTCTCGCTGCCCATCGCACCGGACGCCAGCCACTTCCTCGCGCCGGTCGTCATCACGCTGTCGCTGATCGCTGTGATCTATATCGGTCTCGTGGCGATGGTGCAGGCGGACATGAAGAAGCTGGTCGCGTATTCGTCGATCGCGCACATGGGTTTCGTGACGCTCGGCTTCTTCATCTTCAACCAGCTCGGCGTGGAAGGCGCGATCGTGCAGATGATCTCGCACGGTTTCGTGTCGGGCGCGATGTTCCTGTGTATCGGCGTGCTGTACGACCGTATGCACTCGCGTCAGATCGCCGATTACGGCGGCGTCGTCAACGTGATGCCGAAGTTCGCCGCGTTCGTGATGCTGTTCTCGATGGCGAACTGCGGCTTGCCGGGCACCTCCGGTTTCGTCGGCGAGTTCATGGTGATTCTGGCCTCCGTCCAGTACAACTTCTGGATCGCGGGCGGCGCGGCAGTCACGCTGATTCTCGGCGCGGGCTACACGCTGTGGATGTACAAGCGCGTGTACTTCGGCGCGATCACCAACGATCACGTGAAGAGCCTTGTCGACATCAACCGTCGCGAATTTTTCATGCTGGCAGTGCTTGCCGCACTGACGCTGTTCATGGGCCTGTATCCGAAGCCCTTTACCGATGTGATGCACGTATCCGTGGAAAACCTCCTCTCCCACGTTGCGCAGTCAAAGCTGCCGTTGCCTCAGTAACGCCGAGCGGAGGAATTTAAAGACCATGCAAAACGCCCCTATGACTGCTCTGTTGCCCGACGCGCTGGTGATGCTCGCCGTTGTCGTCGCGTGGCTCAACGACACGTTCGTCGGCCAGGCCGGTCGCCGTACCACGTACTTCATTGCGTTCTTCTCGACGCTCGTCGCCGGCATCTGGTTTGCGATGAACGCGTTCGACCCGCAAGTGCGCTACTACTTCGGCCACATGTACGTGGTGGACCCGTTCGCCAACGTGATGAAAGCGGTGGTGACGCTCGGCTATGCCGTGTCGATCGTCTATTCGCGCCGTTACCTCGAAGATCGCGGCCTGTTCCGCGGCGAGTTCTTCCTGTTGGGCATGTTCTCGTTGCTCGGCCAGCTCGTGATGATCTCGGGCAACAACTTCCTGACGCTGTATCTCGGTCTGGAACTGATGTCGCTGTCGCTGTACGGCGCGATCGCGCTGCGCCGTGACGCGGCGCCGTCGAACGAAGCGGCGATGAAGTACTACGTGCTCGGCGCGCTGGCTTCCGGTTTCCTGTTGTACGGCATCTCGATGCTGTACGGCGCGACCGGTTCGCTCGACCTGAACGAAGTGTTCAAGGCGATCGGCACGAGCCACTACGACCCGAGCGTGCTGCTGTTCGGCGTGATCTTTATCGTGGCGGGCGTGGCGTTCAAGATGGGCGCGGTGCCGTTCCACATGTGGGTGCCTGACGTTTATCAGGGCGCACCGACGGCCATGACGCTGATGGTCGGCGGCGGTCCGAAGGTTGCCGCGTTTGCGTGGGGCCTGCGCTTCCTCGTGATGGGCCTGTTGCCGCTCGCGGTCGAATGGCAGCAAATGCTGGTGATTATGGCGGCGCTGTCGCTGATCGTCGGCAACATCACCGGTATCGTGCAACGCAACGTCAAGCGGATGCTCGCGTATTCGGCGATCTCGAACATGGGCTTCGTGCTGCTCGGCCTGCTCTCCGGCGTGGTCGACCACAAGACCACCGGCGCCGCGAACGCGTACGGCTCGGCGATGTTCTACAGCATCGTCTACCTGATCACGACGATGGGCACGTTCGGCGTCATCATGCTGCTGGCACGCCGCGATTTCGAAGCGGACACGCTGGAAGACTTCAAGGGCCTGAATCAACGCAGCCCGGTGTTCGCGTTCGTGATGATGGTCATGATGTTCTCGCTCGCCGGCATTCCGCCTGCGGTCGGCTTCTACGCGAAGCTCGCGGTGCTGCAGGCCACCATGAACGCCGGTCTGACCTGGCTGACGGTGCTGGCCGTGATGACGTCGCTGTTCGGCGCGTTCTACTACCTGCGTATCGTCAAGCTGATGTATTTCGACGATCCGGTAGACACCGCACCGATCCACGCCGACTCCAGCACGCGTGCTCTGCTCGCGCTGAACGGGCTGGCGGTGCTGGTGCTCGGCATCGTGCCGGACCCGCTGTTGAAGGCCTGCCTGCAGGCTATCCAGCACACGCTGCTGCTCTGATGTCGGCTGCGGGTTGGTTTATCGTGTTGTTGGCGCTGGTCGGCGCCAACCTGCCGTTCCTGAATCAGCGCCTCTTCGCCGCCGTGCCGTTGAAAGCGGTGAAGAAGAGCGCCTGGATCCGGATTGCCGAATTGATCGTGCTGTACTTCGTGGTCGGCGCACTGGGTTTTCTGCTTGAGGCGCGCGCGGGTAACCGCTTCGAGCAGGGTTGGCAGTTCTACGCGATCACGTTCGCTTTGTTCATCGTGTTCGCATTCCCCGGCTTTACTTTCCAGTATCTCGTCAAACGCCGCTGACGGCGTCTCGCCGTCGCGCACCAAGCTGTCCCGAGGTCCGCATATGGCTGAACTTCCTGATCACGACGCCGCGCTCACCGAGACTTGTGTCGAGAGCAAAACGATCCATCAAGGGCCGTTTCTGACGCTGAAATGCGATACCGTTCGCCTGCCGGACGGCAAGCAGGCCACGCGCGAATACGTTCAGCATCCGGGCGCCGTCATGGTGATTCCGCTTTTCGACGACGGTCGTGTGCTGCTGGAAAGCCAGTATCGCTATCCGATGGGCAAGGTCATGGTCGAATACCCGGCCGGTAAGCTCGACGCGAACGAAGGCGCACTCGCGTGCGCGAAACGCGAGTTGCAGGAAGAAACGGGCTACACGGCGCGTGAATTCGTCTACCTGACGCGCATTCACCCGATCATTTCGTACTCGACCGAGTTCATCGACATTTACCTCGCTCGTGGTTTGAGCGCGGGCGAGCGCAAGCTCGATGAAGGTGAGTTCCTTGAGCTGTTTACAGCAAGCGTTGCCGACGTGTCGGAATGGGTGCGTACCGGCAAGATCACCGACGTGAAGACGGTGATCGGCACGTTCTGGCTGGAGAAGGTGTTGTCGGGCGCCTGGCCGACAACCGCGCAACCGCAGTAGCGCAATCAGCCGGGCGCGTGGATAAACGCGCAGCGGTTTGGAATCTGCAAAAAGCCCTTGCCGGTCTACGACCAGCAAGGGCTTTTTTTACGCCGGATGAGACGGGTTGCCTGGCCGTTGTCTGAAAAAATGCTGCTCCGTCCTATGCCATCCGACAGTCTCGCCTCACGACGCTCATCGCTCTAGTATTGACGTTCTCCGATGGAGCTCGTCATCCAGATTGATTCGGATGGCGAACAGATTGGAGGGTAATTGTGTTTGAGTAAACGGCATATGGTTGTCACTTGACAACCATGCTTTAAGTCACTAAATTGGAGGGTATAGATGAAACGTGGAACCCACTCCAAGAAGGAGATCGAGGCCGCGCTGGTCTATGCGGAAACGAACGGCTGGCGTGTTCAGAGCGGTGGTAAAGGGCACGCGTGGGGAAAAATATACTGTCCGTACAAAGACGCAGAGTGTCGTTGTGGAGAGTTTTGTATATCGAGTGTCTGGAGTACGCCCAGGAACCCCGGCAACCATGCCAGACATCTCAGGCGCATTGTCGACAATTGCACGGCCCAGCGGTAGCGGATAGCGCCGCAGAATGAGAGTTCAGGCCGAATGAAGGTAGGAGTAACGTATGGAATATGTTTTCATCTTGAAGTACCGGCTCGCGGCTGAAGACAGCGATCTCGACGCCATCGTCGAGCGGTTGGGCGAGGAGGGTTGCGACGACGCCACGGTCGGCGTGGGGCAACCGGGTCGCATGGCGTTGTTCTTTTCGCGTGAAGGCGCGTCCGCGTTCGCCGCGCTCGTCAGCGCACTCGAAGACGTCAAACGCGCAGTGCCGTCTGCACGCCTCGTCGAAGCCGGCCCGGATTTCGTCGGGCTTACCGACGTCGCCGAGGTCGCCGGCGTGTCGCGACAGAACATGCGCAAGCTGATGCTGAGCCACGCAGTTGATTTCCCGCCGCCGGTCCACGAGGGCAGTGCGTCGGTCTGGCATTTGTCGGACATCCTGGCCTGGCTGACAGCGCGCGGTGGCTATGACATCAAGGCACACGTCCTTGACGTTGCGAAGTCGGCGAAGCAGATCAACCTCGCCAAAGGTGCGCGCGAACTCGAGCCGCGGCTTAACCGCCAACTCGAATGCCTGGTGGCGTAGCGCTGTGCCGCGATCAGTGTGCGAGGGTAACGAACGGACGCAACTCCCTGACTGACTCAACGTTCGAGCGTCACGTCATTTTCCAATCGGACGACCTTCGGCAGCCCTTTGCGCAAAGCGTTAAAATCGCGCACCGCGTTTGATTTGCCCTGAGCATCCGGCGTCGGCGTGTCGTTCGCAATAGTTTTTCGAACGACCGTTCACAAATTTATGTTTTGCGCTAAACTGGCACGCAAGCCCTGATTCCACATGAAGGTCCTCGATTTACAGTGTCCGCATGGCCATCGGTTCGAAGGCTGGTTCGCTTCAGCTGAGGACTTCGAGTCGCAGCAGTCTCGCAAGCTGGTCGAATGTCCAATTTGCGGTGCGAACGAAGTAAGCCGCTTGCCGTCGGCGCCGCGACTGAATTTGTCGGGTGCGACGGAGGCAAAGGCACCGGCGGCCACAGATGACATGCAGGCGCGTGTCATGCGTGCGTTGCGCGAGGTACTGGAAAAGACTGAGAACGTGGGCGACCGCTTCGCTGAGGAAGCACGGCGCATTCACTACAACGAAGCGCCCGCACGCAATATTCGCGGTGTTACGACACCCGAAGATGCGAAAGCCTTGGTCGAAGAAGGCATCGAAGTGATGCCGCTGCCGGTCCCGGCCGCCTTGAAGGAACCGCTGCAATAGCGCAGTGGCTCACTGGCGGCGGGCGGTTGCGGCCAGGAGACACTACGCATGAATCTGGACTATTCCTCCGCTGATAACGCGTTCCGCGCGGACATCCGCAATTGGCTCGAAGCGAATCTGCCTCGCGAGCTCAGCGACAAAGTTCTCAATCACAAACGCCTTTCCCGCGAAGATTTCGCGGGCTGGCACAAGCTGCTCGGCACGCGCGGCTGGTCAGTGATCGCCTGGCCCAAAGAATATGGAGGCCCGGGCTGGGACGCGACTCAACGACACATCTGGGACGAAGAGTGCGCGCGCATCGGTGCGCCGTCGGTGCTGCCTTTTGGCGTTTCGATGGTGGCGCCCGTTCTGATGAAATACGGCAACGAGGCGCAGAAACGTCACTATTTGCCGCGCATTCTCGATGGCTCGGACTGGTGGTGCCAGGGCTATTCCGAACCGGGTTCCGGTTCCGACCTGGCCTCGCTGCGCACGCGCGCCGAACGCGTTGGTGACCATTACCTGGTCAACGGCCAGAAAACCTGGACCACGCTCGGCCAGTACGCGGACATGATGTTCTGCCTCGTGCGCACCGACAGCGGTGCGAAGAAGCAGGAGGGCATTTCGTTCCTGCTGATCGACATGAAAAGGCCGGGCATCACGGTGCGTCCCATCATCACGCTCGACGAAGATCACGAAGTCAACGAAGTCTTTTTCGAAGACGTGAAAGTGCCGGTCGAGAATCTGGTCGGAGACGAGAACCGCGGCTGGACTTACGCAAAATATCTGCTTGGCCATGAGCGCACTGGTATTGCGCGTGTCGGCCAATCCAAGCGAGAACTGGTTTTCCTGAAACGTCTCGCGCTGGATCAGAAAAAGAACGGCAAGCCGCTGCTGCAAGATCCGGTGTTCGCCGCGAAAGTCGCGAGCCTCGAGATCGAGTTGATGGCGCTCGAAGTCACCGTGCAGCGCGTGGTCGCCAATGAAGCTGGCGGACGCGGACCGGGGCCCGAGGCGTCGATGCTGAAAATCAAAGGCACCGAGGTCCAGCAGGCGCTGACCGAACTGATGTTCGAAGCCGTCGGCCCACTTGCCGCACCGTTCGACGTACCGTTCCTCGAAGGCGAGCGCGATCATAGTCTGGCCGGCGACGACGACGCCGCGCCGCTAGCCGCGTACTACTTCAACTTCCGCAAGACGTCGATTTACGGCGGCTCGAACGAAATTCAAAAGAACATCATCGCGCAGATGATTCTCGGACTTTGAGGGGCGGCGTATGGACTTCAATTTCAACGACGAACAACAGCAATTCGCCGACGCATTGCGTCGCTATCTGGACAAGAGCTACGGGTTCGAAGCGCGCCAGGCGATTGTCCGCTCGGAAGCGGGCATATCGGATACGCACTGGGCCGCATTCACCGAATTGGGTCTGACCGCGCTGCCGGTGCCGGAAGCGCAAGGTGGTTTCAACGGCGGCCCGATCGACATGCTGGTCGTGATGCAGGAACTCGGCCGCGCGCTGGTCGTCGAGCCGTATTGGGCGACGGCAGTCGGCATCGAGGCATTGCGTCTTGCCGGCAGCGGGCGGGGCGAAGATACATCGTTGCTGGAGCGCGCAGCGCAGGGCGAGATCAAGCTGTCCGTGGCATTTCACGAACCCCACGCACGGTACGATCTGTTCGACGTCGCCACGACCGCGAGTGGCTCCGGCGAGCAGCCGACCTTGACCGGTACGAAGTCGGTCGTATTGCACGGTGCGCAAGCGCATTACTGGATCGTGCCGGCCCGGCTGAATGGCGAAATCGCGCTGTTTATCGTGGCGCGCGAAGCAGCGGGCGTGAAGCTGACCGACTACCGTACGATCGACGGTCAACGCGCCGCAACGCTCGAATTCAACGGCACGCCCGCGCGCCGTCTCGAAGGCAAGCACGCCGGCGCGGCTGCGCTCGAACACATCGCGGACTACGGCACGGTCTTGCTGTGCGCGGAGGCGATCGGCGCGCTAGACGCACTGAACCTCGCCACCGTCGACTACACCAAAACACGTCAGCAGTTCGGCCAGCCGATCGCGCGCTTTCAGGCCTTGCAGCATCGCATGGTCGAGATGCTGATTCACGCCGAGCAGGCGCGTTCGGTCACCTATCTGGCCGCCATGCGCTACACCAGCGAAGACCCCGACGAGCGTCGCCGGGCCGTCTCCGCTGCAAAGGCGCGGGTTGGGCAGGCTGCGCGTTTCGTCGGTCAGCAGGCGGTTCAGTTGCATGGAGGCATGGGCGTGACGAACGAAGTCGCGGCGGCGCATCTGTTCAAACGTCTTGCGATCATCGAAACCACACTGGGCGATGTTGATCACCATCTCGCGCGGTTCGCTGCGCTGCCCGGCTTCATGACCGCCGAAGTTTGATCGGCCGGTCGAATCGGAAAACAAGGAGCGCGACAATGGGTTTCAGTTTCGAGGACATGGTGGTCGGCACGAGCGTGGAAGTCGGCAAGCACACGTTCACGCGTGAAGAGATTGTGGACTTTGCGCAAAAGTACGATCCGCAACCGTTTCATCTGGACGAAGCCGCTGCCGCCCAGTCGCCGTTCCGCGGTCTGGTGGCGAGCGGCTGGCACACCTGTTCGGTGATGATGGGCATGCTGGTGCGTAACACGCTCGCGGGTTCCACGTCGATGGGCTCGCCCGGCATCGACGATATCCGCTGGTTGAAGCCGGTGCGCGTAGGCGACACGATCACGATGAAGAACGTCGTGCTCGACAAACGCGTGTCTGAGAGCAAGCCGGATCGCGGCATCGTGTCGACGCAATGGGAAGGCATCAACCAGCATGGTGAAACGGTGATCACGGTGCGCTCGAAGGGTTTGTTCGGACTGCGCAATCCGGGAGCCGCATCATGACGGTCGGCGCGGCGCCTGCCGCGACTTTCGGCGATGCCGCGGCACTGCGGGAACTGATCGGCGCCGAGCCGCTCGTCAGCGAATGGTTGACCGTCGATCAGGCGAGCGTCGATCGCTTCGCGGAGGCCACCGGCGATCATCAGTGGATTCACGTCGATCCGGAACGGGCGCGGCGTGAGTCGCCGTTCGGCGGTCCGGTCGCCCATGGTTTCCTGACGTTATCGCTGATCCCGGCGTTGCTGGGCAAGACGGTCGCACTGCGACAGCGTATGGGTGTGAACTACGGATTGAATCGCGTGCGGTTCACGTCGCCGGTGCCGGTCGGTTCGTCATTGCGGGCGAAATTCGCGGTCGACTCCGTCAGCGAGGTCGACAATGCCGGCGTGCAAGTGGTGTGGAATGTGACGCTGGAACGGCAGGACAGTGAGCGGCCGGTGTGCGTCGCGGAGTTCATCACGCGGCACTACTTCTAACGCGGGCAAGTTCGGTGTGATTTTCAGGCACTGACCCTGGCGTTGACGCTGAAACCAGTGCGAGCGCGAAGGCAAAAAAACGCGGGCGGCATTCATGCCGACCCGCGTTTTTTATACACCTGCAGCCGTAGCCGTCGCCACAATTACAATCACATCACAACCACCGCAACCGCACCACGGCAAACCTACCGCTTCGCATACTGTGTCGCGCCGAACAGCATTTCCTTCGCCTTCTCATCCATGACCGGCTGGCGTATCGAAGCCAGCACTTCCACACCGCGCACCACCGCCGGACGTGCGGCAATCTCTTCATGCCAGCGCTTCACATTGGGCAACGCATCCAGATCGACGCCCTGGTTTTTCCACGAGCGCGTCCACGGAAACGCCGCGATGTCCGCGATCGTGTAGTCGTTGCCCGCAAGGTACTGCGTCTTGCCGAGTTGCGTGTCCATCACACCGTACAGACGCCGCGTCTCGTTCGTGTAGCGATTGATCGCGTATTCGATCGGCTCCGGTGCGTAGATGCGGAAGTGGTGCGTTTGCCCAAGCATCGGACCCAGGCCGCCCATCTGGAACATCAGCCATTGCAATACCGAATAGCGCGCGGCCGGATCGGTCGGCAGGAACTTGCCGGTCTTCTCGGCGAGATAGATCAGGATCGCGCCCGACTCGAACAACGCGAACGGTTGGCCGTCGGCGCCTTTAGGACCTTCGGAATCGACGATCGCCGGGATTTTGTTGTTCGGGCTGATGGCGAGGAATTCGGGCTTGAACTGATCGCCCGTGCCGATATTCACCGCGTGCGCGGCGTAGTCGAGGCCCGTCTCCTCGAGCATGATGTGGACCTTGTGGCCGTTCGGGGTTGCCCAGCTATAGACGTCGATCATCGTGGCTCCGTTGTTTCGTGAAAGCGGCGCCACGTAGGGCGCCGCTGTTGACGAAAATTAGAGCATAGATCGCACGATGCTGCTGGCGGCGTCGCGGATCGTCACGATGCCGACCGCCGTGCTTGGTTCAAACTTAAGCTCAACCTCAACCTCAAGCACGTTCAGACACGCGTAACCGGCATTTCCACGCGAGCCGCCGCGCCGGCATCCATATGCCGCGCCAGTTCGAGTTTGGCGATCGCGTTGCGGTGCACTTCGTCGGGACCATCGGCGAAACGCAGCGTCCGCGCGGACGCATACGCGTAGGCCAGCGGAAAATCGTCGCTGACGCCGCCGCCGCCGTGCGCCTGAATGGCCCAGTCGATCACCTGGCACGCCATGTTCGGCGCGACCACCTTGATCATCGCAATCTCGCCACGCGCGCCCTTGTTGCCGACCGTGTCCATCATGTACGCGGTCTTCAGCGTGAGCAGACGTGCCTGTTCGATCATGCAGCGCGCCTCGGCCATACGCTCCTGGGTGACGCCTTGAGCGGCAACCGGTTTGCCGAACGCCACGCGTTGCATCGAACGCTTCGCCATCAGTTCGAGCGCACGTTCGGCGAGGCCGATCAAACGCATGCAGTGGTGAATCCGTCCCGGTCCGAGGCGGCCCTGCGCGATCTCGAAACCGCGGCCTTCGCCGAGCAGCATATTGGTCACCGGCACGCGCACGTTTTCCAGCGTGATTTCCATGTGGCCGTGCGGCGCGTCGTCGTAACCGAATACGGTCAGCGGACGATGCACGGTGATGCCGGTCGCCTCGGCGGGCACCAGAATCATGGACTGCTGTTGATGGCGCGGCGCGTCGGGATCGGTCTTGCCCATGACGATATAGACCTTGCAGCGCGGATCGCCCGCACCGGACGACCACCACTTGTGGCCGTTGATCACGTAGTAATCGCCGTCGCGCACGATGCTGGTCTGGATATTGGTCGCATCCGACGACGCCACTTCCGGCTCCGTCATCAGAAACGCCGATCGTATCTGCCCTTGCAGCAGCGGTTCGAGCCATTCGCGCTTGTTGTCCTCGCTGCCGTAGCGCTCGATCGTTTCCATGTTGCCGGTGTCGGGCGCGTTGCAGTTGAACACTTCCGGCGCCCAGGGCACGCGGCCCATGATTTCGCACAGCGGCGCGTATTCGAGATTCGTCAGCCCGGCGCCGCGCACGGATTCAGGCAGGAACAGATTCCACAAGCCGGCGTCGCGCGCCTTCACTTTCAGTTGTTCGATCAGTTCGGTGGGCAGCCACGCGTTGCCGTTATGGCGATTGCGCGCGATCTCCGCATAGAACGCCTGTTCGTTCGGATAAATGTGCGCGTCGAAGAAGGCGAGCAGTTTCTCGCGCAACGCCTGAACCTTCGGGGTGTAATCGAAATTCATGTAGGACCTCGCGGATAAAACGGGTAACGGACGATTGGGCTCGTTGCGTTCAACGCACCTTCTGCGCGTAGCGCCAGGCGAGTTCCGCCATGGGTTTCGCGCGGCTGCCGGCATCGAGCGCCTGAGCGCTGGCCGCGGTGCCGTCGACCACGCGCTTCATGATCCCTTGCAGAATCGCGGCGATGCGGAACATGTTGTACGCCAGATAAAAGTTCCAGTCGCCGTGAATCTCGAAGCCGGTGCGCTTGCAATAACGCTCGACGTATTCGGCCTCGTCGGGAATGCCGAGCGCGGCCCAATCGAGCCCCGCGATGCCGCGGAATTGCGTCGGATCGACATGCCACGCCATGCAGTGATACGCGAAGTCGGCGAGCGGATCGCCGAGCGTCGACAATTCCCAGTCGAGCACCGCGAGCACTTTCGGCTCGCTCGGGTGGAAGATCAGATTGTCGAGTCGATAGTCGCCATGCACGATCGAGGCGCGCTCGCCGGTTTCCGCCGGCATATGTTTTGGCAGCCAGTCGATCAGCCGCTGCATCGCGTCGATCGGCTCGGTTTCGGACGCAAGATACTGCTTGCTCCAGCGGCCGATCTGGCGGGTGAAATAATTACCCGGTTTGCCGTAGTCGGCGAGACCAACGGTCGTGACGTCGACGCTGTGCAGCGCCGCGATCACGCGATTCATTTCGTCGTAAATCGCCGTGCGTTCGGTAGTCGCCATGCCGGGCAAAGACTGATCCCACAGCACGCGGCCCTCGACAAACTCCATCACGTAAAACGCGCGGCCGATCACGCTTTCGTCCTCGCACAGGGCCAGCATGCTGGCGACCGGCACGTCGGTGCCGGCCAGCGCGTGCATCACACGGTATTCACGTTCCACGGCATGCGCGGACGGCAGCAGCTTCGCGGCTGGCCCGGGCTTGGCGCGCATCACGTAGGAGCGTGACGGCGTGACCAGTTTGAAGGTGGGATTGGACTGTCCGCCGGCGAACTGCTCCAGCGTGAGCGGCCCGGCAAAACCGTCGACATGCTGGGTCAGCCACGCCGCGAGTGCTTCGCTGTCGAAGCGTTGCCGATCGTTGACCGGGCGCGTGCCTTCGAAAGCCGAATAATCCGGTTTGTGTTCTGGTTCGCCGCTCTGTGTGGCTTGCACCATGTGTCTCCTCCAGTTCGGGTTCAGCTACGCTTGTATTGAATGAATTGTGCGTAGAGCATTTCCATCGTCGTATTGCGGACGTCGCGATGCAGCGGCGACGGCGGTGAATAATTGACTGTGCGCAGCACCCAGTCGCGCGGCGCGACGCCCACGTCGAGCGCATTGATGCAGCCGGTGGCTTGTGCGAGATGGCCGAAGAACGTGCGGCCTCCCGCCGTGATCGCGTGCGACAGGATCGCGCGATTCACGCCGCCGTGCAGAACCAGCAGCACGGTGTCCCACGAGGTATCCGCGCGCAATGCGTCGATAGCCGGCAACACGCGATCGAACAAGGCCCCGATCGTCTCGCCGTCGAGAAAGCGCGTGCTTTCCGGCACGATGCCATCGAACACGCCGAGAAACGCGGCTTCGATATCCTGCGGCGGAATGTTGCTGAGCTTGCCGCCGCGAATCTCCTGCCATGCCGGTTCGACTTCGAGTTCGATCGGCTGACCTGTTTCCGCCAGTACCCGCTGGGCGGTTTCGACAGTACGCGGCAGGCCGCTCACGATCACCCGGTCAAAACGAACCTGCTGTTCGGCGAACACGCGGCCCGCCGCGCTAGCCTGCTCGCGGCCGTTGGCATTCAGCGGCACGGTGTCGGGATCGATCGCGCGGCCGGAATCGTCGAAGTAGGTGACGTCGCCGTGACGCATCAGGAAGATGCGGCGGCGTTTGGGCAATTGATAGTCGGGCATGGTCCCTTCGCTCATTTGTAAACCGGCGCGCGCTTTTCGAGGAACGCGGAAATGCCTTCAAGGCCGTCGCGGTGATGCAGCGACGCGACAAAGCTGTCGCGCTCGGCGACCAGATGGTCGGCCAGCGGTTGTGCGCCGGCCGCGCCGATCAACCCTTTGATGCGCGCGATCGAGTTGGGCGAAATCTTGCCGAGTTCGTCGGCCCATGCCACCGCCGCATCGCGCACGGCGCCGGTTTTGGCCAGCTTGTTGACGACCCCGAGTTCGTGCAAACGCGCGGCGCCGATCGGTTTGCCTTCGATCAGCACTTCAGTGGCCAGTTGACGCGGTAAAGCCTGGGCGAGGAACCATGAGCCGCCGCCGTCGGGCGTCAGGCCGACGCGTGCGTAGGACATGACGAACTTGGCGTCGTCGGCGGCGACGATCAGGTCGCACGCAAGCGCGAGCGAGAAGCCGGCGCCGGCCGCCGCGCCGTCGACGGCGGCGATCACCGGTTTCGACGAGAGCCGCAGCGCCGAGATCCATTCGCCCAGCAGGTCGATGCTTTCAGCTTGCACGGACGGATCTTTCGCGCGGTTTTCCAGCAGGCGGTTCAGATTGCCGCCCGCGCAAAAGAAGTTGTCGGCGCCGGTGATTACCACGGCGCGGATCGACGGATCGCGTTCCACCGAATCGAGCGCTTCGATGCCCGCTGCGTACATGTCCGGGTGCAGCGCGTTGCGCGCGCCGGGGTTCGACAGTGTGAGGACGAGCGTCGATTCGCTTTCGGTCGGGCGCGAGGTCAGCAGTTCGGCGCTCATTGTTGGGTCTCCGGTTGCGTTTCAGGTTGGATGTCGGCGGCGTCGCGTTGCGTCAGCGACAGGCCCAGTTGCGCGCGCCGCGCCAGCCACGGCGACGGACGATAGCGCGGGTCGCCGAGCACGCTGAACATGTTGCGCAAGATGGTGAGGATCGTGCTCGAGCCGAGCGCATCGCCCAGCGCGAGCGGGCCGCGCGGGTAGCCCAGGCCGAGCGTCACCGCGAGATCGATATCGTCGGGCGTGGCGATCTGCTTCTGCGCGATATCGCAGCCGATGTTGACGATCGTCGCTACCACGCGCTGTGCGACGAAGCCGGTCGAGTCGCGAATCACGGTGACCGGCACGCCGTCGGCGGCGAACAGAGCATGGGCGGTGTCACGTGCGGCGCGCGTGGTGGCGGGCGTGGTCATCAGCGTGCGACGTTGCGCGGCGACGAGCGGGAGGAGGGCGTCGATCGCGACGACGCGGCTGGCGTCGAGCGCTTCGTCGACCGCGGCCGTGGTCGCGTCGTGACCGAACGGCGTGACCACGATCAACGAGTCCGCGGCGGGCGTCGCGTTTTCGTCGAGTGTCACGCCGGCCTGGGCGATCAGTTGAACGACGGCTTCATGCGCTTGCGGATAGCGCTTGCTGACCCACACGCTGGCCGGCAACGCGGACGGTGCGGGCGCTTCGGCGGGCACCTGCTGCTTGCCGTCTTCGTAACGGTAAAACCCTTCGCCGGTCTTGCGGCCGATCAGTCCGCCCGCGAGTCGCGTGCCCGTGATCGGCGACGGCGTGAAGCGCGGCTCTTCATAGAATTGATGGTAGATCGACTCCATCACCGGATGCGACACGTCCAACGCGGTCAGATCGAGCAACTCGAACGGCCCGAGCCGGAAGCCGGCCTGCTCGCGCATGATGCGGTCGATGTCGGCAAAGCTCGCGACACCTTCGCCCGCCACGCGCAAGCCTTCGGTATTCATACCGCGGCCCGCGTGATTGACGATGAAGCCCGGCATGTCTTTCGCACGCACCGGCGTATGACCCATGCGACGGGCGAGATCCATCAGCGCGTCACCGGCGGCGGGGTCGCCGCGCAGACCGTCGATCACTTCGACGACTTTCATGAGCGGGACAGGATTGAAGAAGTGGTAGCCGACCACGCGCGACGGAGCGGTACACGTGGCGGCGATCGCGGTGATCGACAGCGACGACGTATTCGACGCCAGCACGCAGCGGCCGCTGACCACCGTCTCGAGTTCGCGGAACAGCGCCTGCTTCACGTCGAGCTTCTCGACGATCGCTTCGACGACCAGGTCGCAGCCGGCGAGGTCGCCAATGGCTTGCGCGCCGCTCACGTTCGCCAGCGCGGCGAGCGAGCGGGCCTGATCGAGCTTGCCTTTGGCCGTCAATTTGGCGAAAGTCTCGGCGAGGTAATCGCGCGCGGCGCCAATCGCGGCAGGATTGGTGTCGTACAGACGTACCGTGAGGCCCGCCAGCGCGGCAATCTGTGCGATGCCGCGCCCCATTGCTCCGGTTCCGACAATGCCGATAGTCTCGATACTGAAATTGCGAGAGGTCATTGTGATGCTCGACTCCATGGTTATTTTAGAATAGCACGATCGTGCAATTTATCGACGATTGTTCGAAGGCCGCGGCTCTGACATCGATGCTGATGCGTCGATGCACGGTCGCACCCACCCAAAAGAAAGGAGACACCCGATGATCAAGCTGTGCGGTTTCGCGCTCTCTAACTATTACAACAAAGTGAAGTTCGTGCTCCTCGAACACGGCATTCCGTTCGAGGAAGTGTTCGTGATGCCGAGCCAGGACGAGGCCGTGCTGGAGCATTCGCCGCTCGGCAAGGTGCCGTATCTGCAGACCGAAGACGGCGACCTGTGCGAGTCGCAATGCATCGTGGAGTATCTGGCCGCGCGCTTTCCCGACAAGGCGATTTTCTCCGCCGATCCCTGGGAGGCGGCCAAGGAGCGCGAGCTGATCATGTTCGTCGACGTGCATCTCGAGTTGACCGCGCGCAATCTCTACAAGGAAGCGTTCTTCGGCGGCACGGTGACGGACGCCACCAAAGGGCGTGTCGAGAAATTGCTGGCGCATCACATTACCGGCTTCAAACGGATCGCGAAGTTCGGGCCGTACCTGGCCGGCGAGCGTTTCAGCGTTGCCGACGCGGCGGGTTTCGTGAGCTTGCCGCTGGTGGGCATGGCGACGCAAACCATTTACGGCCGCGATTTGCTCCTCGATGCGGGCGTCGACTGGAAAAGTTATGTGAAGGCGATCAATGCGCGGCCGGCCGCACAACGCATCACCGAGGACCGCAAGGCGTATGTCGCGGCGTCGCGCCCGGCTTGATGAGAGGTGCCGCGGCTGATTCGAGTTGGACGCGGCGTCGTGCCGGTTGAGCTTGCGACGGCGTGCCATGCACGCCGTCCTGGCCGCGTCGCGCGATAGCGGGGAACGTGGTGTCGTTCGCAGCATCGCGCGGGGCGTCCTAGAGTCGCGCCAGCCGCTCGAGCGCGGTGGCGAGGGTGCTCTCCTGCTTGGCGAAGCAGAAGCGCACCACGCCCGATTCGTGCGCCTCGTGATAGAACGCCGAGACCGGTATGGCCGCGACGCCGATCTCGCCGGTCAGCCATTGGGCGAACTCGGCTTCGGGCAAGTTGCTGATGGCCGAATAGTCGACGCACTGGAAGTACGTGCCCGTACACGGCAGCAGCTTGAAGCGTGAATTCGCGAGACCCGCGCGGAAGAAGTCGCGCTTCTGCTGATAAAACGCGGGCAGGTCGAGATACGGCGCCGGGTCTTTCATGTAGTCGGCGAGGCCGATCTGCATCGGCGTATTGACCGTGAACACGTTGAACTGATGCACTTTGCGGAACTCGGCCATGAGCGCGGCCGGCGCGGCTACGTAGCCGACTTTCCAGCCCGTCACGTGGTAGGTCTTGCCGAAACTCGACACCACGAAACTGCGCTGCGCCAGTTCCGGATAACGGGCCATGCTTTCGTGCGGCGCGCCGTCGAACACCATGTGTTCGTAGACTTCGTCGGAGAGGATCAGCACGTTGGTGCCGCGCACGATCTCTTCGAGCTTGCGCATATCTTGCTCGCGCCAGACCGTGCCGGTCGGATTGTGCGGCGTGTTGATCAGCAGTAGCCGCGTTTTCGGCGTGATCGCGGCGGCGAGCTTGTCGAACGGAATCGCGTAGTCGGGCGCCTCGAGCGTGACGAAAACCGGCTTGCCGCCGGCCAGTTCGATGGACGGCACGTAGCTGTCGTAATTCGGTTCGATCACGATCACTTCGTCGCCGGGGTGGACGGTGCACAGAATCGCGGTCAGCAACGCCTGCGTGGCGCCCGCGGTCACGGTGATCTCCGTGTTGGCGTCGTAGCGGCGGCCATACAGCGTGGCGATCTTGTCCGAAATCGCCTGACGCAGCGGCGCCGCGCCGGCCATGGGCGGGTACTGATTGTGACCGTCGCGCATGGCGTTCGAGACCGCGTCGATAATGCGCGGATCGCAGCCGAAATCGGGAAAGCCCTGGCCCAGATTCACCGCGCCTTTTTCGGCGGCGAGCGCGCTCATCACGGTGAAAATCGTCGTGCCGACATTCGGCAGTCGGGACGGAAACGAAGGACTCGTGGGCGTGTCGTGCGGTGCATTCATGGCGCTGTCCGGAGCGTTGTGGGGTGTGTAAGCGGGTGAGCCGAAACGGCGATGGCGTCGACGAACGGCGCGGGCTGCGCGATCTGGAAACCGAAATCGCGGGCGATCCGTTTCGCGAGTTTCAACACCGCGCGGTCCTTCGAAACAAGCCAGTCGGCCTGCGCGGCATGGGCGAGTTCGAGAAACTTCTGATCGTCGCGGTCTTTGCATTTGGGCAAAGGCCTGGCGTCTTCGGCCGGCGCGGCGGTTTCGACCCGCTGCGAAAGCTGCGCGACGACCGCGAGCGCGGCGGCTTTGTCCACATTTCGATGCACGAATTGCGGATAGTCGAGCACATAGGCGAGTTCGGCGAGGCAACGCGCGTCGATCAGCGCGACCAGCGTGCCGCTTTCGAGCGCGGCGCGGATGGGCCGCGTATGCGGGTCGTCGAACACGAGAATATCGATCCACACATTGGAATCGAGGACGACGCGCAAAGCGTCGTGTGAGGCATGGGAACCGGGCATTCGTTACAATCTGGCTTTCGTCTTTGACCGCCAGGCACGGCGTGCCTGCAAGCCTCTATGATAATCGTTCTGTCGCCGGCGAAATCGCTCGACTACGAAACCCCACCGCACGTCAAAAAGCACACCATCCCCGATTTTGTCGACGACGCGGCCGAATTGATCGGCGGATTGCGTCGTTTGTCGCCGCAGCAGATCGCTTCATTGATGGACATTTCGGATCAGCTCGCGCATCTGAACTTCCAGCGTTACGCGGATTGGTCGCCGAAGTTCGATACGCATAACGCCAAGCAGGCGGTACTCGCGTTCAATGGCGACGTGTACGAAGGCTTCAACGCGAAGACCTTGTCGTCGGCCGATCTGGACTATGCGCAGAGCCACGTGCGGGTGCTCTCGGGTCTTTACGGTCTGCTGCGGCCGCTCGATCTGCTGCAGCCGTACCGGCTCGAAATGGGGACGCGCTTCGCCAATCCGCGTGGCAAGGATCTGTACGCGTTCTGGGGCGAGCGGATCACGCAGGCCCTGAACGCGCAGTTGAAGAAGAACGCGGCGGCGTCCCGGGTGCTGGTGAATTGCGCATCGGGCGAATATTTCAAATCGGTCAAGCCGAAGTTGCTCGACGCACCGGTCGTCACGCCCGTTTTCGAAGACTGGAAAGGCGGCCGCTACAAGATCATCAGCTTCCATGCAAAGCGCGCGCGCGGCTTGATGGCGCGCTATGCGGTGGAAAACCGTCTCGACACGCCTGAACAGCTCAAGGCGTTCGACTCCGAAGGTTATGCGTTCGACGCCGCGGCATCGAACGATTCCACTTACGTATTCCGCCGCCGCGTCGCTGAATAAGCGTTGAAGCGTTTCGCGGTGCAACCCGCAGGGAAGAACACCATGACCTTATCCATCACGAGTAACTTCGACGCCGGCGCGATCGAAGTCCTGTCCTGCGAAGACGCGGGCAACATCCGTCTGCGCGTGCGGCCGGACAGCCACGCCGAGTTCGCGCAGTGGTTTTACTTCCGTTTGTCCGGCGCGGCGGGCGAGCGCTGCGTGATGACGTTCGAGAATGCCGCTGCCTGCGCGTTCGCCGAAGGTTGGCGCGACTATCAGGCGGTCGCGAGCTATGACCGGGTGAACTGGTTTCGCGTACCGACCTCGTACGACGGCCGCGTGCTGACGATCGATCACACGCCGGATTTCGAGCGCATCTATTACGCGTATTTCGAGCCGTACAGCGAGGAGCGTCATTCGGAGTTTCTCGGCGCGGTGCAGCAGTTGCCGCAGGCCACGCTGACCGAACTGGGCACAACCGTCGAAGGCCGGCCCATGTCGTTGCTCACGCTCGGCACGCCGGAAACCGGCGACACACCGAAGAAGAAAATCTGGCTGATCGCGCGCCAGCATCCGGGCGAGACGATGGCCGAATGGTTTATCGAGGGTCTCGTGAAGCGGCTCGCGGGCTGGGGCGACTGGGCGGGTGATCCGGTCGCGTGCAAGCTCTACGATCACGCGGTGTTTTATATCGTGCCGAACATGAATCCGGACGGCAGCGTGCGCGGCAATCTGCGCACCAACGCGACCGGCGCGAATCTGAATCGCGAATGGATGGAGCCGGACGCCGCGCGCAGCCCTGAAGTGCTGGTGGTGCGCGACGCGATTCACGCCGTGGGTTGCGACCTGTTCTTCGATATTCACGGCGACGAGGCGCTGCCCTATGTGTTCGTGGCCGGCTCCGAAATGCTGCCGGGCTTTACCGAACGGCAGGGCGAGGAGCAGAAGGCGTTTATCGAAGCGTTCAAGCAGGCGAGCCCGGACTTCCAGGACAAGTATGGTTACGCCGCGAGCAAGTATCGCGAGGACGCGTTGAAGCTGGCGTCGAAGTACATCGGCAACGAATTCGGCTGCCTGTCGTTGACGCTGGAAATGCCGTTCAAGGACAACGCCAATCTGCCCGATGAGCGGGTCGGCTGGAACGGCGATCGTAGCGCGTCGCTCGGCGCGGCCATGCTGCAGGCGATTTTGCGGCATGTGGAGACGTTTGCGTAAAGCGGGCGCTGCATAGAAAAAAGAGGCACACGGTGACGTGTGCCTCTTTTTTTTTGCGGGGAGCGTTGTGTGAGTGCGGGCTTATGGCTCTTCGCCCATGGCTCGCCAAGTCTGTGCCGGTGATCGTACTACCGCTATTGAGCCTTCTTCTTCGTCGTGGTCTTTTTCGCGGTCGATTTGCTCGAAGACTTGCTCGACGTCGACTTTGACGATTTGCCCGAGCTGGTCCTGGACGACTTCGTCGTCGCTTTCTTCGTGCTCTTGCCGCTTGCCGAGTGCTTGCCCTTGACGCTCTTATGCTTGCCCGCCACGGCGCGCGACCCCGACGGCTCACCGCTGCGCGCGCGGGCTGGCGGCACCGGATCGTTCCAGCTGAACGCCAGCATCTGGACGCCGACATAGCCGCAGCGGAATTTCAGATCGGCCGGATCGCCGCCCCCGCCTTGAGGAATACCGAGCCCTTCGACGATGACGATGTTGTCGACCTTGACGCGCTGCTTGCCCTCGTCGAACGAATCGTTCCAGGGCGTGACCGACGCGTGCGCGCTGTCGAAAGAACTGGGGGGAAACTCGACGTGGTCGAAAGCGGTCGAGGTGCTGGCGACAAAATTGCCATGAGCGGCGCAGTCCGCGACGAGCGGGTCCGCATGCATGTCATTGACAAATTTGTTGACGAGGTCGTTGTGCTGTTCGAGTTGATCGGCGAATGCGGGGGCGCTACACATGAGCGAGAGACTCGCTGCAAGTGTCGCCAACCGGCCGACCAGCCGCAGCAATCGGCGCGGGACGTTGGTGCGATCCATCTAGTTCGTTAGACGCTAATGTGACATGAGGCACGTAAGATGCCTCGCGATAGGGTGGAGTTCAATCCTGGCACAAATATTTTGTCCTGTCGTGGTGTGCGCAATCGAGGCGGATCGAGACGGCCACGTGGCCGATCACCGCGAATGCGCATTCCATGCAGAGCCTGAGTCAGGTGCGTGGTCCGCCCAGTCGATATCTCCGGACGTCGTAAGTGGTGACCCAGGCGGGACGGTAGACCGCGATCAGCGCTGTCGACATGCCCGTGAACCAGGCCTCGCCGGTAGCGAGTAGCAGCACGCTGAACGCGTAGCCGGCAGGCATTACGGTCATCGAGCCATCGGCGAGCGTGATGTGAATGCCGAGCGCGGCGGCGGCCGTGAGCGACACGGCGATGGCCGGCGAGACGAAGCCCTGGCCGAAGATGAACATGAAGAGGTTGCGCGGCAGCCAGGCGATGCTGGCGCGCTGGACCAGCGTCGAGATGCCGACCGGCAACGCGCCGTACACGAGGAACGTCAGCGCGATACCTTGCCACGGCGCGTCGAAGACGACAGCGGCAAGACCCGTGACCACCGCCATGGCGATCAGTGCCAGCGCCCAGTCAAAGAGCGTGACGACCAGCGTGGCGCCGAGCAGATGCATCACGGTGCCGTCGTCGAGCCACGCATTACTTGCCCACAGCACCGACACTGCGACGATGATCGCAAGCCAGACATGCTGCAAGGTGCCGTCCTGAAGTCGTTTGAAAGGATTTTTCCACAGCGCGAGCGCGACCACTATCGCAGTGGCGATCCAGCCACCGACAGCGACCCAGAACGGAAGCGGTGTGTAGAGGAAACCCATGTGTCTCATATTACTCGTTGGACGAGAAAAGGTGTGAGCGGATTCCATGCCAGCGGGCATGGACGCCGTCACAACCTGCGCGCCCGGCGTCTGGCGCATTCATTGGGGCTGTTATGCCGCGCCTGGCGGAGGCGGTTCCAATGACGGGCCGGTGGGCAATGCGTCGCCATAGGGCGGGCTCGGTTCGGCGGCCATGGCGAGCGGAGCCGTCGTGTCACTGACTGGCAACGGATATTGAAAGCGCTTGCGCAACCGGCGCCGCAATGGCACGACGTTGCTTTGTCCCATGATCGGGCGCGCGGTGCCGTCGCCGCCAATGCGCAGCACTTGCAAATGGTTCGATAGCCAGCCGTTGTAAAGCGCGACCGCCGCCGCGCGATTGGGTGCGCCAAGCTGCTGGAATATGCTGGTCAGGTGAATCTTGACGGTGCCTTCGCTGATGCCGAGGGTGCGCGCAATCATCTTATTGGTGCTGCCCATATGGACGCAGCGCATGATCTGCTCCTGGCGGGGCGAGAGCACACTGGCCAATTTGCCGCGGCGCGGCGGCGGCGTTTTTTCGTCGAATGGGCGGATGGCAATGTCCGGCGGCAGCGGTGGATTGAGCGCCAGCGCGCCGGGCGGCACGTAGTGACCGCCCAGCAGCACCATTTCGAATGCGCGCACGATCAGGCAAGGATCGGTTTCGCGTGAGACCACACCGAGTACGCCCTCGTCCATGAGCGCTCGCACATGGATGGGGGAGATCTGGTCGGTGAGCACGGCGATGCGCAGGTCGGGGTAATCGCTGAGCAGATGGCGGGTATCTGCCACCGACATCCAGTCCTGCCAGTCGATCACGAGCAGATCGGGCCACTGACGCTTGAGCGTGCGTTCAACCTGGCGCCAGTCTTGTGCTTCGTTGAAGCGTGCCAGCCGGTCGATTTGCCGCAGTAGTACTTTGAGCCCATCACGCCGTTCCGCGTCTGAGTTGAGTATCGAGAATCGCATGCATGTCTCCAGATGAATCGGGCGAGGTGGCGCGATGCGCGCACCCGGCAAACGCGTCGAGTGCAGTGCGATGCGTCGCCGTTCCTATGATGACAAATTCCCTTCAATTTGACGGCCTGTCCAAAAGGCATAGGAGGAATGACGTAAAAAAGCCTGGCGTAAAAAAAGCCCCGCGTGTGGCGGGGCTTTTTTATCTCGGCGGCGGCGCGCGTTGGCGGTCGTCGCGCCGATGCTCAATGGAAATGCGGTTGGGCGGGCTCCGCGTCTTCCGGCATCTCGGCGTGGACGATTTCGCCGAGCGGATCCGCATAGAGCGGTACGCCGCAGTCGTCGCAATATTCAGGCTCGAAGCGGCCCGCATGACGACGCACGTCGGTCACGCCGGTATCTTTGAGCAGCGCGACGATTTCTTCGAGCGGATCGTCTGATGCGGCGACTTCCTGCGGTTCCTCGTCGATACCCGGCTCGCTGTTCTCGCGGCCGTACAGCGGCCAGACGACGCCGTAGATCACGTCGTTGCTGCCGCGGCGCGTGAAACCGACACGGTATTCGTCGATGCGGCGTTCACCGAAGCCGGCGACCACCGCGCGCAATTCTTGCGGCGCCGCGCCGATCGTGTCGAACAGGTAGCGCACGGCGGTGCGCACCGTGTGAGGACGCACGCGTTCGTCGGCGTCGCGGCAAGCCGAGTAATAGGCATCCGGCAGCAGGCATTCGAACTCGCAGCCCGGCAGCACCAGCGACAGATTGGCGCCGCCTTGCGTGGTCCATTGTTCGAGGCACTGGCCGCGTTCGATCCGGCTGCCGTGCTCTTCTTCCTGCCAGCGGAAGGTCGGCTCGCCCACCGGCGCCGCCACCACTGCCAGCAGGAAACGCGGGTCGGCCAGAATCGGCGAGGTTTCCGGCAGTTCGCCGAAATTGAGTTTGGCGTTGCCGCCGGCCATTGCTGCCTGCGTAAGCTGCTGGGCGATACGCCATGTCTCGACGTGGTGACGCGGCAACTGATCGATGCTGTACAGGAACGGCGCCATGGCCACGCGCGTATTGGCCGCCAGCACGTGAGCTTGCAGATGCGCGCGAAGCGCGTCGGCCGCGTCGGTCTTGAGCGGGCCCGACGGAATCATGTAGCGGGTCCAGGCGAGCACGGGCGCCGCGATCAGCAGCGCTTCATAAGGCACGCCCTCATGCTCGACGATGAACGACTCGCTGTGAGTTTCCGCCATGTCGGCGAGCGCGCCGTACGCATCGGGATGATTCTGTTGCAGATGATCGAGCGCGGCGTCCAGCGTGGTCTGGTTGGCATTGCGGACGATCTTGGTCAGCAGCGTGTCGAGTTTCGCTTCCCAGAAGCGGTCTTCGGTTCGGCTGCCCGACGCGAAAAGCGCGAGCGAGAGACCGACGAGCTTGTCGGCATCGGGGGGGAGACGTTTGGCGATTCGCGAGCGCATAAATCCGGAAGTTGGGGTGCACAGAACCTTATATTCTAGTCTTTTATCCGCCGCCATATTATTTGGCCGCTTACGCCGGGTGGATTAAGACATTTCTGCGCGGAGATTTCGGTTTTCCTACATGGCGCGAGGCCGCGTTATCTGCCGACCTGGCCGGATGATATAAGACGCCCCCGGAGGCTTGACTCGCTTCTATACTGACCGCTTTCAGAGATCGTCTGACAAGTGTGTGTCCACTCGCCGCCGTGGCCTGGCGCAACAGGAGATTCATCGTGAAATCGGACCAACTGATCGAACGTCTTGCCGCGGTATTCGCATTGATCATTCTGGTGGGCGGCTCGCTGCTGGTACTCGCGCCTTTTACGACCGCGCTCCTGTGGGGCGCCATTCTCAGCTATAGCTCATGGGGCCTGTATCGGCGGCTGACCGCGGCTGTGGGCGGCCGGCGCAAATGGGCCGCCACTTTGATCGTGATCATCATTCTGGTCGTGGTGCTTGGGCCGTTCGTCTATGCGGGCTTTGCGTTTGGCGCGCATGTTCATGAAATCGTCGCGCTGGTGCAGAGGCTCTTTGAGGCCGGGTTGCCGGATCTGCCTCCGTGGGTGGGCGGTATTCCCCTGATTGGCTCGAGCATCGAGACCTTCTGGGAGCATCTGACCAGCGGGAATTCAGAGTTGATCGCGCAATTGCATTCGCTCGCGGCGCCCGCAGGCAAGTGGATCCTTGCGGCAGCGCTTGCGGTTACGCACGGTCTGGGGTTGTTGGCGTTGAGTATCGTGCTCGCTTTCTTCTTCTATACCGGAGGGGAGGGCGCTGCCGCCTGGTTGAATGCGGGTATGCGGCGGATCGCGGGCGAACGCGCTGATTATTTGCTGGCATTGGCAGGCAGCACCGTGAAGGGCGTGGTGTATGGGATTCTCGGCACGGCGCTCGTGCAAGGGATTCTGGCCGGATTCGGTTGCTGGATCTCTGGTGTGCCGGCGCCGGCGCTGCTCGGGCTGGCTACCTTTTTCCTGTCCGTGATACCGGGTGGTCCGGTGGTCGTGTGGTTGCCCGCGGCGATCTGGCTGTACCACGGCGGCTCGACCGGGTGGGCGATCTTTCTGGTCGTGTGGGGCGTACTGGTTGTGGGTATGTCCGACAACGTCATCAAGCCGATCCTGATCGGCAAGAACAGCGACATGCCGTTGATTCTGGTGATGCTGGGTATCCTGGGCGGCGCGTTTGCGTTCGGTTTCCTGGGTGTTTTCATCGGGCCGACGTTGCTTGCGGTTGCCTATACCGTGCTGCATGACTGGACGATCGGCGCACCGGGCGCACGCGCCCTTGCGCCTGATCTAAAAGTGCCGGTTGTCGACGAGTCGGCGCGAGTGGAAAAGGCGCCTTGAATAAATTCCAGATAACGCTTGCAAGGCCCTGCGCGGGCCGCTAGAATCTCGCTCTTTCGTGCTTCGGACACCGAGGCACGGGAGGCGGGAGAGCCAGCAATGGCAAGGGTTTCAGCGAAGTGAACGGGTTGAGAAAGTTATAAAAACCTGTTGACGACGTAGCGAAAGTTCTTCATAATCTCGTTTCTGTGCTGCAGATGCAGCGACGCAGAACGAAGCGGTGCCGGGTAGTTGTGATGTTGACGACGCGCGGTGCTGGTTTGGTGGTGAATGCGTAATCGATCTTTAAAAATTAACAGCCGATAAGTGTGGGCGCTTGATGCGAGACGCGAGGCGGATCTTTCGGGATCTGCCGCAAAGCGAAAGTATCAAGTCTCACACAGTAATGAAAGGAAGGTTTGACTGTCGAAAGACGATCGAACAATTCGTCAGTACGTTGAGTGAGCGACCGGTTCTTAACGGAACCGAAAAACAGTAACAGGTTTGAACTGAAGAGTTTGATCCTGGCTCAGATTGAACGCTGGCGGCATGCCTTACACATGCAAGTCGAACGGCAGCACGGGGGTAACCCTGGTGGCGAGTGGCGAACGGGTGAGTAATACATCGGAACGTGTCCTGTAGTGGGGGATAGCCCGGCGAAAGCCGGATTAATACCGCATACGCTCTACGGAGGAAAGGGGGGGATCTTAGGACCTCTCGCTACAGGGGCGGCCGATGGCAGATTAGCTAGTTGGTGGGGTAAAGGCCTACCAAGGCGACGATCTGTAGCTGGTCTGAGAGGACGACCAGCCACACTGGGACTGAGACACGGCCCAGACTCCTACGGGAGGCAGCAGTGGGGAATTTTGGACAATGGGCGAAAGCCTGATCCAGCAATGCCGCGTGTGTGAAGAAGGCCTTCGGGTTGTAAAGCACTTTTGTCCGGAAAGAAAACTTCTGTCCTAATACGGCGGGAGGATGACGGTACCGGAAGAATAAGCACCGGCTAACTACGTGCCAGCAGCCGCGGTAATACGTAGGGTGCAAGCGTTAATCGGAATTACTGGGCGTAAAGCGTGCGCAGGCGGTTCGCTAAGACAGATGTGAAATCCCCGGGCTTAACCTGGGAACTGCATTTGTGACTGGCGGGCTAGAGTATGGCAGAGGGGGGTAGAATTCCACGTGTAGCAGTGAAATGCGTAGAGATGTGGAGGAATACCGATGGCGAAGGCAGCCCCCTGGGCCAATACTGACGCTCATGCACGAAAGCGTGGGGAGCAAACAGGATTAGATACCCTGGTAGTCCACGCCCTAAACGATGTCAACTAGTTGTTGGGTCTTCATTGACTTAGTAACGTAGCTAACGCGTGAAGTTGACCGCCTGGGGAGTACGGTCGCAAGATTAAAACTCAAAGGAATTGACGGGGACCCGCACAAGCGGTGGATGATGTGGATTAATTCGATGCAACGCGAAAAACCTTACCTACCCTTGACATGTATGGAAGTCTGCCGAGAGGTGGATGTGCCCGAAAGGGAGCCATAACACAGGTGCTGCATGGCTGTCGTCAGCTCGTGTCGTGAGATGTTGGGTTAAGTCCCGCAACGAGCGCAACCCTTGTCCCTAGTTGCTACGCAAGAGCACTCCAGGGAGACTGCCGGTGACAAACCGGAGGAAGGTGGGGATGACGTCAAGTCCTCATGGCCCTTATGGGTAGGGCTTCACACGTCATACAATGGTCGGAACAGAGGGTTGCCAAGCCGCGAGGTGGAGCCAATCCCAGAAAACCGATCGTAGTCCGGATCGCACTCTGCAACTCGAGTGCGTGAAGCTGGAATCGCTAGTAATCGCGGATCAGCATGCCGCGGTGAATACGTTCCCGGGTCTTGTACACACCGCCCGTCACACCATGGGAGTGGGTTTCACCAGAAGTAGGTAGCCTAACCGCAAGGAGGGCGCTTACCACGGTGGGATTCATGACTGGGGTGAAGTCGTAACAAGGTAGCCGTATCGGAAGGTGCGGCTGGATCACCTCCTTTCTAGAGCTGAACGTGTCGAACGTTGAGCGCTCACGCTTATCGGCTGTAAATTCAGACAGACTCAGGGGTCTGTAGCTCAGTCGGTTAGAGCACCGTCTTGATAAGGCGGGGGTCGATGGTTCGAATCCATCCAGACCCACCACTGTTTCTGCGGTGGCTGTGCTAACCGGTTGAAGGCACCCTGAAGTTCATGTGTGACTGGGGGATTAGCTCAGCTGGGAGAGCACCTGCTTTGCAAGCAGGGGGTCGTCGGTTCGATCCCGTCATCCTCCACCAATCATCAATGCATAGCGTTCTGCGGCAGGTCGGGCAGAGGGTTGTGCATTGGCGATTGAGCCAGTCAGAGTGATACGTGGTTATAGCAACCGCGATATCGGCTGTCGTTCTTTAACAATCAGGAAGAAGTAGTAAAGAGATTCACGAAAGCATATCTAGAGATGGGTGTGTGAGTAGGTGAATCAGGGTTGTGATTGTATCAATGTATGAAAAGGTAATCGAAAGATTGCCTTGGAATACGGCGCAACACGAATACTCAACCTGTAACGATGTGACCCGCGCTGCGTTCCCAGTGAACGCGGTATGAGACACACCCGTTATAGGGTCAAGCGAACAAGTGCATGTGGTGGATGCCTTGGCGATCACAGGCGATGAAGGACGCGGTAGCCTGCGAAAAGCTACGGGGAGCTGGCAAACGAGCTTTGATCCGTAGATGTCCGAATGGGGAAACCCACTCCGAATGGAGTATCCATGACTGAATACATAGGTCATGCGAAGCGAACGCGGTGAACTGAAACATCTAAGTAACCGCAGGAAAAGAAATCAACCGAGATTCCCAGAGTAGTGGCGAGCGAAATGGGATCAGCCTGTACTCTTTATCTTCATTGTTAGTCGAAGGCTCTGGAAAGTGCCGCCATAGCAGGTGATAGCCCTGTAGACGAAAACAGCGAGGAAGAACTAGGTGTACGACAAGTAGGGCGGGACACGTGAAATCCTGTCTGAAGATGGGGGGACCATCCTCCAAGGCTAAATACTCGTGATCGACCGATAGTGAACCAGTACCGTGAGGGAAAGGCGAAAAGAACCCCGGGAGGGGAGTGAAATAGATCCTGAAACCGCATGCATACAAACAGTAGGAGCCTCCTTGAGGGGTGACTGCGTACCTTTTGTATAATGGGTCAGCGACTTACATTCAGTGGCAAGCTTAACCGATTAGGGCAGGCGTAGCGAAAGCGAGTCCGAACAGGGCGATTCAGTCGCTGGGTGTAGACCCGAAACCAGGTGATCTATCCATGGCCAGGATGAAGGTGCGGTAACACGTACTGGAGGTCCGAACCCACTAACGTTGAAAAGTTAGGGGATGAGCTGTGGATAGGGGTGAAAGGCTAAACAAACCTGGAAATAGCTGGTTCTCTCCGAAAACTATTTAGGTAGTGCCTCGTGTATCACCTTCGGGGGTAGAGCACTGTCATGGTTGTGGGGTCCATTGCGGATTACTACGCCATAGCAAACTCCGAATACCGAAGAGTGCAATCACGGGAGACAGACATCGGGTGCTAACGTCCGGTGTCAAGAGGGAAACAACCCAGACCGCCAGCTAAGGTCCCCAAATATTGCTAAGTGGGAAACGAAGTGGGAAGGCTAAAACAGTCAGGAGGTTGGCTTAGAAGCAGCCATCCTTTAAAGAAAGCGTAATAGCTCACTGATCGAGTCGTCCTGCGCGGAAGATGTAACGGGGCTAAGCAATATACCGAAGCTGCGGATGCACATTTATGTGCATGGTAGGAGAGCGTTCCGTAAGCCTGCGAAGGTGCATTGAAAAGTGCGCTGGAGGTATCGGAAGTGCGAATGCTGACATGAGTAGCGATAAAGGGGGTGAAAAGCCCCCTCGCCGTAAGCCCAAGGTTTCCTACGCAACGTTCATCGGCGTAGGGTGAGTCGGCCCCTAAGGCGAGGCAGAAATGCGTAGCTGATGGGAAGCAGGTTAATATTCCTGCACCATTGTTAAATGCGATGGGGGGACGGATCGCGGAAGGTTGTCCGGGTGTTGGAAGTCCCGGTCCTTGCATTGGAGAAGGCGCTTAGGCAAATCCGGGCGCGGAATTCAAGGGTGCGAGGCCATTCACCTAGGTGAAGAAGCAATCGGAAGTGGTTCCAAGAAAAGCCTCTAAGCTTCAGTTTAACAAGACCGTACCGCAAACCGACACAGGTGGGCGAGATGAGTATTCTAAGGCGCTTGAGAGAACTCGGGAGAAGGAACTCGGCAAATTGGTACCGTAACTTCGGGATAAGGTACGCCCCTGTAGCCTGATGCGCCTGCGCGCGTAGGGTGAAGGGGTTGCAATAAACTGGTGGCTGCGACTGTTTAATAAAAACACAGCACTCTGCAAACACGAAAGTGGACGTATAGGGTGTGACGCCTGCCCGGTGCCGGAAGATTAAATGATGGGGTGCAAGCTCTTGATTGAAGTCCCGGTAAACGGCGGCCGTAACTATAACGGTCCTAAGGTAGCGAAATTCCTTGTCGGGTAAGTTCCGACCTGCACGAATGGCGTAACGATGGCCACACTGTCTCCTCCCGAGACTCAGCGAAGTTGAAGTGTTTGTGATGATGCAATCTCCCCGCGGCTAGACGGAAAGACCCCATGAACCTTTACTGTAGCTTTGCATTGGACTTTGAACCGATCTGTGTAGGATAGGTGGGAGGCTATGAAGCGTGGACGCCAGTCTGCGTGGAGCCATCCTTGAAATACCACCCTGGTTTGTTTGAGGTTCTAACCTTGGTCCGTAATCCGGATCGGGGACAGTGCATGGTAGGCAGTTTGACTGGGGCGGTCTCCTCCCAAAGTGTAACGGAGGAGTACGAAGGTACGCTAGGTACGGTCGGAAATCGTGCTGATAGTGCAATGGCATAAGCGTGCTTAACTGCGAGACCGACAAGTCGAGCAGGTGCGAAAGCAGGTCATAGTGATCCGGTGGTTCTGTATGGAAGGGCCATCGCTCAACGGATAAAAGGTACTCTGGGGATAACAGGCTGATACCGCCCAAGAGTTCATATCGACGGCGGTGTTTGGCACCTCGATGTCGGCTCATCTCATCCTGGGGCTGTAGCCGGTCCCAAGGGTATGGCTGTTCGCCATTTAAAGAGGTACGTGAGCTGGGTTTAAAACGTCGTGAGACAGTTTGGTCCCTATCTGCCGTGGGCGCTGGATATTTGAAGGGGGCTGCTCCTAGTACGAGAGGACCGGAGTGGACGAACCTCTGGTGTACCGGTTGTCACGCCAGTGGCATCGCCGGGTAGCTATGTTCGGAAGAGATAACCGCTGAAAGCATCTAAGCGGGAAACTCGCCTTAAGATGAGATATCCCCGGGGCTTCGAGCCCCTTGAAGGGTCGTTCAAGACCAGGACGTTGATAGGTCAGGTGTGGAAGCGCAGTAATGCGTTAAGCTAACTGATACTAATTGCCCGTAAGGCTTGATCCTATAACAGGTGTGTCTCTCTCTCGACCCGCGTTAGCGCTTTAGCGCTTACACGGGTCCGATCCCCGAAGGGGAAGACACACGGTTGAGATCAGTGTTGTGCAATACAGGCACAACCCAAAGTAACACCGAGAGGCATCCTCTCAACTACTTCTTCCAGATTGGCTGTATTGCCCCAAAGGCAGTGCGGCAACAAGTCATGCCTGATGACCATAGCGAGTCGGTACCACCCCTTCCCATCCCGAACAGGACCGTGAAACGACTCCACGCCGATGATAGTGCGGATTGCCCGTGTGAAAGTAGGTAATCGTCAGGCTCCCTAGCAGAAAACAGAAACCCCACCCTAAAAGGTGGGGTTTCTGTCGTTTACGGCCACGGAAAATCGCAGATATACCTGCCGTCAACGCGTAGCGCGGGCAGGTAATCCGTCACATTGTCTCCTGACAGGCTCGAACGGCGCCTCAATCCCCGCCGGTTCGTTACGTGTCCACATCGCTCGCCCGCTCCAGGCGGCGCCAACTCCGACGTCCCCGTCTGCGCCCACGTGCACCTTCCCGATACGCTGCGTCACCCGGGCGCAGCGGACCAGTTTCCCTTCCAGTCCGCTCAGGCGCGCTTTCGCGCTGGCGTCTGATAGGTCATGCCTGCTGTAAAGCGATCCAGCCGTTCGCTCGCCTCGGTGATCACCCACAGCGGGGCACGGTGCAACTGCTGGTCAAGCCAAACAAAACTTCATCCTTAAAGCGTCTTCCTTACGCACTTCGGGGCGCATCCCCAGCCTTAACATCCATCTCAGAATACTGTATAAATATACAGTGAAACGCATCACCCCCGTGCCTGCTTGATGCTGGGCAGGGCGGAGCATTCCCTATTGAAAAAGAGCGTGTCTATGGCAGCAGCGATTCGGCTTGCAACCACCGCCTTGTCATCGCAATTGTCGCGTCAGATATGGCAGGGCAATGAGCTTGCCACAGCGGACTCGCGTGTGATTTCCAGCGGCTATGCCGAACTGGATCAATTGCTACCCGGACAAGGCTGGTCTGCAGGCGGTTTAACTGAGTTATTGATCGAACACGGTGGCGTGGGGGAGGTGCGTCTGTTGTCCCACGCGCTTCATCAACTGACCAGGCAGGCCGAACGGCACGTGCTGTTCGTGGCGCCGCCGTATCAGCTTTGTGCCGCGGCACTCGGGGCTTGGGGGATCGATGTCGAGCGGGTCTTATGGGTACGCGCTAGCGACGATCAGGCGCTGTGGGCCGCCACTCAGGCATTGAAGCAGGATGGCATCGGCGCGGTCCTGGTATGGCTGCCGAATGCCCGCGCCGATAAGGTCCGACGCTTGCAGGTGGCGGCTCAGGAATCGTCGTCGCTGGCATTTTTGATCCGCCCTGTCGAGATGGCCGCGCAGTCGTCACCAGCACCGTTACGCATGATCTGCGCGCCGCTCTTGCCGGCCAATGCACAGACGATCAACCGTCGGCAGTGGTTGCAGGAGATCGGTGTGTCGATCGATATCTTCAAGCGCCGCGGGCCTCCGCTAGCTGAGCCTCTGCGTCTCATTTTGCCTTTACAGAGCGCGCTGTTGCCGCAAAACCGAGTCGACGTCCATCAAGGACGAGAGATCAAACATGTTGTGGATCGCAGTCACATTGCCGCTCTTGTCGCTGGAAGCGGTGAAGCCCGCGCCGTTCCCGGATGGTTCGCCCGCGAAGCCGAATCGGTGTGAACCAAGCGACGAGGCCCGCGCACCTCGAAGTGGCGAAGACGTCACCGAGGGGCGTTGCTATGCGCTGGCCGATCATGCGCACATCCTGCTGCAGGATTTCGATGCCTTGCGCGCCGGTGTGCAAGTAGGTCATTCGCGATCCTATGCATTGGCGTTGGCGCCGGGTCTGAAACTGCTCGCCGCCGATGTCCCCCGCGAAACGCAGGCATTCGAAGCGATCGCGCTCGCTTTGCTGACCTACACGCCGAAAGTTTCGCTCGCCGACGCGCACACGCTCCTGCTGGAAGTGGGCTCCGGTTTGAGGCTGTTCGGCGGTTTGCGCATGTTGTTGTCGCGAGTGTCCGCGACGGTGGCGGAATTCGGCTACACCGCGCGTATCGCCTGCGCGCCGACTGCCTGGGGCGCGTGGCTGCTGGCGCAGGCGAAGGCCAGCAGGCAGGGGCGTCGCTGGCATGTGATAAAGGAGACGTCGCTCGCGCGCGTCCTCGACGGTTTATCCGTATCGCTGCTGCCAGTCACGCAGGCGCATCGCGATGCATTCGCGCATGTCGGCTGCAGTACGCTGGCCGATTTGCGTCAATTGCCGAGGTCGGGCGTCGTGCGGCGTTTCGGCAGCGGGATACTGGATCTGCTCGCGCAGGCGTATGGCACGCGGGCCGATCCGCGTGAGTCGTTTCGTGCGCCGGCGTCGTTTCATGCACAACTGGAATTGCCGTCGCGGGTCGAGAATGCCGATGCATTGCTGTTTGCCGCACGTCGACTGATTGTGCAACTGGCCGGGTGGCTGAGCGCGCATCACGCGGCGCTCAGCGCTTATACCTTGCTTCTCGAGCATGAATTGGCGTCTCGTCATGCGCCGAAGACATCGAGTTTGCGAGTCGCCTGGGCGATACCGTCGCGGGATGCCGAGCATTTGATCTGGTTGTTGCGGGAGAAATTGAATCAGACCGTTCTGGTGGCGCCGGTTATCGAGTTGAAACTGGTTGCGGATCAGATCGGTGACTATGCGGGGCAATCGGACACCTTGTTTCCGATGCCCGAGTCAGATGGCGAGTCGATTGCGCGTCTGCTCGAACGCTTGAGTGCGCGGTTGGGGCCGGAGAACGTGTTGCAGATGTCGGTGCGGGACGATCATCGTCCGGAGCGGGCAATGCGTGTGGAGGCGTACGAGGCGCAGGCGTTTTCACGCAAGAAGCGTTCGCCGGCGAAGGCGAGGGGAAAAGGCAAAGCGGATAAGACGTGGCTGACCGATGAGTTGCGGCGTGCCGCCGCGGAAGACGAGCAAGCAGGTGATGCGGCAGCGCAGGAAGCGCAAGCAATCCACGCAAGCCCCAACACCGCCAACAACTTCCCACCCTCCGCGCAAATCCCCCTCGACCTGCCCGACAGCGCATTACCTTCTCAACCTCGCCCGCTCTGGATGCTCGACAAACCGCTGCGTCTGATGATGCGTGACCAGCGGCCGATCTATCGTCGGCCGTTAAAAATGCTGACACGTACCGAGCGAATTGAAGCTGGGTGGTGGGACGGCAATCGTGTCGAGCGGGATTACTACGTCGCAGCCGACGATCGTGGTCACATGTTCTGGGTATACCGTGAACGCATTAGCGGCGAATGGTATTTGCACGGATTGTTCGGCTGAACATCATGACGAACTCGCAACCATCATCGCCCATTGAGCACGCGCTCGCGGCCAACTTGCCGGCGTATGCGGAGTTGCATTGCCTGACGAACTTCTCGTTTCTGCGTGGCGCATCGCATCCGCACGAACTCGTGGAACAGGCCATGTCGTGTGGCTACAGCGCACTCGCCATTACCGACGAATGCTCGTTGGCGGGTGTCGTACGTGCGCACACGGCGTTAAAAGAAATCGAGCAGGAGCACGAGCGTCAACCGACAAAACCCCACGAATCAAAACCCATCCCTCACCTGATCATCGGCAGCGAGCTCAATCTGACCGACGACACCGGCAAGCCCTTCTGCACGCTGGTTGCGCTCGCAACCAACCGCAACGGCTACGGCAACCTTTCCGAGCTGATCACGCTGGCCCGCTCACGCGCGGACAAAGGCAGCTATCGCCTCGGCCCGTCCGACATCGCCGATTCGTTGCCGCATCTGGAACATCTGCAGGCGTTGCCGGACTGCCTCCTGATGCTCGTGCCGCAGCGCACGGCGACGCTCGCTCATACGCTGCGTTGCGCGCATTGGCTCGCGTCGTTCGCGGCGCCGCGTGCGTGGATCGCGCTCGAACTCTGGCAAACCGGCAGCGACGATCTGCAGATCGACGCATTGCGGATGATTTCATGCGCGAGTGGTTTGCCGCTGGTCGCGGCGGGCGGCGTTCTGATGCATACGCGCTCGCGCAAGCCTTTGCAGGACACCATGACCGCGATCGGCCTCGTTACGCCGCTCTCGGCCTGCGGCCACGCGCTCGAGGCGAACGCCGAGCGGCACATGCGCTCGCGCGTGCGGCTCGGCAAACTGTATCCGCGCGACACGCTCGAAGAAACGCTGCGGATCGCCGCGCTCTGCCGCTTCTCGCTCGACGAACTCAAATACGAGTATCCGGAAGAACTGGTGCCGGCCGGCGAATCGCCGTCGAGTTATCTGCGCAAGCTGGTCATGGCCGGCGCGGTGGAGCGCTGGCCCGACGGGATGGACCTGAAACGAATCGGTCAGATCGAGAAAGAACTGGGGCTGATCGCCGACCTGAAATACGAAAAGTATTTCCTCACCGTGCACGATATCGTGAGCTTCGCTCGCTCGAGAAACATCCTGTGCCAGGGGCGCGGATCGGCGGCGAATTCGATCGTGTGCTACTGCTTGCATGTGACGGAAATCGATCCGGTGCAGATGAACATGCTGATCGAACGCTTCATCTCGCGCGCACGCAACGAGCCGCCGGATATCGACGTCGACTTCGAGCATCAGCGCCGCGAAGAGGTGATTCAATATATCTATGCCAAGTACGGCCGTCATCGCGCGGCGTTGACGGCGTCGCTGATTACTTATCACGCTCGCAGTGCGCTGAAGGACGTCGGCAAGGCGCTGGGTCTCGAGGCGTCGTTGATCGAACGGATCAGCAAGTCGCAGCAGTGGTGGGACGGCACGGACGCGGTCGCCAAATATCTGGCCGAAGCGGGCTTCGACGCCAACTCGCACATCACGCAGAACCTGATTCGTCTCACCCGGGAGTTGCGTAGTTTTCCGCGCCATCTGTCGCAACACGTCGGCGGCTTTGTGATCGCGAAAGACAAACTATCGCGGCTCGTGCCGATCGAAAACGCGACGATGAAAGACCGCAGCGTGATCGAGTGGGACAAGGACGACATCGACGCGCTCAAGCTGTTGAAAGTCGACGTGCTGGCGCTCGGCATGTTGTCGGCGATCCGGCGCGCGTTGGAATTCGTCGCGCTGAGACGTGGATTTCCGCGTTTCAGAATGCAGGACATTCCGCGAGAGGATCGCGCCGTCTACGAGATGTGCGGCCACGCCGATACGATCGGCGTGTTCCAGATCGAATCGCGCGCGCAGCAAAGCATGTTGCCGCGTTTGAAGCCGAACAAATACTACGATCTCGTGATCGAAGTGGCGATCGTGCGGCCCGGGCCGATTCAGGGCGGCATGGTGCATCCTTATCTGCGTCGCAAGCAAGGTCTCGAAGCGGTCGATTACGCCAAGGACGAATTGCGGCCGGTGCTCGAACGCACGCTCGGTGTGCCGATTTTCCAGGAGCAGGTCATGCATCTGGCGATGGTCGCGGCGAAATATACCGGCGAGCAGGCCGATCAGTTACGTCGCGCGATGGCCGCGTGGCGGCGCAGCGGCAACATCGAAAAGTATCAGAAGGATTTGAGCGAGCGCATGCTCGAACGCGGTTATGAGCCGGCATTTATCGAGCGCATCTGCAAGCAGATCGAGGGCTTCGGCGAGTACGGTTTTCCGGAGAGCCATGCGGCGAGTTTCGCGTTGCTCGTCTATCTCAGCGCGTGGCTGAAGCGTTATGAGCCGGCGGCTTTTCTGGCGGGCTTGCTGAACAGCCAGCCGTTGGGGTTTTATTCGCCGTCGCAACTTGTGCAGGATGCGAAGCGCCACGGCGTCCCGGTGTTGCCGCCCGATGTGACGCTGAGCGATTGGGAATCCACGTTCGAACGGCGCGATCACGAAGGGCAGCGGATCTCAGCGGACGAGACCTGTCTGCATCGTCAGTACGCCGTGCTATCCGCGCAGCAATTGCGCGATCTGGCCTTGCGGCGGTTGACGGTAAGCCGGACGATCCGTCGCGCGGCCAAACGTATGACGGCTCGCGTGTTTCAGGCGTCGAACACGTATGGCGCGCGCGGTCCCGCTGTGCGCATCGGCATGCATCTGATCAAGGGGCTGGCGCAGGGCGCCGCCGAACGCATCATGGCGGCTCGCTGCGACGCGCAGTTTGCCGACGTCGACGATCTGGCGCGTCGCGCGGCCTTGACGCGGCGCGATCTCGAAGCGCTCGCCGCGGCGAATGCGCTGGTCAGCATCGCGGGTCATCGGCGTGAAGCGTGGTGGGCCGTGACCGCGCAGCACACGGTGCCGAAACTGCTGCGCGACGCACCGATCGCCGAAGCGCCGTTGGCGTTGCCGCAGGCGGCCGAAAGCCGCGAGATCGTCGACGATTACGCCAGCATTGGCCTCACGCTCAATCGTCATCCGCTCGCGTTGTTGCGTCCGCGGCTTGCCCAGCAGCGTTTTCGCGCGGCGGCCGAACTTGCCGCGTGTCAGCACGGCACGCTGGCGCGGGCATGCGGCATCGTCACCGTGCGGCAGCGGCCGGGCACGGCGAACGGGACGGTGTTCGTTTCCATCGAAGACGAGACGGGGTCGGTCAATGTGATCGTCTGGCCGTCGCTGGTGGAGAAGCAGCGCAAGGTGTTGCTGGGCGCGTCGTTGCTGGCGGTTTACGGCGTCGTGCAGCGTGACGATGGTGTCGCAACTGGTGGCGATAACGGCAAGGCGGGGCAGACGGTGAATGGGAAGCCGGGCGGCAAGGGGAAGCGGAAAAACACGGGCGAGGTGATTCATCTCGTCGCCCATCGTCTTGAGGATCTTAGCGATTGGCTCGGCGATCTCGCCACGGCGAGTCGCGATTTTCATTGAGGTGGTTTGGGGTTTTGCGGTTTGCGGGTGTGGGTGGTTAGGTGGTTCGGCACTCGGGCACTCGGGCACCTGAGGCGCTCATGCCCACACCACACACACCTATTCCGCCGTATCACCGCGCCACGGAAACGCCGCCAACACCTGCCGGATCGCCGTATCGAACGGCGTACGGCGGCCGATCCCAAGCGCTTCGAGTCGATCCGACGCCAGATGGCAGTTATGCGGACGCGGCGTCGCATCGGTCGGCGTGTGCTGCGGCGTCAGTCGCGCGTCGACCTGTAATGCTTCGGCAAGACGTGTCGCGATTTCGTACTTGGTCATCGGCTCGTCGCCCGACCATTGCACGATGCCGCGGATCGCTTCGCCGCGCGCGTGCCGTTCGAGCATCTGCCGGATCACGAGCGCGATATCCGGCGTGAAGGTTGGATAGCGGATCGCCCAGGCATCCATGACCGCGGATTTGCCATTCGCCGATGCCGATGCCGATGCGGCGATCGCCGGCACGAGACTCGTCACCGCCGATTCCGCCCAGCCGACGATCGGCCCATACAGCAGCGGCAAACGCAGCACGCAGCCGAGATCGGTCGTGTCCAGCAGTGCGTGCTCGCCTTCGAGCTTGCTGCGTCCATAGGCGTTGAGCGGCGAAGGCGCGGCGTCATGCCGATAGGGCGGGTGGGCGCCGTCGAAAACGTAGTCGGTGGAAATCGACAGCGTCCAGGCGCCGCGCCGGTTTGCCGCTGCGGCCAGGGTGCGAACCGCGTCGACATTCAGTGCGCGGGCCAGCGCCGGATTGTGCTCGCACACGTCCGGCCGACGTTCCGCGGCGGCAATCACGAGCGCGTCCGGTGCTTCGCGCTCGACGAAGTGCTCGACCGCGTGGGCGTCGCGAATATCCAGCGTGATGGCGTTCGGCGCCGGGCGGCTGAACGTCGTGGCGACGACTTGCCAGCCGGCCTGCTGCGCCAGTTCACCGACGAGCGCGCGGCCGAGCAGCCCGGAGGCGCCAATGACAGCAACTTTGAACATGACGTGAACCCGTTTAGCGAAGCGCGCCGCCTGCGGCGCCGCTGGTCAAGCTTTTGACCGTGTAGCCGGCTTCGTCGATGGCGCCCTTCAGCGCGTCAGCCGATTGCGCCGATTCGACCACAACGCGTCCCGATGCCAGATCCACCTGAACCTGCGCGGCTTCGTCGTGCTCGCGGATTGCATTCGTCACCGCTGCCACACAGTGCTGGCAGCTCATGCCTTCTACCTGAAATTCGATCGTCATCGGGATGGGTCTCGGGGAAATGGATAGTGCGATAGTTGAATTATGCCTACCGATCCGCACTTGAGTGCTAGACCCTCCCATCATGGGAAGGTGTAGGATCGATTCAAACCTTGGGGGAAGAGTGATGAATATCGGTGAAGCGGCCCGCTCGTCGGGCGTCACGGCGAAGATGATTCGCTACTACGAAAGCGTCGGCCTGCTGATGGCGAAGGCGCGTACCAACGCGGGTTATCGCGTATACGGTCCGCAGGAGGTTCACTCGCTACGCTTTATCCGGCAGGCGCGCCGGCTCGGTTTCCTGGTCGAAGACATTCGACGGCTGCTGGCGCTGTGGCACGATCGATCGCGGGCGAGCGCCGAAGTGAAGGCGATCGCGCTGGAACATGTAGCCGAACTCGATCGCCGAATCGCCGAACTCACCGATATGCGTGACACGTTGGCGCATCTGGCGGACCATTGTCACGGCGACGACCGGCCCGATTGCCCGATTATCGAGCGACTCGCCGATACCGATCTGGTGTCGGGGCACGGTTGTCATCCCGTCTGATGGTGCGTTTGATCATGCGTAAACGGCGGAAGGTGCAACCTGCGACAGAGTTTTATCGCAACCGGGTGGTATTTGCACTAAAAAAGTGCAAAATAATTCGGGGTGATATCGACTTCCAGGAAGTCCTGGCTGTCAGCATAGATAAATCAAAGACTTAGCTGCACCGTTACCGTGCACCATTCCAAAGCGGAATGCACGTCATGCGGGCATTTCATTAGCAAGGTTGCACCATAGGGCTATAATCCGGGTTAACCCTTTTACGGGAAATCCCTGATGAACAGTGCACCGGGGATTCAATCTGATCCTTGGAGAACATCATGTTTGCATACATTCTTGAAAAGCTGAGCACCTGGTTTGAAGCCGCAGAACGTAACCGTCGTGAAGCCTACCTGGCATCGTCGTCGGATATCGTTCAGTTGGAACAACGCATCCGCACGCTCGAAACCAACGGCTACTCGCTGTAAGTTTCATCCGTGTCACGTTGGACCGGCAGCGCTCGGCAGCGCAGCCTCTGCAGTCAGTGTTGAGCCCCGTATTGACGGGGCTTTGTCACATCTGGGCCCAGCAAAATCGCACAACGCGGCGCGCGCCACGCCCGTTCCTGGCGAATATCGACTAGCCTGGCGAGTGACGTCGCGGTAAGGTAAGACGTTTTTAGATTTTCTCCGACGTTCTCAAATTCAACCGGTCCGTCCTATGCCTTCCGTCCGTTCGCTCAAATTCATCTTCGCCGTGGCCGCAGCGGTCTCGCTGACGACGATTTTTACCGCGCCGGTGGCATACGCCGCGTCGAGCACGAACACGACTCGCAAGCCGTTGATCCTCGACTCGCAGAACGGCATCAACGACGGCCAAAGCGGCACCGTACTGCAGACCGCGCCGCTCTCGCATCAGCCGATCGTCGGAGCGCAGCCCATCGCGGCGCCCACCGAGCTCGCGCCTAATTCGTCGATGCCTTACGTCGTCGCGCCGTATATCCAGTTGCCCACGGGCGGAAACACACCGCAGCCGCCACGGCCGCAGCCGCGCCCCGTGCCGCGATCGCAATAGGCGTCGGCGGCATATTCCGCCTGGTCGCTTCCTTTCGCCCAGATCTCCAGTAACACGTCGCGACGCACCGCCAGTGCCTGGCCGGCGTCGCTGCGTTTGCTCGCGCGCTACCGTGCGCGGCAGATCGTCGTCGCGGTACTGAAATCGAAAGCGGATCAGATCAAGACGTTGGCCGACTTCAAACGCGCAAAGGTGGGCGTGAGTGCGCCACCTTAGTCGCCGCGATACTCGACCTTGAACTGCGCGGCCTTGTCTTCACCGAGCGCCTTAACCAGCCACGGCATCTGATCTTTAAGCGTTTTGGCCAGCGTATACGGCGGGTTCAGAATGAACATGCCGCTACCGAACAGGCCAAAACCATCTTCCGGCGGATTGCTCACCGTCAGGCTCACGTGCAGCCAGTTACGCTCCTGCAACTTCTTCAGTTGATCGGGAAAGCGCTGCGATTCAAGGCGCCGCACCTGCGGATACCAGACCGCATAGGTACCGGTCGGAAAGCGCTTCAGGCTCTCATCGACGCAGCGTAACGTGCGCGTGTAATCGCGTTTGTCCTCGTACGACGGATCGAGCAGCACCAGCGCACGGCGCGGCGCCGGCGGCAGCAACGCGAGGATGCCGTCGAAGCCGTCGCCGGCATACAGCATGGCCCGGCGGCCCGCGTCGCGGAAATTGTGGCGCAGCACGTCGATTTCGGTGGTGTGCAGTTCGAACAGACGCATGCGGTCCTGCTCGCGCAACTGCCGCCACGCAATGTAGGGCGAACCGGGGTAGAAGCGCAGTTGGCCGTCCGGATTGAGCGCGGCCACTTCGTCGACGTAATCGGCGAACAACGGCGGCAGATCGTTGCGCTCCCACAGTTTGGCGATGCCGGTCTGGAACTCGCCGGTTTTGACCGCGTAGCCTTCCTTCAGCGAATAGACGCCGGCGCCCGCATGCGTGTCGATATACCAGTAGGCTTTGTCCTTCTGACCGAGATAGCGCAAGAGCTGCAACACGACGGCGTGTTTCAGGACGTCGGCGTGATTGCCTGCGTGAAAGGCGTGGCGGTAGCTAAGCATGATGAGGAGACGCTGAAAGAAGGCGTGCCGGCCGAGGTCGGATCCGGCGATGCGGGTGCAATATGGCTGCACAGCGGGCATAGAGCGCCGATGCGAGGCGCGGTCGCGTATTGTACGCGACGCCGCGCCGCACTTCGCGCATTGCAGCGAGTTCCGCGTAACACGGGCCGCGCTGCAGCCAGCCCCATGTTACGCGGCACGGCGCGAGTCCGGTCAGTCGTACGCGTCGCCGATAATGTCTTCGATCTTCTGCTTGATCTCCGGCGTGATTCGCGTGGCCACTTCGGCGGATTGCATGTTCTCGCCGATCTGTTCGACCCGCGATGCACCGGTGATCACCGTGCTCACATGCGGATTCTTCAGAAGCCAGGCGATTGCCAGTTGACCGATCGTGCAGTCCAGCTCGTCGGCCACTTCGCCGAGTTTGCCGACAACATTGTTCTTGCCCGAGTCGGTCAGTTGCTTGCGCAACCAGTCGTAGCCTTGCAACTGTGCGCGGCTATCGGCGGGCACGCCGTCGCGGTATTTGCCGGTCAGCAGACCGGACGCGAGCGGACTCCACGTGGTCAGTCCAAGACCGATGTCCTCATAAAGCCGCTTGTATTCCTGTTCGACGCGTTTGCGGTGAAACAGGTTGTATTGCGGCTGCTCCATGACCGGCTTGTGCAGATGATGACGCTCGGCGATGTCGTAGGCCGCGCGAATTTCGTCGGCGCTCCATTCGGACGTGCCCCAGTACAGCGCCTTGCCGCGCGTGATCATGTCGCTCATGGCCCAGACGGTTTCCTCGACGGGCGTGTTCGGGTCAGGACGATGACAGAACACGAGATCGACATAATCGAGCTGCAGACGCTTGAGCGACGCGTCGATCGCGTTCATCAGGTATTTACGGTTCAGCGTGTGGTATTGATTCGGCGCTTCCGAAAGTCCCCAGAAGAATTTGGTCGACACGACGTAGCTCACGCGCGGCCACGCCAGTTCCTTGAGCGCCTGGCCCATGATTTCTTCCGACTTGCCGCCCGCGTAGACCTCGGCGTTATCGAAAAAATTGACACCGGCGTCGCGCGCCGCCGCGAGCGATTCACGCGCCGCGCCATGGTCGACCTGATTGCCGTAGGTGACCCACGAGCCGATGGACAGTTCGCTGACTTGCAGGCCAGAGCGGCCCAGACGTCGATAATTCATGCCTTCCTCCTTGTTGGTGATGCCACAGGAATCTCGCCGAAAACATCCAGTTTAAAGAGATCCGGGTCGATGTGCGTTTTACCGATGGAGTTCACACGGTTCATGCACAATAGCAGCGTTGGCCGCAGTGCAGCATTCGGCCAGACGGCCTATGCCGTTTGGCTGACTTCACGCCGCCCGCGGTCCGTGGTCTCATTGCTCATCAACTGCATGGAGGTTCTGGATGTCGTCACTGAACACGAATCTGAATGGCAAAGTCGCGGTAGTCACCGGTGCTGCTAGCGGCATCGGCAAGCAGATTGCGCTCACCCTTTCGGCAGCGGGCGCGGCGGTCGCGATCGCCGACCTGAATCAGGACGGGGCGAACGCCGTCGCTGAAGAAATCAACCAGGGCGGCGGCAAGGCAATCGGCGTGGCCATGGACGTCACGAACGAAGACGCCGTCAACCAGGGCATCGACAAGGTTGCCGCCGAATTCGGCTCGATCGATATTCTGATTTCCAACGCCGGCATCCAGATCGTTAATCCAATCGAAAACTATTCGTTTTCCGACTGGAAGAAAATGCAGGCGATTCACGTGGACGGCGCTTTCCTGACCACCAAGGCTGCACTCAAGCACATGTACAAAGACGATCGCGGCGGCATCGTGATCTACATGGGCTCGGTCCATTCGCATGAAGCGTCGCCGCTGAAGTCCGCTTACGTGACCGCCAAGCATGCGTTGCTGGGCCTCTCTCGCGTGCTGGCCAAGGAAGGCGCGAAGCACAACGTGCGTTCGCACGTGGTGTGTCCGGGTTTCGTGCGCACGCCGCTGGTCGACAAGCAGATTCCCGAGCAGGCCAAAGAACTCGGCATCAGCGAAGAAGACGTGATCAAGCGCGTGATGCTGGGCGGCACGGTCGACGGCATCTTCACCACGGTGGAAGACGTCGCGCAGACGGTGCTGTTCCTCTCCACCTTCCCGACGGCGGCGCTGACCGGCCAGTCCTTTATTGTGAGCCACGGCTGGTACATGCAATAAGGAGGCGCCCATGGCGCAACGCAATCTCAAGCGGGCGCGCGTAGGTGCGCCCGGCGACGGGGAAGGCGAGGGCGCGGGTCCCGCGCCCGCTGCACACCCCGGCCGGCACCTCCATTTGCCCAAGTACGAAACCGTCGCCCTGGTGCTGCAAGGCGGTGGCGCATTGGGCGCCTACCAGGCCGGCGTCTATCAAGGGCTCTACGAGGCCGGCATCGAGCCCAACTGGCTGGCGGGTATTTCGATCGGCGCGTTGAATACGGCGATCATCGCCGGCAATCCACCGGAGAAGCGTGTCGAACGGCTGCTGCAGTTCTGGGAGACGATCTGCCAGCCGGCATTCGGTCCGCCGCTGCCGGCCTTTATCGAACACGCGCTCTTCAATTCCAGCGAGGCGATACGCAAGGCTTTCACGGCCACCCAGGCGATGGGCGCTATTGTCGAAGGGCAAAAGGGATTCTTTGTGCCACGTTTCCCGCCGCCGTTGCCCACGGTGTCCGGGCCGCCGCAAATGGCCAGCTACTACGACACCACGCCGCTGAAGGCTACGCTTGAAGCGATGTGCGATTTCGACCGGATCAACTCGAAGGAAATGCGCGTGTCGGTGGGGGCGGTCAATTGCGGTACGGGGAATTTCGCGTACTTCGATAACACGCATACCACGCTGAGGCCTGAGCATTTCATGGCATCGGGTGCGTTGCCGCCGGGCTTCGCGGCGGTCGAGATCGACGGTCAGTACTACTGGGACGGCGGTTTGATGTCGAATACGCCGCTCTACGAGGTGATGCAGTCCACGCCGCGTCACGACACGCTCGCGTTCCAGGTCGATCTGTGGAGCGCGATCGGGCCGGTGCCGGACAACATCACCGACGTTCAGGGGCGCATGAAGGACATTCAGTACTCGAGCCGTACGCGTCTCGTGACCGATATGCTGCAGCGGTCGCAGCGTTTCCGGCACGTGTTGCGCGAAGTGCTGGACCGCGTACCGTCCGATCAGCGCGACGATCCGTGGTGCAAGCTGGCCGACGATCTATCGTGCTCGAAGCGCTACAACGTGATGCATCTCATCTATCGGCAAAAGGAGTACGAAGGGCATTTCAAGGACTTCCAGTTCGGCCTGACGACGATGCGCGAACACTGGCAAAGCGGTCTCGACGATATCCACCGTTCGCTTGCGCAACCCGATTGGCTCGACATGCCGGATAACGATGCGGGTTTTGTCACGCACGATATTCATCGCGATTCACGTTGAGAAGATCGCAAGCCACAATCGCCACAAACGAAAAACGGCGCCCGCAAGGGCGCCGTTTTCACATCAACCAGGCGCGCGCGGAACAAGCCGCGCGCCGACAAGGCTTCTTACTTCAACACGTGAGCGATCGCGCTAGCCACGACGTCGAGATTGCGCGTGTTCAGCGCAGCCACGCAGATACGGCCGGTGCTCACTGCATAGATGCCGAACTCTTCGCGCAGACGGTCCACTTGCGGCGCCGTCAGACCCGAGTACGAGAACATGCCGCGTTGTGCGTTTACGAAGCTGAAGTCGCGATCCACGCCGCTTGCCTTCAGGCGTTCGACCAGACCGTTGCGCATGGCGCGGATACGGTCGCGCATTTCGCCCAGTTCCGTTTCCCACGTGGCGCGCAGATCGGCCGACGCGAGCACCGCAGCGACCACCGAGCCGCCATGCGTGGGCGGGTTCGAGTAGTTCGTGCGGATCACGCGCTTGAGTTGCGACAGCACGCGCGACGATTCTTCCTTGCTCGCGGTGATGATGGACAGCGCGCCGATGCGCTCGCCGTACAGCGAGAACGACTTCGAGAACGACGACGACACGAACACGTTCAGTTCCGACGCGGCGAACAGGCGCACGGCGGCTGCGTCCGATTCGATGTTGTCGCCGAAACCCTGATATGCGATGTCGAGGAACGGCACCAGATTGCGCGCCTTGACGACTTCGACCACCTGCTTCCATTGCTCGACGCTGAGGTCGACGCCGGTCGGGTTGTGGCAGCACGCGTGCAGCACGACGACCGTGCCCGCCGCGTAGCTGTTCAGCGCGCTCAGCATGCCTTCGAAGTTCACGCCATGCGTTTGCGCGTCGTAGTACGGGTACGACAGGACTTCAAAGCCTGCGCTTTCAAACAGCGCGCGGTGGTTTTCCCAGCTCGGGTCGCTGATCGCGACCTTGGCGTTCGGGTCAAGGCGCTTCAGGAAGTCCGCGCCGATCTTCAGCGCGCCCGTGCCGCCCAGTGCCTGCGCCGTCACGACGCGACCGGCCGCGATCAGCGCCGAGTCGTTGCCGAGCAGCAGCGTTTGCACGGCTGCGTCGTAGGCGGCGATGCCTTCGATCGGCAGATAGCCGCGCGGCAGCGCGGCTTCGACGCGCGCCCGTTCGGCTTCGCGCACGGCGCGCAGCAGCGGAATCTTGCCTTCTTCATTGAAGTACACGCCGACGCCAAGATTGACCTTGGTGGCGCGCGCATCGGCGTTAAAAGCTTCGTTCAGGCCCAGAATCGGGTCGCGGGGAGCAAGTTCGACGGCGGAGAACAGAGACATGATGGGTGGGCAGCAGTAGTGAAAAGAGGGCGGCGGCATCGAGCGCGGGGCGGCCCGGCCAGCGGCGTCTGACAAAAAACACAGGCGGCTGGCGGGCGGCTGCGAGCGAGCGCAACTTCGCATTGTAACGAATTCACGGCCTTTTTTCGGCCGACGCGGCCTGTCGAGGGGAATTAATTGCTTGAAAAACAGGCAGCCAGGCGCCACGTCGTAGCGAGGGATTGAGCCCAACCTCTACGCGGACCCGCTCAGCCCGGGCTCGCGCAACCCGTTAGAATAGTTCTTTGCCCAAGGCCCGGTGCCGCCCCACATGTCCGAACAACACCACACTGAAGCCGAAGACGCGCTCGACGAATCCAAATTCGTCACGTTCGAAGGCTCGCCGTTCCAGCTCTACCAGCCGTACCTCCCGGCCGGCGACCAGCCCACGGCGATCGACACGCTCGTCGAAGGCGTTGAAGACGGTCTGTCGTTCCAGACGCTGCTCGGCGTGACCGGCTCCGGCAAGACCTTCACGATGGCCAACACGATCGCCCGGCTGGGTCGTCCGGCGATCGTGTTCGCGCCGAACAAGACGCTCGCCGCGCAGCTTTATTCGGAGTTCCGCGAGTTCTTCCCGCGCAACGCGGTCGAGTACTTCGTTTCGTACTACGACTACTACCAGCCGGAAGCGTACGTGCCGCAGCGCGACCTGTTCATCGAAAAGGACTCGTCGATCAACGAGCACATCGAGCAGATGCGGTTATCGGCCACCAAGAGCCTGCTGGAGCGGCGCGACGTGGTGATCGTGGCGACGGTGTCGGCGATTTACGGTATCGGCAATCCGTCCGAGTACCACAAGATGATTCTGACGCTGCGCACCGGTGACAAACTCGGCCAGCGCGACATCATCGCGCGGCTGATCGCGATGCAGTACAACCGCAACGAAGCCGATTTCCAGCGCGGCTCGTTCCGCGTGCGCGGCGACACCATCGACATTTTCCCGGCCGAGCATGCCGAGATGGCGGTGCGCCTCGAACTGTTCGACGACGAAGTCGAAACGCTGCAGCTGTTCGATCCGCTCACCGGCCGCGTGCGGCAGAAGATTGCGCGTTTCACGGTGTATCCGTCGTCGCACTATGTAACGCCGCGCGATACGGTGATGCGCGCGGTCGAAACCATCAAGAACGAGTTGCGCGAGCGGCTCGAATTCTTCTATGGCGACGGCAAACTGGTCGAAGCGCAGCGCCTCGAGCAGCGCACCCGCTTCGATCTGGAAATGCTGCAGGAGCTGGGCTTCTGCAAAGGCATCGAAAACTACTCGCGGCATTTTTCGGGCGCGGCGCCCGGCGAGCCGCCGCCTACGCTGGTCGACTACCTGCCGCCGGACGCGATCATGCTGCTCGACGAATCGCACGTGCTGATCGGCCAGTTGAACGGCATGTACAACGGCGACCGGGCGCGCAAGGAGAACCTCGTCGACTACGGTTTCCGTTTGCCGTCGGCGTTGGACAACCGGCCGCTCAAGTTCAACGAGTTCGAGCGCAAGATGCGCCAGGTGGTGTTCGTGTCGGCCACGCCGGCGGATTACGAGCAGAAAACCGCCGGGCAGGTGGCCGAGCAACTGGTGCGACCCACTGGGCTCGTCGATCCGCAAATCGAGGTGCGGCCGGCCCGCAGCCAGGTCGACGACGTGCTCGGCGAGATCAACGAGCGCGTCAAGGTCGGCGATCGTGTACTGGTCACCGTGCTGACCAAGCGCATGGCCGAGCAGTTGACCGAGTTTCTGGCCGATCACGGCGTCAAGGTGCGCTATCTGCACAGCGACATCGACACGGTGGAGCGGGTTGAAATCATCCGCGATTTGCGCCTGGGCACGTTCGACGTGCTGGTCGGGATCAACCTGCTGCGCGAAGGGCTGGATATTCCGGAAGTGTCGCTGGTCGCGATTCTCGACGCGGACAAGGAAGGCTTTCTGCGCTCTGAGCGCTCGCTGATCCAGACCATCGGCCGGGCGGCGCGCAACGTGAACGGCAAGGCGATTCTGTACGGCGACAAGATAACCGACTCGATGCGTCGCGCGATCGACGAAACCGAGCGGCGGCGCACCAAGCAGACCGCCTTCAATCTCGCGAACGGCATTACGCCGCGCGGGGTGGTCAAGCGGATTCGCGACATTATCGACGGCGTGTACAACGTCGACGACGCGCGCGCCGAACTGAAGGAACAGCAAACGCGCGCGAAGTTCGAGGACATGTCCGAAAAGCAGCTCGCCAAGGAACTCAAGCGCCTCGAAAAGCAGATGATGGAGCACGCCAAGAATCTGGAATTCGAGAAAGCGGCGCAGACCCGCGACCAATTGGCGCTGCTGCGCCAACGCGTGTTCGGCGCGAACGTCGGCGATCACATCTCCGGCGTCTGATTCACGTATCGCCAGCACTCGAGGCGCGGCAGTCTGCCGCGCCTTTTCTTTTGATGTCGGACAAAGCATCGGCAAACGGCCGACACTGTCCCGACAACATCCCTACATAAGACCACCTGGCAGACCGACAGCTACCCGACATCGGGTCGGCGCGACACCTGTCGGTGCGTTCGAACGTTTCCTTAAGAATGCCGTAAGACCCCGCTGCCATAAGGCTTTGGGCACGGTCCAATTTGTTCTCACCCGCGATCGATGATAAACTCATTCAATATTGAGAATGGTTCGCATTAACGTTTTGGTATGCGCTTTGCTTACGGTCTGTGGGTGTTCTGAAAGATAATGGCCGCCCAGCCGAGACGTGCCTGACCGCACTGTTCCAATGGATTTCATTCCAGTCTCACTGATAAAAACTAGGAGTTTCAATGCGGATTTCTTCATTTGTGCGCGGTGGCGCAGCAGCAGTGGCCGCCGTCGCGGCGCTCTCGGCAACGGCCGCGGAATATCCGATCGGCAAGCAGCAGATCCAGGGCGGCATGGAGATCGGCGCCGTCTACCTGCAGCCGATCACGATGGAACCCGAAGGCATGATGCGCAAGGCGTCGGATTCGGACGTTCATCTGGAAGCCGACATTCACGCAGTTAAAAACAATCCGACCGGTTTCGCCGAAGGCGACTGGATGCCGTATCTGCAAGTGCGTTACGAACTGACGAAAGCCGGTTCGAATCAGACGCAGAAGGGCGACATGATGGCGATGGTCGCCAACGACGGTCCGCACTACGGCGATAACGTCAAGCTGCAAGGCCCGGGCAAATACCACCTGAAGTTGATCGTCGAGGCGCCGATGCAAACGGGCCACATGGCTTTCGGCCGCCACGTCGACAAGGAAACCGGCGTGGGCGCGTGGTTCAAGCCGATCACGCTCGACTACGACTTCACCTTCGCCGGTATCGGCAAGAAGGGCGGCTACTGATCGTCGCGGTTCGTCACGCCGCGCTGCGCTTGAGCGCTCTTGAATGCTCTTGAATGCTCTTGAACGCGCGGCGCGACGTGATCGGAAGTGAATGAATGCGGCAGGCGGCGCGCTGGGAATCAAACCCGGCGCGCCGCGTTTTTCCGGAAAGGCTAATGAGAATTCACCGAAAGATCGCGCTTCTCGCCACCACCGCGTTGCTGGCGGGTGCGGCCCATGCCGTCGATTTGCCGACCTTCAAGCTGGAAATGAACGACGGCAAGCTGAACCCGGCTCGCATCGAAGTGCCGGCGGGGCAGCGGATCAAGATCGAAGTGCACAACATCGGCAAAGGCGCCGCCGAATTCGAAAGCGTGCAATTACGCAAAGAGAAAGTGTTGGCGCCCGGCGCGGATTCGTTCGTGGTGATCGCGCCGCTCGAGCCGGGCGAGTACAAGTTTTTCGACGACTTCCACCAGCAGGCGCAGGGCGTGATCGTCGCGAAGTAGTGGCTTGAAACGCGAGCGCGCGCCGTCGGCGGTTGCGTGTTCGTCAAAGCAGTCGAGGAGAGTTAGATGGGTCAGATTCTATTCATCGTGTGGCGGGAAAGTGTCGAGGCGTTGCTGGTCGTCGGCATCCTGTACGCGTGGCTGAAAAATGGCGACGACGATGCGCGTCGCGGTTTGCCGTACCTGTGGGGCGGCGTGGTGGCCGGTTTGATCGCGGCCGTGGCGCTCGGCGCCGCGCTGGTCGGTTTCACCGAAGTGCTGTCCGGCGACGCACAGGATTATTTCCAGACCGCGATGGTGCTGGTCGCCTGCGTGCTGATCGTGCAGATGGTGCTGTGGATGAAGCAGCACGGCCGCTCGCTCAAGCGCGACATGGAACAGTCGCTGCAGAAAAGCCAGCGCGATTCGAACTGGTGGGGCGTCGCGTTGCTGGTGGCGCTGGCGATCGCGCGCGAGGGCAGCGAGACGGTGATCTTTCTGTACGGGCTGGGTTTCGGTCAATCGGGTCACGTGGACGGCAGTCAGATGCTCGCGGTCGTGATCGGCCTCGGTCTCGCCTTTCTGACCTTCTATGTGCTGCAACTGGGCGGCAAGTTCTTTTCGTGGCGGCTGTTTTTCCGCGTCACCGAAATCATGCTGCTGTTCCTTGGCGCGGGGTTGTTTCAGACCGGCGTCGACAAGCTGATCGACAAGGAATTTCTGCCGACGCTCGTCGACCAGATGTGGAATTCGTCGGCGATTCTCGATGATTCGAGCACCGTCGGTTCGCTGGTCGCGACGCTCACCGGTTATCGCGCGCATCCGGCGTTGATGAATCTGCTCGCTTATGCCGTGTACTGGGCGGTTGTCTACCTGCTGGTGCGTCGTGCGAATCGCAAGCCGGCGCAGCAAGCGGCGGGGCGCGCAGCATGAGTCGCGCGATGACCCGTCCGGGGCGCCTCGCCGTGGCCGGGCAGTGGATGCAGCGTCATGGTTCCGCGATCCGTGGCATCCAGTGGGTGGTGGTGGCGGTGTATGCGTTTCTGATTCTCGTGCCGGCGGTGATGCCGCTGCCGGACGACACCGCGCATCTGTGGACCAACCTGACGCTCGCCGCGCAGTTCGTGTTCTGGGGCATCTGGTGGCCGTTCGTTTTGCTGTCGATGGTGATGCTCGGCCGTGTCTGGTGCGGCGTGCTGTGTCCGGAAGGCGCGCTCGCCGAATTCGCCAGCAAGTACGGTCGCGGCTGGGCGATTCCACGCTGGATGCGTTGGGGCGGCTGGCCGTTCGTCGCGTTCGGCATCACTACGATCTATGGCCAGATGGTGAGCGTCTACCAGTATCCGAAAGCCGTGCTGCTGGTGTTGGGCGGCTCGACGTTCGCGGCGATGATCATCGGTTTGCTGTACGGACGCGAGAAGCGCGTCTGGTGCAAGTACCTGTGCCCCGTCAACGGGGTTTTTTCGCTTCTGGCGCGCCTCGCGCCGTTTCACTACAAAGTCGATGAAGACGCGTGGCGCCATTCGTACAAGAACGGCGAGCATGGGCACCGCGTGATTCCGATCAATTGCGCGCCGCTCGTGCCGTTGCGCAACATGAAGGGTGCGGCGGACTGTCATATGTGCGGCCGTTGCAGCGGCCACCGCGATGCGGTTGCGTTGACGTGGCGCGCGCCGTCGACAGAAGTCGTGCAACTCGGCGACAAGCAGGCGAACGCATGGGACACCGCGTTGATCCTGTACGGTCTGCTCGGCATCGCGATCGGTGCGTTTCATTGGACCGCTTCGCGCTGGTTCATCGACATGAAGATGTTTTTCGCGACCTGGCTTGTCGATCACGACATCACCTGGCCGCTCGAAACCAACGCGCCGTGGTTCCTGTTCACGCATTATCCCGAGCAGAACGATGTGTTTTCGTGGCTCGACGGCACGATGGTGATTGGCTACATCGTCGCCACGGCGCTGGTGTACGGCACCGCGCTGCTGGTGTTGCTGATGGGTGCGACGCGCATGCTGGGGCGCTTTAGCACCGTGCGTCTGCATCATTTGACGCAAGGGCTGATTCCGATTGCCGGCGCCGGTGTGTTTCTTGGTTTGTCGGCTACGACGCTGTCGCTGCTGCGTGCGGAACATGTGTCGTTGTGGTGGGCGTCGGATCTGCGCATCGCCATTCTGGCGATTGCCAACCTGTGGAGCGCGTGGCTCGCGTGGCTGGTGACGCGCCGCTATAGCGAGCGCTTCGTGCAGCGCGGTCTTGCCATGTTGTGGTTCGGCGGGGCGCTGGGGGTGGTCGATAGCGCATGGTGGCTGATGTTCTGGGGCTGGGCTTCCAAATAGCGTCGACTGCATGCGCTGCGATCGCTTTCGCCGAGGTGCATGAACATGTCGGCCTCTGTCGCAAAACAAAAAGCCGTGGGATGAATTTCATCTCCGCGGCTTTTCCATTTTCTGCATGTCCGGCGCACGAACGTTTCGTGTTGCCGCAATGAGTGGGAACCAAAAAAAGCGGCCTGGCTTGCTGCGACGGCTGGCTTGGTGTCTGCACGAAGGGGTCTAGTTCTCACGTGCAAGCCGTCGTGGCTGGCTACTGCCTAACACCTCTCGAGGAGGTGGTCCCCACAATACCCGGTACGTACTGCTATGTTCGGTGCTACTTCGTCAGAATCAGCTTGCCTAAGCGCGTTGCACGCAGCTGGTAGGTTTCGCCGTTGTGCAGGATGCTGACGTGACTATTTCCCTGCAGCAGAGTGTCGCTGCGTACGGCCCGCTCCGATGTTGCCGCCGAACCATCAGCACGATCCGCAACAGGCTTTGCCGCGGTTGCCGTTGCCGTCGACGGTTTCGGACGGCTGGTCAGCGCGGCCGCCGGGCGGCGCAGGCTGAGTGTGGAAGGGCGGTTGAGATCGGTCATTCGTTTTAGCTGTTGGTCGATTCGATGGATTAATTCTAAATGATAACTATTCCCATTTACAAGAAAGAGAAATTCATCGGATTTAAGTTTCGATAGCCAAAGCGGACTGGGGTGGTAGCGACGGAGAGAGATGAACGACCGCCCCCGGCCAGCGGTCTTGCGCTCGATGCGCAGCGCGCGGGCAGGGCGCCCGCGCGTATGTCAGTGTTTCAGTGCTTCAGTGCAGCGAACCCGGTTCCTGCTTGGTCTGCACGTACTGGCGGATCAGCCGCACGGTATCGATATCGTTCTCGCGATACGCCGACTTGACGATCTCCTGCGTCTGATGCGCGTCAGGATCCGTCGACTCCGGCAGCGTCGTCGCGTATTCGAAGCGCAGGAATAGTTGTAGCTCGTCCGGCTGCTCGATCGTCATGGTCAGCGAGCCGCCGACGTGGTCTGCGGTCGGCAGAATGTCGTAGCGCACGCTCTGGTCGTCCTGCAGCGTGACGCGGTCACGCACGGTCGCCTGACCGTAGTGCAGTTCCCGTTCGATGACATTGCCGACGCGCGACAGGATCGTGCAACTGTCGAGACCTATCACGAACAGTTGCGGCTGTTCGGCGCGCAGCACGAGACCTTCCCACAGTTGGGCGCGGGTCATCGAGTCGACAAACGGATTCAACGGGTCGTTGATCTGGATAAGGTGTTCGAAATTCAAAACGACGGCTTCCTATGAAAGCGTTGCAATACGTGCGGTCTACAGCGCCGCGGCGAAGCGCAATTCGCCGCAGTCGCTCCTGACCGCTTAAGCGACGGCGAGGCCCGAACGGATCGTGATCGGATGCGTGAGGATCTTGTGAACTGGGCACGCATTGGCAATTTGCAAGAGCCGTTCCCGCTGCTCGTCGGACAGATCGCCTTCCAGTACGATCTTGCGGTCGATGGTGGTGCCCGCGTCGCCGCTTGCCAGCGAGAGCTCGACGCGCACGTCGGCGAGCGGCCATTCCTTGCGCTGGGCGTACATCTTCAGCGTAATCGACGTGCAGGCGCCGAGGCTCGACAGCAGCATCGCGACGGGCGTCGGGCCGCGATCACCGCCGCCGGCTGACTCGGGTTCGTCGGCAAGCCAGGTGTGCTTGCCGTCGTCCAACAGGACCTGGAAATTCGTCGAGCCGATGTGGGCGGTGACGGTGGACTCTGCCATGCGCGCTCCTGAACAGGGACGGAAATTGCCGCGCGCCGCGTCCCGTTATGGATAAACGGCGCGGCGCGCGGAATGAATCGCTATTGTGAACGAATTTAACAGGCTTCGTGACTGGGCTGAGCGGTTCTGGCGGGCGGCGCGAGTGAGGCAGCGTGAGGCTGCAAACGCACTGCGAGCGACGGAGCAAACGCGGCAAGGGCGGCAAGGCGACCCGCCCCAACCCGACTTTGCCTCGCCGATGCACTCAGTGCGTGATCGCGCCCATGCGCCCGGCCTGATAGTCGACCACGGCCTGACGGATCTCGTCTTCCGTGTTCATCACGAACGGGCCGTAGCGCACCACCGGCTCCTTCAGCGGCACGCCGCCCAGCAACAGCACTTCGAGCGGTTCGGCGCCGGCCGTCAACGTGACGGATTCGCCGTCGTTCTGAAACACCACCATTTTCTGCGCGTCGATTTCCTGGCGCGCTTCGCCTTCGCCATAAAAGCCTTTACCCGACAGGCTATAAGCGAATACGCGATACTCGGCCGGCACCGGCTGCCGGATCGTCGCGCCCGGCTGCAGCGAGAAATGCTGATAGAGAATCGGCGTGCGCGTTTCGATTGCGGCTTTCACGCCGAGCGCCTCGCCGGCGATCACCTTGACGCGCACCTGGCCGTCCGCGGACGTGCCCACCGGAATGCTCGACGACGGCATTTCCTGGTAGCGCGGCGCGATCATCTTGTCGCGGCGCGGCAGGTTCACCCACAACTGCAGGCCGTGCACACGTCCGCCGGTCTGTACGAACGACGGGTCCGGCATCTCGCTGTGTACGACGCCCGCGCCCGCGGTCATCCATTGCACGTCGCCGGCATGCAGCGTGCCGGAATGGCCGGCCGAATCCTTGTGGCCGAACTGGCCCTCGAGCACGTACGTGACCGTCTCGAAGCCGCGGTGCGGATGGTCGGGCGCGCCTTTCGCCTCGCCCGGCGCGTAGTCGATCGGCCCCATTTCGTCGAGCAGCAGGAATGGATCGAAGTCCATCAGCAGGCGGGTCGGAAACGGACGGTGGACGATAAAGCCTCCGCCCTCGGTCGTGCGAACAGCGGGAAACGTGCGTTCGATCGTGCGGCTCGTGCTCATCAAAGTCACCTCAAAAAAATGGGGAATAGCGTTATTTTTGAAACATGGAGCTATTATAGGGACCGTTTTCAGGGGTGCCAGCCACCGCTGCGCAATGGATTGTTCTATTAATGGAACGATGAGATGAAGATCGATTCACACAATCTGAATGACCTGATGTATTTCTCGCAGGTCGTCGAACATGGCGGTTTTTCCGCCGCCGAGCGCGTGCTGGGGATCTCCAAGTCGCGCCTGTCGCGCCGCCTGACGGAACTGGAAGCGTCGCTGGGCGTGCGCCTGCTGCAGCGCTCCACGCGCAAGCTGGCGCTCACGGAAGCCGGGCAACTGTTCTATCAGCACTGTCAGGCGATGCTGGCGGAAGCGCAGGCGGCCGTCAACGTCGTGCAGCAGTTGCGCTCGTCGCCGCGCGGCACGGTGCGCGTCAGTGTGCCGGTCACGATCTCGCAGACCATCATGTCGCAGATCCTGCCGGAATTCATGCATCGTTATCCGGAAGTGCGCGTGGTGATGCGCGTGACCAATCGCGTGGTCGACCTGTTCGAGGATTCGATCGATGTCGCGTTGCGCGTGCGCTCCGATCCGCCGGAAAGCGCCAACATCGTGGTGCGGCCGCTGTGGCGCACGCAGCAAATGCTGGTGGGTGCGCCGAGTCTGCTGCAACAGAATGCGCCGCCGCTGCTGCCGGCCTATCTGAGCCGTTTCGAAACACTCGACGTGCCGAGCGGCGACGGACGTCACGTGTTCAATCTGATCTCGCCCGACGGCACGCGTCACGCGCACGAACACGAGCCGCGTCTCGTCACCGCCGACCTGATGATGCTGCGCGAAGCGGCGCTCTCCGGCGTGGGCATCGCCGCATTGCCTGAGATGATGTACGGCGCCGCATTGCGTGCCGGACAACTGTCGCCGGTCATGCCGGGCTGGACCTTCCCGACGCCGCAGTTGTACGCGGTTTTCGTGTCGCGGCAGGGCATGGTGCCGGCCGTGCGGGCATTCGTCGATTATCTGGTCGAGATGCTCGATCCGGACGAGGGCAAGCACATTACGGGCGAGTGCCCTGCGCGTGAGGAAAAAGCGGCGGCCCAGCCGATGCTGGCGGCGGTGTCGTAGTGGTGCTCGCAGGCAGCGGCATCGCTTTTAGCATTTAAGCGCGGGCTGTCATGAGTACTTTCAATGACGGTTTGCTTGAATGCACGCGCTGGCGGGCCTATATTGAAATCCCTTCGCTAAGGAGTCTCTTATGCGAAAACTCATGGCCGCTATGATAGCCGGCCTGATAGGGCTGACCGCGCTGTCCGTGTCGATCACGGCTGTCGCATGCAGTGACACGACGAGCTATCAATCTTCGAATGATGGCAAGTAGTCCTGCCGCCCGAAGGCGCCGAGTGCGCACAAAAAAAGGCCTTCATCTGACGATGAAGGCCTTTTACTTTCTGCCCTTGTTTTAAGGGCTTTCCGGTATTTTTCGGCGGACACGTTTCAAGCTGAAGGGTTGCCCTCGAAGCAGTTCAAAGACGCTTACTTGCCCTTGGGCTGCGTCACGAAACCGATCTTCGTAAGACCGCCGGCCTGCGCCGCCGACATCACTTCCGCCACTTTCTCGTACGGGACCTTGCGGTCCGCGTCCAGATGCAGTTCCGGCTGCGGATCCGCCTGCGCGGCTTGCGCGATCTTCGTGCTCAGCGTGGCTTCGTCGACCTTCTGGTCGTCCCACAACACGTTGCCGTCCGCGTCGATCGCGACCGTGACTTGCGCGGGCTTCGTGTCTTCTTTCTGACTGCTAGCGTGCGGCAGATCGATTTTGACCGCGTGACGAATCACCGGAATCGTCACCATGAAGACGATCAGGAGAACCAGCATGACGTCGACGAGCGGCGTCATGTTGATTTCGTTCATCAGGCCGTCGTCATCGTCGCTGGCGAAAGGGCTCATTGCCATCGGAGTGCCTCGTCGATCAGTGGTTGCGGGCCGCGAGACGCAGGCCGTCGCCGCGTTTCGACGACGACAAACGCGCGCCCGTCACGAAGAATGCGTGCAGACCGTGCGCGAAGCGGCTCAGCTTGGCGACAACAGACTTGTTCGCGCGCGTCAATGCGTTATAGCCGAGCACGGCGGGAATCGCGACGAACAGACCGAACGCGGTCATGATCAGCGCTTCGCCGACCGGGCCGGCAACCTGATCGATCGACGACTGACCGCTCGCGCCGATCGCCAGCAGCGCGTGATAGATGCCCCACACTGTGCCGAACAGGCCGACGAACGGCGCCGTGCTGCCGATCGACGCGAGAATCGCGAGACCGCTTTGCATACGCGCGACGCTTTCGTCCATGGTGTCTTTCAGGCAGCGCGTGACCCAGTCCGACACGTCCATGCGGTCATGCAGATGCGGCTGCGTCTGATGATGATGATCGGCCGCTTCCTGGCCCGACAGCGCCAGCGCGAGGAACGGGTTGTCCTGCGGCGTCGACGATTCCGCGCCGAGCTTCTTCACGCCGTCGGCGAGGTCGTCCGAGTGCCAGAACGCCTGTTCGGCGTTCTTCGTGAGACGCTTCAGGCGCATCACATTCCAGGCTTTGATGACGATTACGCTCCACGACATGACCGACATGATCATCAGCGCGAGCGCGATACCGCGCGTCACGAAATCCCCTTGCGCCCACACGTGCGCCAATCCGTAGTTTTGCATTGCAATTCCTTGTTTTTAAAATCTGCTTCAATCGTTCAGATTGAAGTCGTAAGGCTGGGTGTACGCCGCGCGAACCGGCTGACCGTTCTCGAGATAGGGCTTGCAGGCGCTCGCATGGACGGCCGCGACCGCGGCGTCGTCGAGACGGCTGAAGCCGCTGCTTTTCTTCAGTTCGACGTTCTCGATTTTGCCGCTCAGGCCGACCACGAATTTCACGTAGGCGGTGCCGGTTTCGCCGCGCCGCTTCGACAGCGACGGGTAATCGGGCCTGGCGATATTGCAGTCGAGATGCGAGACGTTCTTCGGCGCGGCGATCTCCATCGTCTGAGCGGCGATCGGCGGCGCAGCAGGCGCGGGCGGCGTCGGATCCGGGGCCGCAATCGCGGTCGGCGATGGCGCGGCTGCTTGCGGCAACGGCGTGAGAGTCGGCTTGGGCGTGAGAGTCGGCTTGACTTTGGGCTTGCTATGAACCGGCGTCGGCTTGGGCGGGGGCGGCGCGATCGATTGCAACGCGACCGGCGCGGCCAGCGGCGCCGGCGGCAGCAACTGCGCCGTCATGACGTGCGATTCGAGTACCGGCTGGACCGGATCGTGACGCAACGTCAGGACCACGGCAAGCAATGCGACGTGAATCGCCGCAACCACGGCTGTCGCGGTTAGGGCGCGTGAATTCATTCGGGCGGATGGAGCCGGCGTGACGCCGGCTGAAACGGTATGCGAGGCCTGCATGTTAGCGTGGCGGCGCGCTGTCGAAACAGCGCGTCAGACAAGACATCGTCATGTTCGGAAGATCAGCAGCGAAATGAACAAAGTAGTCACGAAACCAATCAGCAATTCCATCTCAAACTCCTTTTTAACGGGTGAGCGGGGCTAGCTAGCTGGCTGGTACGGATACTGGCTTGCTGACGGCAGTGGGATAAAACGTAAAGCGAACGCAAACGAGCGTAAAACAGGCGCGTGAAACAATCGGGACAGCGGGCGCTTTGCAGCGCGGCCGGAGCCGCGCAGTGAAACGTGACCTTAGGCGGCCTTGCGCTCGTAGAACGTCAACGGAACAGCCTGCGGATGATGCTCGAAGCCGCAACGGCTCGCGCACACGCCGCTTTGCATCATGACGTCGCGCACGGACTCGGCGCACTTGCCGCAGCAGGACGCGACGCCCAGCTCGAACTGAAGCTCGTCGAACGAGTCCATGCCATCTTCGATCGAGGCACGGATCTTTCGGTCAGAAACAGACTTGCAGACACAGACAATCATGGCAGGGCGTCATAGCTAACGTTAATGCGAATTATTATCATTTTGTTTGGAGCGTTTGGCAAGCGTCCTGCATGATTTTTTGTAACAAAACCAGACTCTTAGAAGGGTTTCGTCTATAGGACAGATTCCGGCGCGAGGGGTCCGTGGAGCGAAAAAAACGGGCAATGAGGCGAAAAATCGCCGCAAAAGTACGCGCGAAATCCCTCGGCGACGCAAAAGACGTCGCGCGGGAGCAGATTTATGCGGCTTGGGAGTTTGGTGCTGCGGTGCGGCGCGACGGGATCAGTACGCGTTCGACATGGGCGTCGAGGTGCAGCAGCGTCGCGGCGAGCTGCTTCTGATGCGCGCCGTCGTCGGTGGAATAAAAGCGGGGCAGAGCAGGGGCGTGAGTGTCGCCCGCTGCTGCGGCGCGCAGACCGTGCTGGTCGAGTACGCGCTCGAGTTGGCGTGCAATGGCGACGCTCGTATCGATCAGCATCAGCCGGTCGTCGACGAGGTCACGAATCGCCGCATCAAAGAACGGGTAGTGGGTGCAGCCGAGCACCAGCGTGTCGGCGCCCGCGTCGAGCATGGGTTCCAGGTAGCTGCGCAGTAGCGCGCGCAGTTCCGCCGAGTCGACGTCGCAGCGTTCCACCGCTTGCACGAGGCCATGGCCCGGCTGGCAGAGAAAACGGCAATCCGAAGCGTAGCGATCGAGCAGCGCCTGAAAGCGCGCGCTACGCAACGTGACTTGCGTGGCGAGCACGCCGGCCACGCGGGTTTTCGACTGCAGCGCGGCGGGCTTGATACCCGGTTCGACACCGACCAATGGAATGGACAGCTTTTCGCGAACCAGCGCGATGGATTGCGCGGTCGCCGTATTGCACGCGACCACCAGCGCCTTCGCCCCTTGCTTGACCAGCCATTCGCCGATGGCGAGCGTGCGGTCGGCAATGAAGTCGTCGTCGCGTTCGCCATAAGGGGCGTACAGCGAGTCGGCGACATACAGCAGCGCTTCGTCGGGCAGTTGCGCCCGCACCGCCCGCAACACCGACAGCCCGCCCAGACCCGAATCGAAAATGCCGACCGGCGCGCGCGACGCAGTCGCGGCGGCGGTAACAGGTCGAACACCCGTGGACGGCAATTCTGTAGGCATAGGCGGAGAGGACGCGCGCGGCACGGCGGTCAACGAAAACTCAGCAAAACAGGGAAGGGCGCAAGTATATCGTCCGCGCGGCGCGGGTCATGAAGAACGCTGCAGGTAGAGCGCATTCTCATGAAACCGCGCGCGGCGCGTTCCAGCCTGTTTCGCTCAGGACCCGATCGGGCCCATGGCGGTTTGCTGGTAGTTCTGAATGCCGATCTTGTCGATCAGATCGATCTGCGTTTCGAGCCAGTCGATGTGCTCTTCCGTATCGTCGAGAATCTTCGTGAAGATTTCGCGCGAGATGAAATCGCGAACCGATTCGCAATACACGATCGCTTCTTTGCAGGTGCTTTGCGAAATCTGTTCGAGCTTCAGATCGCATTCGAGGATTTCTTTGGTTTCCTCGCCGATCAGCAGCTTGTGCAGGTCTTGCAGGTTCGGCAAGCCGTCGAGCATGAAAATACGTTCGATCAGCCAATCAGCGTGCTTCATTTCGCCGATCGACTCGTCGTATTCATGCTTGCCGAGTTTTTCGAGGCCCCAGTGCTTGTACATGCGGGCATGCAGGAAGTACTGGTTGATCGCGGTCAGTTCGTTTTTCAACTGCGAGTTGAGATATTCGATGACCTTCTTGTCGCCTTGCATGAGATGTCCTTGTAGGGGATTTGAATTTCCCAGAACAATAAACGGCGAAGCGCAAAAAGCCAAGGCAAAAATACAGTTTTATGCTTGATTTTGAAGGTTATTTTGCGTGATGAGTACCGTTCTCATTTCAGCCGAAAAAAAGCCGGGGTACGAGACCCCGGCTTGAGATTTATCGGTTGAAGAACTCAACCTGTCTCAATACAAATTCAAACTGTTGCGACCGGAATCTTGCCGATCTTGGCTTGCCATTCCTTCGGACCGGTCTGGTGCACGGAGGTACCGTTCGAATCGACGGCGACGGTCACCGGCATATCCTGCACGTCGAACTCGTAGATCGCCTCCATGCCGAGGTCTTCGAACGCCAGCACCTTCGCGCTGCGAATCGCCTTCGACACGAGGTACGCCGCGCCGCCCACGGCCATCAGATACGCGGCCTTATGCTTCTTGATCGACTCGATCGCCACAGGACCACGTTCCGCCTTGCCGATCATCGAAATGAGGCCGGTTTGCGACAGCATCGTTTCGGTGAACTTGTCCATGCGCGTGGCGGTGGTCGGGCCGGCGGGACCGACGGCTTCGTCGCGCACCGGATCGACCGGGCCGACGTAGTAAATCACGCGGTTCGTGAAGTCGACCGGCAGCTTTTCGCCCTTCGCCAGCATGTCGGCGATGCGCTTATGCGCGGCGTCGCGGCCCGTCAGCATCTTGCCCGACAGCAGCAGCGTCTGGCCCGGCGTCCATGCGGCGACCTGTTCCGGCGTCAGCGTGTTCAGATCGACGCGCTGGCTCTTCTCGGTGTCCGGTTCCCACTGCACCTTCGGCCATGCGTCGAGCGACGGCGCTTCGAGCTTCGCCACGCCCGAACCGTCCAGCGTGAAGTGCGCGTGACGCGTAGCGGCACAGTTCGGGATGATCGCGACCGGCTTGCTCGCGGCGTGCGTGGGCGCGGCCATGATCTTCACGTCGAGCACGGTGGCGAGACCGCCGAGACCCTGCGCGCCGATGCCGAGCGCATTGACTTTCTCGTGCAGTTCCACGCGCAGTTCTTCGATCCAGTCCTGCGGGCCGCGGGCGATCACGTCCTGAATGTCGATCGGGTCCATCAGCGATTCTTTCGCCATCACCATGGCTTTTTCGGCCGTGCCGCCGATGCCGATGCCGAGCATGCCCGGCGGGCACCAGCCCGCGCCCATGGTCGGCACGGTCTTCAAGATCCAGTCGACGATCGAATCCGACGGATTCAGCATCGCGAACTTCGACTTGTTTTCCGAGCCGCCGCCCTTGGCCGCCACCTGCACGTCCACGGTATTGCCCGGCACGATCTCGTAGTGGATCACGGCCGGCGTGTTGTCTTTCGTGTTCTTGCGGCCGCCTTCGGGCGGGCTCACGATCGACGCGCGCAGCACGTTGTCCGGGTTCAGATAACCGCGGCGCACGCCTTCGTTGATCATGTCGGTGACGCCCATGGTCGCCGAACCGGACTCACTCGCCCAGCGCACGTCCATGCCGACCTTCACGAACACCGTGACGATGCCGGTGTCCTGGCAGATCGGGCGCTTGCCTTCGGCGCACATGCGGCTGTTGGTGAGAATCTGCGCGATTGCATCTTTCGCGGCCGGGCTCTGTTCGAGTTCGTACGCGCGGCCCAGGGCCTGGATGTAATCGAGCGGGTGGTAATAGCTGATGTGCTGAAGCGAATCAGCAATGCTCTGAATCAGATCTTCCTGTTTGATGACGGTCATGGCTAGGCTCAGTGGGGACAATGGCGCTTGTTGTACTGATCGCAGGGCTGTGCGAGTCAGTCGTGCGCCTTCAGGGGAGTGGAACCGTTGGAGCCCAGCGCGTGCAACTCGGCGGGCTCCTGAAAATGTTTGGGGTGCGTGCTGGTGGTGAGGCGGTCGACCGCCGCCATGACCAGCGCCGACACCAGGAAGGCGACGTGGATGATCACCTGCCACATGATGGTATGCGTCGAATTCTGGTCGGGACTGATGAAGGTCTTCAGCAGATGGATCGACGAGATGCTGATCAGCGCCATCGACAATTTGACTTTCAGCACGCCGGCGTTCACGTGGTCGAGCCATTCCGGTTCGTCCGGATGACCCTCTACGCCCAGGCGCGACACGAAGGTTTCATATCCGCCGATGATCACCATGATCAGCAGGTTCGAGATCATCACCACGTCGATCAGGCCGAGCACGACCAGCATGATGTTGGTTTCGTCGAGCGTCATCGCGGCCGTGACGAGATGCCAGACCTCCTTGAGGAACAGCACGACATAGACGCCTTGGGCCACGATCAGGCCCAGGTAGAGCGGCACTTGCAGCCAACGGCTCATGAAGATGATGGCGGGCAGCGGGCGCATGGGGCGGCGCGTGCGGGCTGAGTCGGGGCGCGGAGCGGACATAGGCGGAGTCGGATGAAACGCAGGTGACGGAATACGGCCTCGATGCGCCGGTCCGGCGAGCGGGGCGCACGGAGCGGAGACACAAACGGGGCGCAGACGACGCGGAGCACGGCCAACGGGTGGCCGGAAAAGTCCGCAACGGGCGCGCTATTGTATCAAGACGCCACCGGCGGCGTCCGTCCAACCCTCAGGCTGGCAAGCGCGATCCCCGTGACGACGCAGGCGAGCGCGATGCCGTGCGCGAGCGTCGGCCGTTCGCCGAGAAACGCGATGCCGTAGATCGCCGCAGCCACCGGCAGCACGGCGCTGAACACACCGGCCAGGCTGCCCGGCACGTGGCGGATACCCTTCATCCACAGCCAGAACGAAAAGATGCTGGCCGATAGCCCGTACCACAGCACCAGCGTCCACACACCGGGCGGCACCGCGCGATAGTCGAACTCGAACAGCGCGCGGGCGCCGAGCGGCAGCATCAGCAACAGGCCGAACAGATGCGTGTACGCGCAGATGTCGATGGGCGTGAGGGTTTGCGTGAGGCGGCGCGACAGAATGATGTAGAGCGATTCGCAGCACACCGCGCCGAGAATCATCAGATTGCCGCTCAACGAGGTCTCGCCACCCGCGTTCTGATCGACGTGCGCCAGATTGATCACGACCACGCCGACGATCGCCAGCGCGATCGACGCGAGCGCGCGGCCGTTCGGGCGCTCCTTGAGAATCAGCCACGACAGCAGCGCGACGACCGCCGGAATCGTGCTCGTGATGACGCCGGCCGCCACCGCGCTGGTGCGCTGCACGCCGTTGAGCATCAGCAGCGTGAAGCCGAAGGTGCCGAACAGCGCCTGCAGAAACAGGTTGAACCACTCGCCGCGCTTCACGCGACGCAGTTTGGCCACGCGCAGCAACGGCCACAGCACCGCCATCGCGATCACGAAGCGCAGCAGCGCGAACAACGGCACGGGAACGAACTCGACGATCGATTTACCGATGCCGACATTGCTGCCGACCAGCAGCATCGAGGTAATGAGAAGGAGGGCGTAGCGGTTCAAGTCGAGACATCCGGATAAGTGCATTGCGCGCCGCAGTTTACCGGACGGGTCGTCGAATCGCACGGCCGCTCGCGCTCGACGGCGGCCTCGCGTCAGCGGTGCCGTACTCCGCTGAAGAGGTCGTAGCGCGCCGCGCACGACGGATCCGCGCCGGCGAAATGGGCGACGACGCGCGCGCGGCCGGCGTCGGACGGCCCTGCGCTCGCCACGAAACGCAGCGCCTTCAGGCACAGCGTCGTGGCGGGCGGCACGACGACCAGATCGGGGAGCAACGCGCTCGACAGATTTTTCTGCGGGACCGATTCGTCGAAGATCGAGTAGAGCTCGCACAGGTCGTCGCGTGGATACGCCGAGGCCGTTCGCAGCGCCCAGGCGGCCGCGTGGCGTGGCAGCACGAAGGCGCATTGGGCGCCGAGGTCGGCGAACCGCCGCGCGTGTCCGCGCTGCAGCGCGGCGAGACCGGTTCGCGTGATATGCGACACACGGTACGAGGCGCCGGTGTAATCGGTCATGAGCGGAAGCGCATCGAGAAAAGCTTGCGCGGCTTGGTCGAGTGGCAACGCGTTGCGCAGCGCTTCATTGATGTGTAAATGGCCGCCGTCGATGAAGTCGGTCATGGCCGGGTGACGTTCCGTGTTGGCGTGTCGAATCAGCGCGTCGAGCCGCTGGCGATCGGCGGGCTCAAGCCCGCGAAGAGTATTCATTGTGTTCAGAAAGAAAAGGCGAGGTAGGCGCGGGGCGGCGTGTCGTGACGCCGCCCCGGATCTGGCCGCCGGCGCAGCAACGCGGCGGCCGGCTGTTTTTTTCAGGCTGGCGTCAGGCGGTGCCGTTCCCCTGGCCGCCTTGCGCGCCCAGGCCGCCCATCAGCGAACCCATCATGCCGAGCAGCGGCGGCGCGAGTTGCATCACGGCGGACAGGACGGACTTGACGATGTTCATGATGCCGCCTAACCCCATGCCCATTCCGCCCGCGCCGCTGCCGCCCGCACCGGCGCCTGCCAGTCCCTGTGGGTCGACGTTCTGGCCGGGCAGGGCAAAAGGCTGCCGCATGCCGCCGGCACTTCGGGCAGCACCGGCAGCGTCGATACCGCCGTCGTCGTCAGGCGGAAACATGGGCACGGTGCTGAAATTCGCGTTGAACTGCATGCCGTTTTGCTGCGGCATCGATGCTTCGCCAAAATCGTACGGCATGTTGTTGCCGAAATTGTCGATCGTATTCGCCATAGTGAGAAAAATCCCTGATTAAAAGTTAAATCATTCAGTTGCGGTTTTCGCGTGGGCAATTGCGCGTGGTGATCGATCGTTGTCGAGTGTTGCTGGATAAAGCGAGTGATGGGCTCTGTTCGATGCATCTCCTTGTTCTGAATTATGCGACGTGAATAATTATTCCGGCGCGATCGTCTTCATATCGATGGGATATGTCTGTTCCAATATTTGTGTGACACAGATTATTCTGATAAAGCCGGTGAAATTGCAGATGGTTTCCTGTGTCATATCGATTTCACGCGCCCATTTGGAAATCAGTTTTCCCACTGTCAGTGATTCCTGGCGCGCGATTTCTTCGATGATTCGCCAATAAATTTCCTCGAGCCGCAAACAGGTTGCAAAACCGTTGATTCTGATCGAGCGAAGCTTCGGTCTGGCAAGGCCGGGCGCGAAATTGCAAAACTGCATCATCACCATACGAAGTTGCGCGTAGGAATCTGACGTGAGCCTGCCGAAATTACGTGATCGGTTCCTGAAAAATCGCCAGGAAATTTCGATGAAGAAAATTCGCTTCGAGGTGGATTGAGTGGGTCGTTTGTCATGATCGGATTAATCGATTAGCGGGTTGGTCAATCCTCTCTCTCTGTGAACGAAGTAGGTCATACAGGGGTACGACTTGCCGATATTTATATCTTCTTCGTATTTTTTGGATAAGACCGGTTTATTTCGGGATAAACCGGATCGTCGGATCGATATCCGCGGCTAATGGCGGTAATGGGTTGCCATGGCCGTTCGCGTCAAGGCATTAAGCGATCCGCTTACGTCCTACATGTGTATGACCCGGCATCGGCTGGTCGCCATTAAATTCTCTACAACGCTGTCAATGAACGTAGCCAGGGATTTTTAATGCTGATGATGTGGCGCAACTATTCGATTATCAGGACCGGTGACGGTCCGCCGTCCCGGTCGCCGTATGCGACCCGTGCCGCGCTGCGTCACATCGCGGGTCCGTTCGGGGCGGCCTGGGCGCTGTTGCCGCTTGCATCGATTGCATCGCTCGCCTCCCTTACATCGCTGGCACCGATTCCGGCGCATGCCGCCACGCCCGCATGGCACGGCACGCCGATTCACTACGCGGTGAACGGCGCGCCGCTGCCCGACGTGCTGCGCGACGTGCTCGCCGTCGAAGGGTTGAGCGCCGACATTGGCCGCGATGTGAAAGGAGCGGTCAACGGCCGCTTCGACGACACACCGGGCAACGTGTTCACACAGTTGACGGAGGCCTACGGGCTCGTCTGGTATTTCGACGGCAAGGCGATGCATGTGACGACCGCGGCGGACGTGCGCAGCCGGGTGATTCCGTTCGCGCCCATGACTCGTGAAGCGGTCGCCTCGCTGTTACGCAATCTCGATCTCGACGACGCCCGTCTGCCGATCAAATATTCGGCGACGACAGTGAAGGTGGCGGGGCCGTCGCGCTTTGTCGACGCCGTCGCGGAAGCGATCGATCAGGCGCAGCGGCAGACCACGGTCGCGCCGAATCCCGAAGACCCGGTGATCCGCATTTTCCCGTTGCGCTACGCGCAGGCGCAGGACATTCGCTACACGGTCGGGTCGCAGGAGCGGGTGATGCCGGGCGTCGCGTCGTTGTTGCGTCAGTTGATGGCGGATAACGGGCCGTATAACGGGGCGGGTAGCGGGCCGAGCAACGCGCCGCGCCCGCGCGCCGACGATGCCCGTGCGGATGCCCGCACCGCCGCGCGGACCGAAGCGCGCAATGCGCGTGGCGGACCGCCGCCGCTGCCGAGCCTGCTGGGGCTCGGTCTGGCGAGTGTGCCGCCGGCCGCTGGGAGTATAACGGGGCGGGTAGCGGGCCGAGCAACGCGCCGCGCCCGCGCGCCGACGATGCCCGTGCGGATGCCCGCACCGCCGCGCGGACCGAAGCGCGCAATGCGCGTGGCGGACCGCCGCCGCTGCCGAGCCTGCTGGGGCTCGGTCTGGCGAGTGTGCCGCCGGCCGCTGGGAGTGCTGCGGGCGCTGCGGCGCCGTTGCCGGAAATCGACGGCAGCGTGCTGCCGTCCGCGCCGGCCGCGCGCCGCAACATCGTGGCCGACGCGCGCACCAACGCGGTCATCATCAGCGACCTCGCTTCGACGATGCTGAACTACGAGCGCGCGATCGCCATGCTCGATCAGCCGCAGGAACTGGTCGAGATCGACGCGGTGGTGATCGATCTGTCGTCGAACGCGGCGCGCTCGCTGGGCGTCAGTTGGGGCGGCGCGAACGGGCGGATCAACGGCGCATCCGGGGCCGCGAGCGCGCCGCTCTCGGTCGGCGCGGCCGCGCTGATGGCGCCGGCCAGCGCGGCGGCCGGCCTGAATCTGGCGACGCTGGTGGGGAACTCCGCGCAGTACCTGTTCGCCCAGCTCAACGCGCTCGAGACCACCGGCGAAGCGCGGGTGCAGTCGCGTCCGCGCGTGCTCACGCTGAACAACACGGAAGCGGCGCTGACGTCGCGCAGTTCGGTGTACGTGCGGGTGGCAGGCAATCAGGCGGTCGATCTCTACAACATCGACACCGGCCTGACGCTCAAGGTGACGCCGAACATCGAATCGAGCGGGGAGCCGCGCCGCAATATCCGGCTGAACATCCAGATCGACGATGGCGCGTTCAACGCGACGTCGTCGGTGGATGGGATTCCGCAGGTCGACAACCATTCGGTCGTCACGCAGGCGATCGTGCGCGACGGCGAAAGTCTGCTGATCGGCGGCTATCAGTACGAGCGCAGCGAGCGCACGACGTCGAAGGTGCCGCTGCTCGGCGACGTGCCTTACCTCGGCGCGCTGTTCCGCGATACGCAGACTAAGCATGAGCGGCTCGAGCGTTTGATTCTGATTACACCGCGGTTGAAGAGCGTGACCGGCGACGGTGCGCCGAATGTGACGCTGGCCGGTTCCAGCGCGGTGAGTGGCGCAGACGCACCGCCCACACCGCCCGCACCGCCGCTCGTGCAAAAAATGCCCTGGGAGGCCCGCGATGACCGCTGACGCGCAGATCGTCGTGATGGACGGCGTGCATACCGGCGCGAGCGTGGTGATGTCCGCCGGCCAGCCGTTGCGAATCGGCAGCGGCGGCGACGCGGATCTGATCGTGATCGACGACGGCGTCGAACCCCTGCATGCCACCGTCGAGTTGCAACACGACACGCTCTCGCTGGTGGCGCAGCACGACGGCGTCGCCGTGTTCGGGCGTCGCGTGCCGCCGGGACGTCGCGTGCGGATGCGGCGCGGCGCGTGGTTTTCCGTGGCCGGCGTGACGTTCCGCTTCGCCGGCCGCGATACGCCGGGTCCAGCGCTCGCACGGGACGCCGAACGGGCGTATCTGCTGCGTCACGAACCACTGGGCTATGTCGCGAAGCGCTGGTCCGACGCCGCGCCGGTAACGAAGGCGACAGCCTTTGGTGTACCGGTCGCGTTCGCGATGCTGGCGTGGCTCGGTTCGTCGTCGCCGTCCGTCGAACCGCGTCTCACGCGCCACGAAGAAACGTTCCGGCTGGTGACGACGCGTGTCGATCCGAAGACCGGCGCGCTGGTCTACGAGGGCTATGTGCAGACCGCGACCGATCTCGCCGCGCTGACCGCGCACGCCTGGTCGCGGCAACGGGCGCCGGTGATGCATGTGTTCGTGCTGGCGCAACTGGAGGAACAGGTCGGCGAATTTCTCGCGCGCTATTACCGCAGCGCCGAGGTGCGCGCGACCCAGCCCGGCGCGTTCAACGCGCTGCTGCCCGACGCTCACGGTTTTTTATCGCCTGAAGCATGGGATTACGCACGCGTGGCGCGTCTCGCGCGCGCCGACATCAGTGGCTTGCGCGAGCTGGCATTTCCCGGTCATGCGCAGCAAGGCGAACGGGTGCGCGTGCCGCTCGACGCGCTCGGCCTGAATCTGCTCGCGAGCCGTCACGCGGCCTGGCTGACGGATGCGCAGGGCGTGCGCTACTTCGTCGGCGCGCGCTTGCCGATCGGCCATGTCAGTCGCCTCTCGGCCTGCGCCGCGGAAGTCACGCGCGACGACGACGGCTCGATCTACGAATTCGTTGCGGATGCGGCACATGCCCCCAAAAACTGCCGGTAAAAGCACGCTCGGGTCGTTTGGCGATCTGCCGCTCGAAGCGCAACTCGCCGAAGGCGGCGGCGCGGGCCGGACCATGATCGCGGCCCGGCTGACGGCGGAAATCGAACGCCTGAGCGACGCGCTGGCGAGTGCGTCGCCGGCGCTCAGGAAAGAACGGATTCTTCTTGTCGAGTGTTTGCGCGCGGCTCGGCAGGTGGTGGAAAGAAGCGCGAGCTTCGTCAACGCGCGCGGTAAATAGTAAGGAGTGGGAATCGTGAATCTGAACGGAATCAACAATTTTTTGCCCGGCGCCCCCAGTTCCGCGCTTAGCGAGAATCACAGCCTGTCCACCGGCGGGCTGCTCGGTTTGCTCGAGAAGATCCTCGCCAAAGAGAACGACAAAGTGAACGGCACGCTGCAGGAAGCCGAGAACGCCGACGGGCTCCAGCAGGGGATCGGTGCGAACGGCGCCGATGGTGCGCAAGGCAACAACCAGGGGAACGTCGAAATGCTGCGCGCCCAGCAGGCGGTGGGCGAACTCAGCACCTTTAACTCCGCCGCCACGAACATGATGAACAGCGTCAACGATTCGCAGAAGGCCGTGGCGCAGAACACCCGATAACGCTTTTTAACCAGGACGGAGGCGCCTTTTCGGCGTCTTCGGCGATCCATGCCGATGCAGGACGACAGCCTGGAATTGCTGATCTCGATCGGTCACCTTGCCCGCGTCTACCGTCGTTTCGATGACGCGCGCTATCTGTTCGAGCGGCTCGCGCTGCTGTATCCGCAGCGCGCCTTTCCGTACCTCGGGCTCGGGCTCGTCGAGGTCGATCGCGCGAATTATCGCGGTGCGTCGCGGCTATTCGCGAAGGCGCTCGAGGTCGTGCCCGACAACGCGCTCGCGTGGGCGTGGCTCGGCACGTCCCAGGTGCTCGACGGTCATTACGCGCTGGGGGCACGCACGCTGATGAAGGTGGTCGGCAGCGACGAGCCCAGTGCGAATTCGATGGCGGTGGCGTTTCTGAAGCTGCCGGAATGCGCGCCTTTTATTAACGCCAACGCCGATGCCGCGCACTTGCGCGCGTCCGGCGCGGCACGTCCCGCTCACGCCGCAGCCCCTCTTTCAACGATTGAACGATTGACTATTCGAGGCAGGTATTGATGTTGCAACTTCCGATCACAACGCTGCCGGCGCCCGCCGGCGCATCGGTCCCGATGTCGACCGCCGACGCCGGCGCTGGTGGCCCCGGTTCGCTGATGGAGCGTCTGCTGGCGCATGCGCAGAACGCACAGGACATGTCTGTGCAGCAACTGTCGGTGGATCTCGGCCAGCTCGCTTCCGGCCGCGTCTCGACCATCGACCTGTTGCGTCTGCAAGCCGACATGGGCGCGTTCACGGTGCGCGTGCAGATGACGGTGCGGGTGGCCGACCAGATCGGCAGCGCGATCCAGACGCTGTCGCAGCGAAGCTGATGCGCCGCGCCCTGATCGTGCTGCCGGTCCTGCTGCTCCTCGCCGGCTGCAAAACCTCATTGTTCGAAGGCCTGGACGAGGACCAGGCGAACCACATCGTGGCCGCGCTGAGTCACCACGGGATCACCGGCTACAAGGACCGCAACGCGGACAAGACGTGGAACGTCTCGGTCGACGACGGCGACGCGGTGATCGCCACGGAACTGGCGAGCGCCTACGCGCTGCCGCGCGGCGGCCACGCCAATCTCGGCGAGCTGTTCAGCCGCCAGGGACTGATTTCGAGTCCCGAGGAGGACCGCGTGCGCTACGTGTACGGGCTCTCGCAGGAGCTGTCCGAAACGCTCGAAAAGATGGATGGCGTACTGCTCGCGCGCGTACACATCGTGCTGCCGGCGAAGGACCCGATGGATCCCGCGCAGGACGCATTGCCGTCGGCGTCCGTGATGATGCGTTACCGCAGCGATTACAACCTCGACCTGCTGCGCGACCGGATTCGCGCGATCGTGGCGGGCAGTGTCGAAGGACTGACCTCCGCGCGCGTCTCGTTGACGCTGCTGCCCGTTACGCCGGTGCTGACGTTTCCCGGCAATTGCGGGCAAGGCGCCGATGTCGCCAGCGCCGCGGGCGGCGTGACCACGACGGATTGCGTGCATGACGTCGGCGGTGGTCCGGCGCGCGCCACGGCGATGCTGGCTGTGCTGGCGCTGGTCGTGGCGTCGGCGGCCGGTTTCGTGTGGCTGTGGCGCTCGGGACGGCGCACGTGGTTCAAGCGCAAGCCGCGCGGTGGTCTGGCCGTCACGCGGGGCGGTGAACTTCAGGGTGATGCGGGCAAGGGCGCGCGAGAAGCCAACGAAACTCGCGAGGCCGACGACGGGGGCGACGGCGCGCAAGACGCCGCTCATGCCACCCACGCCACCAACGCCACCAACACCTCAGGGGGCCAATCCCGATCAGCGGCCCGCCATGGAGACGACGCATGACTCTGCAACCTGTTCGGCTCTTCGTTCCGTCATCCGCAGAGCAGGCAAGCGGTCGGCATTCGAGCGCTGCAAACCTGGCGAGTCCGACATCGACCGCTCGATGCGCGCCGGCGTACTGGGCGCATCACAGTTGGCTCGAATCGGCGCGTCCGGTGCGTAACGAGCGTAGCGCGCGTGCCGCCCACGCGTTTCTGTTCGAGCGCTATCCGCAACTGGCCGAAGCGACGCTCGCCGACTGGTCATCCGACTTGCCCGTCTGGCCGCGACCGGCGTGCGCGCGACTGTGCCGCGTCGTCGCCGCGCTCGCGTGTGCGTGTTCGTTGCGGCGCGTCGTGGCCGCGCAGGCGCGTACGGCGTTCGCCGTCAGCGTCGCGCCGCGCCTGCTTGAGGCGATCCAGCGGCACCCGCGCGCGCTCGCGGCCGATCTGAAAGTCGAACCGGCCGCGTCGCCGTTCGATCGTCACGACATGACGGCGCTTGGACTCGCGTTGGTGCAACGGGCCGACGCGGATTTGAGCCACGCGTTCTGGTGGAGTTTGCGGCTGCCGCGCGAGGTCGCGCAGTCCGCGCAGCGCTACGGTGTGCGCGGTTTGTCGGCGGTCGATGCCGCTGACCTGCTGGCCGACGCGAAACGTTTGATGGAGGTACCCCGATGCTGATCTGCCGGATGGGCGCATGGCGCATCGAATCGGATGGACATATGAGTGCGGATGAACTGGCGTCGCTCGAAGGACTGCGCGCCGTCGAAGCGGAGCGCGCGTCCGACGCGGCACGCGAACGCGGCCGTCTCGGCGAGCAGGTGCGCGAGTTGAAACGTCGCGCGTGGCGTCATGGACACGCGGCCGGCAAGCTTGCGGCGTTGCGCGATTACGCCGGACGCGACGCTGCGGCGGCGTTCGTCACGCAACGTCTGGAGGAGCGGCTTGCGCAGATCGTGCTGGGAGTGGTGAACGACATTGTCGGCGCGCTGCCGCCGTCGGCCGCGTTGACGCATCAATTGCGCCGTGCGGTGGCGGTGGCGCAATCGCAGCGGCTCGTTTCAATACGCGTGGCGCCGGCCGTGTTCGAGGAGACGGCGCGGCTGACCTCGACGATTCAGCGCGAACTCGGTGCGCCGCTTTGCACCGTGCTCGCCGATGCGGGATTGCCCGCGCATTCGTGCGTGATCGAGACCGAGGCCGGGGTGATCGATGGTGGGTTGACGGTGCAATTGCGCACGCTCGAGCGCGGTATTCGCGAGGGCGTTGCCGCGGTGTTGCGCCACTACGACCTGAGCGACGGCGCGGGGCGGACGATGGTCGATGCGATCGGGCAGGGCGTGCGGGAGACCGTGGCAATGCTGGCCGCGCCGATAGCGATACGGCCCACGCCCACGCCCACGCCCGAACCCTCCGCGCGACCCGCTCCGGCTCACGTCGTTCGCCACGTCGTCACCCGGGAGGCCGCATGACCCTCTGGCCCGACCTCGACACCCTCACGCTGGCCGACGCCGAGCGTCACAACCTCGCGCTGCGGCACTTCGGCTCGCCGCGCATCGTGCGCGCGGGCCGGCGCGCCTTCACGCTCGAATTCGAGCCGTGCCGCGCGCGCTATCCGTTGCGCCTGTCGGGCGTGGCGTCGCAAGCGCCGTTCAGCGCCGCCTGCGACGCCGGCGCGTTGCTGCCCGAACTCGCGGCGGAAGTGCCCGGCACGCTCGGCGCCGCCGCGCTGACGCATGTCGCCGACGCGTTGAGCGACTGGCTCTGCGCGCTCGAAGGTCTGTTCGGTTTCTCGATCGATCTCACCGGCGTCGCCTTCGACACCGTTCCCGAAGCGGGCGCCTATGGCCTCGCCGTCACGCAGATGGCGAACGGCCGCACCGCTCACTTCTCGTTCTGCAGTCCCGCGGTCGATGCCTGGCTGCGTCTTCATGTCCCCGCGCCACCGGCCGCCGATGCGCTGCTGCGCCGTCTGTTCGTGCGGCTGCCGATCTGCCTGCCTGGCCCGTCGCTGTCGCTGCCGCGCCTGCGCAAGCTCGCGGTCGGCGACGCGTTGCTGTTCGATCGGGACGCGTGTTTTCTGCGCGTGCCGTTGCGACTCGGCGCGTGCCGGATTCTTTTGAAATTCACTGAGGAGCACACCTTGATAGACCAGGTCCTGAACGATGAAACCCCCGCCGTCGAAGTGACCAGCGAACTGCTGCCCATCGACTCCCTGACCTTCGCGTTCGACGCCGTGCTCGGCACGCTGTCGCTCTCGGTTGCCGAACTGGCGCATTTGCGTCAGGGCTCGATCGTTGCGTTCCGTCTGCCCGCACGCGAGCGAACCGTGACGCTGTTGTGCCAGGGCATTCCGTTCGCGCGTGGCGAACTGATCGAGATCGAGGGTTCGCTCGGCGTGCGCGTGACCCGGCTGACCCAGGAGGATCGGCCGGCATGAGCGCTCAATTCGACCAGTTGCAGACCATCGGCATGTTCTTCATGCTGGGTCTGCTGCCGCTGGCGGTCGTAATGACGACCTCGTTCACGAAGTTCAGCATCGTGCTGACATTGCTGCGCTCCGCGCTCGGCGTGCAGCAGGCGCCGAGCAACATGGCGATTTCGGGTATCGCGCTCGCGGCGACGCTGGTCGTGATGTCGCCGACCCTCGCGAAGATCGAGGCCGCGCTGCCGGGCGCGGACAGCGGCGAGTTCCAGTTGCCGCGACCTGCCGAACTTTTCCAGGCGGTGCGCGATCCGCTCGGCGAGTTCATGTTCGCGCATTCGCGGCCCGACGAACGCAAGTTTCTGGTGGGCACCGTGAAGCGTATCGACCCGGCGCGCGACGCCCGCGAGACCGATCTCAGCCTGCTGATTCCGGCGTTCCTGATCGGCGAAATCTCGAGCGGCTTCGAGGCAGGCTTTCTGCTCTATATCGCGTTTCTGGTGGTCGATCTGGTGGTCGCCAATGTGCTCACGGCCATGGGTATGGTGATGCTGTCGCCGAGCACGGTGTCGATCCCGTTGAAGCTGTTCATCTTCGTGTCGGTGTCCGGCATGTCGAAGCTGATGCACGCGTTGATCGTCGGTTACGTCAAATGAACGCGCTGCCGTCTCTCGCCACGTTGTCCAGCGACGCGCTGATGCTGGTGTTCTGGTTGTCGCTGCCCGCGCTCGCGGTGGCGACCATCGTCGGTCTGTTGATCGGGCTGTTGCAGTCGATCACGCAGATTCAGGATCAGAGCCTGCCTTACGGCGCGAAGATCATCTGCGTCGGCGTGGTGCTGATCGTGACCACGCCCTGGGCCAGCCGCGAGATGGCGCGGTTTTTCGCGCATGTGTTTACCTTCATCGCGGCGGGGCGTCTGCATTGAACCCGGACTACATGAGCTATTTCGCGGGTTACGCGTTCTGCACGATCCGGCCCGCCGTCGCGCTGTTCCTGATTCCGTTCGGGCAGAGCGGCTCGCTGGGCGTTCGGATGCGCGTGCCGATGCTGCTCGCGTTGGCGATGCTGCCGCAGCAGGTCGGCTGGCCGGCCGAGCCATGGCCGGCCCTGTGTGTCGAAGCGGCGGCCGGTGTGGTGCTCGGCCTGCTGCTCGGCACGATCTTTCATGCGGCGGCCGCGGCCGGCGCGGTGCTCGATCAGCAGGGCGGCTATACGAGCGCGGCGATCTACGATCCGCACTTCCAGCAGGAGGCCGCGCTGTTCGAAACGCTGTTCTCGCAGTTCGCCGCGCTGGCGATGTTCACGGGCCCCGGTTTGCCGCTGCTGTTCGGCTTCTTCACCGATGCCTGGGTGCTGTGGCCGCCGGGCCGCTGGCGCGTCGATCTGGTCGAGATGTTCCGGCATGTCGCGCTGCGTGACACGACGGCTTCGCTAGCCGGCTCGTTTGCCGAAGGCTTGCGGCTCGTGAGTCCATTGCTCGGTCTCGTGCTGTTGATCGACGTCGCGTTCGGCCTGATGACGCGCCACGCCAAACGGCTCAATCCGTTCGCCACCGCGCGCACCGTCAAGGCCATGGTGCTCTCGTTCGCCGCGATGCTCAGCGTGCCCGCGTTGTTCGAGCAGTTGCAGATCGTGTTCACCCATCTGATCCATTTGCGTTCCTTGCCATGAGCGACAAGAGCGAAGCGCCGACGCCCAAACGGCTGCGCCGCGCGCGCGACGACGGCGAGACCGCGAAGAGCACACACCTGAGCGTCGCGTTCAGCGGTCTGTGCTGGTGGCTGTATCTGTTCATCGAAGCGCCGCATCTGTACGCGCTCGGCACGCGGCTGATCCTGGCGGTGACGACGCTCGACGCAAGCCTCCCGTTCGACGACCGGTTCGCGCGGACGTTCGCGCTGTTGACGTCGTTCATGCCGCAGGGGCTGAGCACGCTCGGCGTCGGCGTGCTGGCCGCGGTGGTGCCGGAATTGATCCAGACACGCGGGCTGATCGCCCTGAAGCGCGTGAAGCCCGATCTGAAGCGGCTCAATCCACTCAATGGTCTCAAGCAGATGTTCAGTCTGCGGCTCGTGTGGGACACGCTGCTCACGCTGTTGCAGTTCACGGTTCTGCTGTTGCTGTTCTGGCAGGCGCTGATCGCGTGGTTGCGGCAGCTCGCGCCGATCTATGGATTCGCGTTGCCGGCGCTACTCGGCTTCACGGCGACCTCGCACTCGCATCTGCTCGCGTGGATGGCCGCGTCGCAGATCGCGCCGGCTCTCGCCGACTATTTCGTCCAGCGGTTCTTGTGGCTGCGCACGATGCGCATGGACAAGAACGAGATCAAACGCGAATACCGCGACGACGAGGGTGATCCCTACGTTAAAAGTCGTCGCCGTGCGCTACACCGGGAGCTTGGTCAATAACATGCCGAACCGTTCCATTCTTAGTCGCTACGATCTGTCGGCGTTCTTCGCGCGGCACGCCGATCTTGCCGTCGCGCTCGGCCTGCTAGCGGTGCTCGCGCTGCTGATCGTGCCGGTGCCGCCGTTCGTGCTCGATCTGTTCATCTGCGTGAGTTTCGCCTCCAGCCTGACGATGCTGAGCACCACGCTGTATGTGTCGAAGGCCGCGGACCTCGCGAGTTTTCCGTCGTTGCTGCTGATCACCACGCTGTTGCGGCTCTCGCTGGCGATCGCGTCGACAAAGATGATTCTGCTGCATGCGCACGCCGGCCAGATCATCGGCGCGTTCGGTGAACTGGTGGTGGGCGGCAACGTGGCGGTCGGCCTCGTGGTGTTCATCGTACTCGCGGCGATCCAGTTCATCGTGGTTGCGAAGGGCGCGGACCGGGTCGCCGAAGTCGGCGCGCGCTTCACGCTCGACGGCATTCCCGGCCGGCAGATGAGTATCGACGCCGATCTGCGCTCCGGCGTGATCTCGCCCGCGCAGGCGAGCCGGGCGCGCGCGGCGCTCGAACGCGAAACGTATTTCTACGGCTCGCTCGACGGCGCGATGAAATTCGTCAAGGGCGACGCGGTCGCGGGGCTGGTCGTCGCGCTGGTGAATATCGTCGGCGGCCTCGCGATCGGGATCGCGCAGCGCGGCATGTCGTTCGCCGACGCGCTGCATACGTACACGATTCTCACCGTCGGCGATGGCCTGGTGGCGCAGATTCCGTCGCTGATCGTGTCGGTGTCGGCGGGCATTCTGGTGACGCGCGTGGCCTCCGCCGACAGCGCGGACGCGCATCTCGGCGGCGATATCTACCGGCAACTGACGGTGCATCCGAAGGCGATCGGCATGGCGGGCGCCGCCTGTTGCGCGTTGGCCGCGATTCCGGGTTTCCCGCATCTGCAGTTTCTGCTGGCCGGCGGGCTGCTGGTGGTGCTGGCGATCACGCTGATGCGCAACGCCGCGGCCGCGACCAACTCGCAACGCGCGCTGATGCCCGGCATGACCCGCGACGGCGGCAACTACGTGCCGCGGATTCTCGACGACGTCGAACTGGGCACGAGCGCGACCTTGCGGTTGCGGCTCGGCCTGAAAGCGTTCGACGCGTTGCGGCCCGAAGCGCTGAACCGGCAACTCGGGCAGTTGCGGCGGCACCTGATGGTCGAACTGGGCGTGCCGTTTCCGGGTCTCGCGCTGCTGCGCGACGCGCGGCTCGCGCCGGAGCGCTACATCGTCGATGTCGAGGATGTGCCGTTCGCGAGCGGCACGCTGATCGCCGCGCATACGCTGTTGAGCGGCGACGGCAGCCACATCACGTTCGAAGGCACCGAAGGCTACCGGCCGCGTAGCGAGAAATCGGTGTGGGTGCCGAGCGCGCAGGCAGCCTCGATCGACGATCCGGCGATTCGCAAAGCCAGCGTCGACGAAGCGCTGTGCGAGCACCTCGCCGAAGTGTGCGAGCGTTCGGCGGCCGATTTTCTCGGCACCCAGGAAACGCGCTTTCTGCTCGATCAACTCGGGATCGAATTCCGCGAGCTGGTGGCGCAGGCGGGCCAGGCCGCGAGTACGGTGCAGCTGGCCGGCGTGCTGCGGCAACTGCTGCAGCAGCGCGTGCCGATTCGCAATCTGCGGGCGATTCTCGAAGCGGTGGTGCGGGTGCCGGCGGGTGAACGCACGCTCGACCGGATGGTGCGCGAGGCGCGCATCCAGTTGGGGCGGCAGATTTCGCGCAACTTCGCCGACCTCGAATCGTGGACGATTTCCGCGGCGGTGCTGGAGCCAGGCTGGGAGGCCAGTCTCGAAGCGCAGATTCGCAGTGGGGCCGACGGCGAGCCGCTATGCGTGCTGTCCGCCGAAGAGATGGAGCGCGCGCAGCAGGTGCTGGGCGTGGACCTGTCGGGCATCGGATTGATCGTGACGAATGCGGTGCTGCGGCCGCATCTCGCGCGGTTATTGCGGGACTTTGGCTGGCGCACCGACGTGCTCGCGATCGAAGAAATTCCATTCGACATCTATCGGATTCAGACCATCGCGACGCTGGGCGCCCCATGACGGAGCGCGCGATCAAGTCGTCGGGACAGATCTGGCCCACGTTTGCGTCCGCGCCCGAGTTGCGCGGACGGGTGGTCGAAGCACGCGGCGTGATTGCACGGGTGGTGGGCGTGTCGTTGCGGATCGGCGAGAAGGTGAGATTGGTGCGACCCGATACGCTCGAGGCGCAGTACGGCGAAGTCGTCGGCTTCGCGCATGACGGCGCACTGGTGATGCCGCTGGCCGGACTCGCCGGGCTGTCGGATATCACCGAGGTGCAGGGCTGCGGCGCGGCGTGGAGCAGCGTCGACGCGGCGGGTTTGCTCGGGCGCGTGGTGGACGGGCTCGGCAATCCGCTCGACGGAGGACCGTTGCCGCCACAACGGGACATCGCACGAGGTTCGGCGGGTTCAGCGGGTTCTATTGGTTCGGCCGGCGGCGAGATCACACTCAATCCGCTGGAGCGGCCGGTCATCACGACGCCGTTCGCCACCGGCGTGCGCGCGATCGACGGCCTGCTGACCTGTGGCGTCGGCCAGCGCACGGGCATCTTCGCGCCGGCCGGCGGCGGCAAGAGCACGATCATGGGGATGATCGCGAACGGTGCATCGACCGATGCGATTGTGGTTGCGCTGATCGGCGAGCGCGGCCGCGAGGTGGGCGAATTCATTCACGATCATCTCGATCACCGGCGCGCGTCGACCGTCGTGATCGCGGCGACGTCCGACCGTCCCGCGGCGGAGCGAATCAAGGCGGCGGAACTCGCGTCGCAGGTCGCCGTGGGATTGCGCGCGAGCGGGCGCAACGTGTTGCTGCTCTTCGATTCGCTGACACGCTACGCGCGCGCGTTGCGCGAACTGGGTCTCGCGGTCGGCGAGCCGCCGCTGCGCGGCGGCTTTCCGCCGAGCGTGTTCGCGCGCTTGCCGAAACTGATCGAAACCGCCGGCGTGACCGCGCAAGGCAGCATCACCGGTTTCTACACGGTGCTCGCCGATGAGGCCGATCTGTCGGACCCGGTCGCGGAAGAAGCGCGCTCGCTGCTGGACGGGCATATCCAGTTGTCGTCGAAACTGGGTGCGTCCGGCCACTATCCGGCGATCGATATCTTGCGCAGCCGCAGCCGGTTGATGAGCCGCGTCGCGGACAGGACGCAACTCGCCGACGCAAACGCAGTGCGCGATTGGCTCGCGCGTTATGAAGAGGTCGAGATGCTATTGCAGATCGGCGAATACGAGCGGGGACATGATGCCGAAACGGACCTTGCCATCGAGCGGCGCCCTGCGATCCAGCAGTTTTTGCGTCAACCGTACGACCGGAGCAGTGAATGGGACGAGACGCGCGCGCTGCTGCATGCGTTGCGCGCTGGTGGGCGGGCGGTGTGATGCGCGATGCGGCACGGGAAGCTGCGTTCTGGCGGCTACTGGTCAAAGTGCGCGGTTTGCGCGTACGGCGCACGCTGCGCGCGCTGGCCGACGCGCGGCGGCATGAACGGCACGCGGCGGATGCGCTCGCCGCGCGGTTCGCCGCGCTGGACCAGCATGCGGAGCAACGGCAACGGGTGCTGATGCTTTGTCGGCGTGACGCGCGCGTTGGCGCGCAATGGCATGCGACGCTGCGCGCGCACGACGCGCGCATGCCCGCCTTGCAGCGGCAATTGAGCGCCGCGCGCGACACGCATGCGGCGGCGCGCGCTGTAGCGGCGCACGCGTTGAGCGCGTGGCAGGTGGAGCGAGTCCGGCATGACGATGCGAAGGAGCGTGTGCGGGTGGCGACCGCGCGCCTCGTGGCCGGTGACGGAGAAAGCACTTAGCGTCAGGGATTGCCGGCAAAGCAGGCGTTCCGCCGGCAGTCTTTAGATCACTGCAAAATCGCCGGACGCCGCGAACACATAGAGGATGTGTTCGCGGCGTCCTTCGAGGACAACGCGCTGCGCTGTCGTCCCCCGTTTCGTGCGCTTGGCTTAGGCGGCTTTCTTGAAGTCGTCCGCGGTGGGTTGCTTGCCGGTGGCCGGGTCGATGAAGCCGCTGCCGTTGCGGGCGGCCACGATGGTGTAGCCGTCCGGCGTGGCGGCGTCGAGCGCGCGGCCGTTGTTGCTCTTCTGCACGCTGAGGGCCGCCGAGTCCTGCTGGCTCAGACCGGAGACCTGATACGCCTGATTGCCCTTGGTGATCGTGACCTGATCCGCGTACGAGACCGACGGGTTGTTCCCAGCCGCCTGGGTGCCCACGCTGATTTTGGTGTTGTCCGGCAGCATGAACGTCATCGGGCCGTTGAACATCGCCGACGTTTTGTTCGCGCCGTTGGCGTGTTGTTCGATATGCGGGTCACCGTAGATGTTCGTCGTATCGCCGGTCTGTTTGTTCGTCAGAAGCATCGACGAATTGGTTTTGCTGAAGTCGAGTTTGTAGTCGCCCAGATCGATACTGGTCTTGTTGTTGGCGACCGGCGTATTGCTCCATTGCGTCTGATCGGTTCGGCCGCGCTCGTTGCAGCCGCAGTACCGACCTTGCGACGTGCCGTTGCCGCCGCGCGAGTAGTCGCCGTAGCCGCTCTGACTGGTATTGCGGCCCCAGCTTGCCTGCATCGGTTGGGCAGCCGGCCCGCGATTGATCGTGGTGCCTTGCGCGAAGAACGTGCTGCTCTGACCATTCGCCGTGTTCTGACCGACGACCGAGAAGGTGCTCTTCGAAAAGCCGCTCGCCATGTTCGATAACGGCGAGGACGCGTTGCGGCCGTTATTGAATGCCGGGGTTCGCGAGAGTGACGACGCGCCGCCGAACTGCGTGCTCAGTTGAGTCAGGTTTGGGAAGAAAGAAGACTGATTTTGCAACGTTGCTTGCATGTCGTGATTCCTGAAATTAAAAGAAACCAGGCTTGAGCCTGGCGAGCCGGGTCCGCGTCGCCGGATAGATTGGATCGGCGCCGCTTGATCAATAGTAGAGAGATGGGAACGCGATTCGGCGTACTTATATATAGCCGTCACGCTATATTTGAAGGCGACTGTTGCGTCTCGCCGGTCGTGACGATTCGTGCGGTCGTGCATCCAAATAGATAGGACCTGCTGACGGCGTCGCGGCGTTTCAATGGACCTGCATTTCTCCGATTTCTCTTTCACACAGGGATAGCGAAATGAAGCTCCAGTCAGTCAGTAGTCAAGCGGTCGACCGCGAACCGGCGGTGGCCAGTCGAAGCGATGCACCGAGCGTTCGACCTGGGTCGGCGCCTGCGGTGTTCGATACGTCGGTGGCGTCGGCGGCGGCGTTTCAGTGCAGCGTCGGGGCAGCCGAACGGGGCAACAGGCCGCTTCATGGTGACGGCCTGCCGGGTGGAGCGCTGCGGTCTCCGCAACCCGGTACGTCGACTGACGGTGAAACGCAGTCGGTCCGTGGCCGGCCTGAGCCATCGTCGCCTGTGGCGAAGCGTCGGCGTGTCGACGAGCCACCCGTGGAAACTTCAAGCGCGCTGGTATCTGCCATCATTAACCAGGCCGAAGCCGGGTTGCCGGCCCATCAGATAGCGAACGATTTGCGCCTGTCGGAAGATACCGTTTTGCATGTTGAGCTTTTACATTTGCAAAGCTCGCTGCTGGTCGTGGATGAACAGATCCGGATCGAGCGTGCCAACTTGCCGCCGAGTCCCGCTATGACGCCACCCGTGTCGCCGGAAGTTGTGCAAGCCGTGATCCGGGAATTGCGGGGCGGCGTCGACCGGCCGGATATCGCGCGCCACTTGCATCTGCAGGAGCCGGAGATCCTGGCCATCCACGGTCAGCTTCTCGACGATGAGTTCGCGCAACTCGATATGGACGCCTTCAAGGCAATGACCGGATCGTCGAGCGGCGAGTCGCCCGGGTAGGCGTTTAGTGTGAGCGCTTGCCGAGGCACGGGTTAACACTGATCCCGACGCAGAAGCGCGTCGACGTCTCCGGGCTAACCCTGGTGCCGATCGCGCGCACCCGCTCCACATAAGCATTGCCCCGTGCTGCCGATGACATTGCCGGAGCGCATCAGCTAACATAACAATCCCAGTATCTCTTGCACGATGCGCTGCGACGGCCTGATGTAAGTGACAGGTAAGTTGCGGCATTTATCCTGGCAGCATGCCGTTGACCGCTCGCGCGCCGGCACAGGTTTCAGGTTTGATTTTCACCAAGGGGTTGTCGATGTCTGCGATTGAATCGGTTCTTCAGGAACGCCGCGTTTTCCCGCCCTCCGCTGAAGCAGCGGCCGGCGCCGCGATCTCCGGCATGGATGCGTACCGGGCGCTCGCCGCCGAAGCGGAACGCGATTACGAAGGTTTCTGGGGGCGCCTTGCCCGCGAGACGCTTAGCTGGCATACGCCCTTCACCAAGGTGCTCGACGAATCGAACGCGCCGTTCTACACGTGGTTCGAAGACGGCCAGCTGAACGCGTCGTACAACAGCCTCGACCGTCATGTCGAAGCCGGCAACGGCGGGCGCGTCGCGATCGTTTTCGAAGCCGACGACGGCACCGTCACCAATGTGACGTATCAGGATCTGCTGCAACGCGTGTCGCGCTTCGCGAATGCGTTGAAGAAACGCGGCGTGAAGAAGGGCGACCGCGTGGTGATCTATATGCCCATGTCGATCGAAGGCATCGTCGCGATGCAGGCTTGCGCGCGGATCGGCGCTACGCATTCGGTGGTGTTCGGCGGCTTCTCGTCGAAGTCGCTCAACGAGCGCCTCGTGGACGTGGGCGCGGTCGCGCTCGTTACCTCCGACGAACAGATGCGCGGCGGCAAAGCGCTGCCGTTGAAGAATATCGCCGACGAAGCACTCGCCATGGGCGGCTGCGAAGCGGTGAAGAGCGTGATCGTCTATCAGCGCACCGGCGGCAAGGTCGCGTGGCACGAAGGCCGCGATTTGTGGATGCACGAACTCGCGCAAGCCGAATCGGATCAATGCCCGCCGGAGTGGGTCGGCGCCGAGCATCCGCTGTTCATTCTCTATACGTCCGGTTCGACCGGCAAGCCGAAGGGCGTGCAGCACAGCACCGGCGGCTATCTGCTGTGGACCGCGCAAACGCTGAAGTGGACCTTCGACTGGAAGCCCAGCGACGTGTTCTGGTGTACCGCCGACATCGGCTGGATCACCGGCCATAGCTACATTACGTACGGTCCGTTGACGCTTGGCGGCACCCAGGTCGTGTTCGAAGGCGTGCCTACCTATCCGAACGCCGGCCGCTTCTGGGACATGATCGCGAAGCACAAGGTCACGCTGTTCTACACGGCGCCCACGGCAATCCGCTCGTTGATCAAGTCGGCCGAGGCCGACCAGAAGGTGCATCCGAAGAGCTACGACCTGTCGTCGCTGCGCATTATCGGCACGGTCGGCGAGCCGATCAATCCCGAAGCGTGGGTGTGGTATCACGAGAACGTCGGCGGCGGCCGTTGCCCGATCGTCGACACGTGGTGGCAAACCGAAACCGGCGGCCACATGATCACGCCGCTGCCGGGCGCCACACCGCTGGTGCCGGGTTCGTGCACGCTGCCGTTGCCGGGCATCATGGCCGCGGTCGTCGACGAAACCGGGCAGGACGTGCCGAACGGGCAGGGCGGGATTCTGGTGGTGAAGCGTCCTTGGCCTTCCATGTTGCGTAACGTGTGGGGCGATCCGGACCGCTACAAGAAGAGCTATTTCCCCGAAGAACTCGGCGGCCGGCTGTATCTCGCCGGCGACGGCGCGGTGCGCGACAAGGACACCGGCTACTTCACGATCATGGGTCGGATCGACGACGTGCTGAACGTGTCGGGTCACCGGCTCGGCACGATGGAAATCGAGTCGGCGCTGGTGTCGAATCCGCTCGTCGCGGAAGCCGCAGTGGTGGGCCGGCCCGACTCGACGACCGGCGAGGCCGTGTGCGCATTCGTCGTGCTCAAGCGTGCGCGTCCGGAAGGCGAAGAGGCCGTGAAGCTCGCCAACGAATTGCGCGCGTGGGTGGCCAAGGAGATCGGTCCGATCGCGAAGCCGAAGGACATCCGCTTCGGCGAGAACCTGCCGAAGACGCGCTCGGGCAAGATCATGCGTCGCCTGCTGCGTTCGCTCGCGAAGGGCGAGGAGATCACCCAGGACGTGTCGACGCTGGAGAACCCGGCGATTCTCGACCAACTCGGCGAATCGCTGTGATGGGTTAGGGTTCGGGTCAGGCGTGCATCCCAGGATGCTCGCCTGACCGGATGACGCGATCTCTCACTCGAATCAGGCCGTAAAAAGCCACCGCGCGGACAATCCCGATTGCCTGCCCGGTGGCTTTTTGATACATAGGCGCATGGCCGCGCCGCATCACTCCTCTCACGCTACGTTGAATCCTCCACCCGAACCGCCTGCGGTGTCGGTGGCGATGGCGCGCGCGCATCGCAAGTACTGGCGCTTCAACGTCGCGCTGATCGCTACGTTGATGACGTTGGGCTTTCTCGTGTCGTTCGTGTTGCCGTTGATGGCGCCGGCGTTGGAGCATGTACGGATGGGCGGATTCAGGCTGCCGTTCTACTTCGGCGCGCAGGGCGCGATTCTGATCTATATGGTGTTGATCGTCGTGTATATCGTGCTGATGCAGCGCGCCGACCGCCGCTTGCTGCGTGCGTTCGAGGCGGATGCTGGCGTTGATGCGGATGCTGTTTCCGGCGCTGATCCTGGCGTTGACGCCAGCGCCGAGTCCAGCACCCCCGTGCCGCGCGGACGTTGAGCCCATGAAGCTCACGAATCGCCTGATCCGTTCATACGCGTTCTATACGCTCGGCTTCCTTCTGTTCATCTACGTGATGTGGCGCATTGAGCGCACCACCGGCCCCGGCGTGTGGATCGGCTATGTGTTCCTGTTCGTGCCGATCGCGGTGTATGCGGTGATCGGCCTGCTGTCGCGCACCTCCGATCTGGTCGAATACTACGTGGCGGGGCGGCGCGTGCCGTCCGTGTTCAACGGCATGGCGACGGCCGCCGACTGGTTGTCGGCGGCGTCGTTCATCGGCCTCGCGGGGTCGATCTATGCGACCGGCTACGACGGGCTCGCGTATCTGATGGGCTGGACCGGCGGCTATTGCCTCGTCGCGTTTCTGCTCGCGCCGTACGTGCGCAAACTGGCGCGCTACACGATTCCCGATTTTCTCGGCACGCGCTTTTCGAGCAACGCAGTGCGCGGGCTCGCGGCGTTGGCGGCGATTCTCTGTTCGTTCGTTTATCTGGTCGCGCAGATTCAGGGCGTCGGTCTGATCGCGACGCGCTTTATCGGCGTAGATTTTGCGGTGGGCATTTTCTGCGGGCTCGCGGGCATTCTGGTGTGCTCGTTTCTGGGCGGCATGCGCGCGGTCACGTGGACCCAGGTCGCGCAGTACATCATCCTGATCGCGGCGATCCTGATACCGGTGTCGATGATCGCGCACAAGGACGGCCTCGGCTGGCTGCCGCAATTCAACTACGGACGGTTGATGGCGCGCGTGGAAGGTCTCGAAAAACAGGTGCGCGACGCGCCGCTCGAACAGACCGTGCGCGACGACTATCGACGCCAGGCCGCCCGGATGCAGGTGCGGCTCGATACGCTGCCGCAATCGTTTATCGACGAGAAGTCGCGTCTCACGCAGGAGGTGGCCGATTTGCGGCGCCATAACGGACCATTGCGCGAGATCAAGGAACGCGAGAAAGCGCTCGATCAGTTTCCCCGCGATGCGGCCGCCGCGCAGATCGTCTGGAGCCAGCGCCGCGATGAAATGCTGATGCGTGCCGCCGCGCCGGTGCCGATGCACGAGCCGTTTCCCGCAGCCAACGATGAGGAACGGCGCATTCATGAGCGCAATTTCCTGTCGCTGCTGCTGTGCCTTTCGCTGGGGACGGCGAGCCTGCCGCATATTCTGACGCGCTATAACACGACGACGTCGGTTGCGTCCGCGCGACGCTCGGTCGGCTGGACGCTGTTTTTCGTCGCGCTGTTTTATCTGACGGTGCCGGTGCTGGCCGTGCTGATCAAGTACGAGATATTGACCCACCTGGTGGGCCATCACTTCGCCGATCTGCCGCAATGGTTCACGCAATGGAATAGGGTGGAACCGCGTCTGATCAGTCTGAACGATACGAACCTCGACGGCGTCGTGCGATGGAGCGAGATTCAGATGCAGCCGGACATGGTCGTGCTCGCCGCGCCCGAGATTGCGGGGTTGCCGTATGTGATGTCGGGATTGATTGCGGCGGGCGCGTTGGCCGCGGCGCTCTCGACCGCCGATGGTTTGCTGCTCACCATTGCGAATGCGTTGTCGCACGACGTGTATTACCACATGGTCGATCCGACGGCGTCGAGTCAGCGGCGCGTGACGGTCTCGAAGATTTTGCTGCTGGGCGTGGCGCTGTTCGCGTCGTATGTGGCGTCGTTGAATACCGGGAATATTCTGTTTCTGGTGGGGGCGGCGTTTTCGCTGGCGGCGTCGAGTCTGTTTCCGGTGCTGGTGCTGGGGGTGTTCTGGAAGCGCACCACGCGACTCGGCGCGGTGGCGGGGATGCTGGCGGGGCTGCTCGTGTGCATCTATTACATCGTCTCGACCTATCCGTTCTTCACGCAGATGACGGGCTTCGCCGGCGCGAGGTGGTTCGGGATCGAGCCGATCAGCTCGGGCGTGTTCGGCGTGCCGGCGGGGTTTCTGGTGGCGATCGGCGTGAGTCTCGTGGACCGGAAACCGGACGCCTATACGCGGGCGCTGGTGGACTACATCCGGCATCCTTAGCGCGGTTTGCAGAGGGGTGTGGCGCAAGGCCCGAAGTTTGCTATAATTCGGCTCCCCGCCGGAGAGATGGATGAGCGGTTTAAGTCGCACGCCTGGAAAGCGTGTATAGGTTAATAACCTATCCGGGGTTCGAATCCCCGTCTCTCCGCCAGAACTGAATGATAAGCCGTTGAATCTAAAAGGATTCAACGGCTTTTTGTCTTTCTAACCCACAAAGCGACTATCAAACCAATGTGGCGAATTTTTGTGCCACGTAGCGCGGCGTACACATCACTATACGTTTGCTTGCACAAATGGTTTGCGGCCGCTACGCTCCTCCAAATGCTTCCATAAAGTGATTGATCCACGAACGGCGGACGCTCGCGCAACCTACGGGAGGGTTGCGCATTGAGGGTGCAGTCACACCGGGAGACGACTTGGGGATTCGGTCAAAGTGGGGATAAAACACTTGGCGCGGGCAAAGAAACCTTAAACCTAGCCCGCTGAGGCTCCAGATTTCGGTCGAACTTTCACAGAAATTGAGCCGTAAAACGGGCTGTTTCGGCATCGAAAATAATATTGCTCTTGCAGACATCTGAGATGACGAAATCCCATACCCAAACCCCGCAGCCCAAAAAAGGCGCCCCCACAGCTTTGATCTGGGCGCTTATTGCCGGGGTCGGCTTCATTGCCGCGATCCTCATTGTTATTAGCGTTGAAACTCTCACGAGCAAAGAAAGCACTCTGCTGGGCACGCTCCTTACCCTACTTGCAGTCGGAATTGGCTGGGGCGTCTCTCATTACTATGCTTCAATGGACAAAGCGCAGGCAGTGGCCGAGGTTCGCGAGTTCGAGCAGCGGAACCTTAGAACATACGCGCTCAAGGCTGCGGAAAAAGTCACAAACTTATCGAAGGAGCTAAGCAGGCTTTCGACTTATTTGCAGGAAGAGTTGCAGTACACGGAATATCGGAGCGCCGAAGAGGAGCTTTTTGCAAAGGAGGAAAGGATCGAAAGCGCCATCCATATTCTGGGTTCACTTCGGTCTATCAACGACACAAGCTTGAGCGATTGGCAAGGGGTAATCGGCGCGGAGTTGGACGAACAAAGGCAAACCGAAGAGGTGCGAGCCGAGGCCCTCGGCGAACTAACAGATCGACTCGCAGCCCTTGAACGTGCCTCAACGGAAAATGTTCCTGTAACAGAGGACCTTGAAATAAAGGCGCTCAAACGCGAAGTCCGGGCTCTCGCCGCAGACATCAACGGAATCTCGTTCCGTCCTAAAAAGGCCCGGCCGCCCTACCAAGAAGTAGTCGCATCTTGTCCAGCCTGCAACGTCGATGTGAGCTTCCGGCTTCGTGAGCGAGACGGGGAAATCAAAGCCGTTCAATGCAAGCACTGCGAGTCAAACCTTATCGCTGAGTACCGCGAAGATAACGGCGTTATCCTACGCCAACGACAAGAGCTTCCTGAACCCATCCACTGTCCAGAGTGCAACTTTGAATTTTCCGTTGACTTGGATGAGTGGCCGTCGGCCTCCTCGAATGCCACGTGTCCTCAATGCCAGGAGGCAGTTCGTGTATCACGAGCTGACGCTGGCAAGGACCTTCGTGTTGTGCTTCGACAGCCCAAGGCGCTCCAGCCAGTTACACCTGAGATCATCGATCGAGTGCGGCAAGCGCTTCCGACACAGCCTTGGCCAAAGGGAGTACACCAGTCCGTGGCAGCGCAGTTGCAACTCAAGCCGCAAACAGTTCAAAAGGCAATGCAGCATCTCATCCGCATTGGCGAGTTCTCGGATCAGGTCGACGGTGTCTTGTGCACGACCGCGGAGAAGCTCGCGCTAATACGATCGGCTGGGCAGCATCTATGACGCGCGGCGACTATCCACACGGGCCTCGAGCTACGATCGATAAGCATTTCATCGAATAGCGATAGATCGCCCACGCTCCGACGCCTACGGAGCGATGCGTGTCTTGTGTGCCTGCATCGCCGCCCACAAGCGGTCCAAGACGTCTGAGGCTGGCTTTGCCTTCGCGACAACGCCGACGCTGGTGAAGGCGTGCAGGCGCAATTTATCCAGCCGTTCCCGACTCAACAAGATTTCATCAAAGAATCCTTCCTGCTCGACCAGCTTGAACCATCCGCTATTCCGGCCCGCTTCGATAAAGAACGTCACACTTTGCCCGTGCTGCAACGTCGCGGGCAAGCGCGGATTCTGCGCGTACTGCGCCGGAGAATCCACGTTCTGGTAACCAGCAACCTTTGCGCGGCGCGAAGGCTTCCACGAAAAGCCTTCGACAGTCGCGGGCGTAATGCCCAGATTCACTATATTAATGCACAGGAATTCAGGCCACGGCGGTCCGGGTAATCCTCCGCCGAGCAGAATTCTTAGCCCGACTGTCAGCCGAAGTTCGGGCTTGGGCTTTCGATTAACAAGCCAAAGGGAAACGATGACCGCACCGCATGTCCCGACGGCGGATGCAATTTGCGCGCAGTCGACCACGTACTTCCACCACGTTAGTTGATCTGCCATGTTCGAGGTCTTCCCTAACCGGTAAGGCACTGCAGATCAAGCGAACGAGCTGCAAGTTCGCAACCGTGAAAATCACGTGTGTGTGGCATACAACACCGTACCCCTTCAAATGAACCCACCTGGAAGGCTTGAATGCACTCGATCATCTGTGATGCTTTCGAGGAATTCCTGCGGCAACATCCGCTCGAACACATCTAGCATTCGCACGATTAGCGCCGAATGCTGATCCCAGTCTCCACCTTCGACTCGCCTCCAGGCACTGGGCATGTAGCGGACCAGAATAGATAACGCATAAAGGATGATCAGGGAGATCGCGCGATACTCGTGAATTCCGGCGAGCGTAGGGATAATCAGCGTTCCGCTCTGGGTGAACGGGCTGTGATGTATGGGAAGCACCTCGTTCCAGTACTTGAAACCGGAGTGGTCAACTCTCGCCCGATATACGTGCCCGTACTCTTGATCACCTTGCACTCGAGCAAGCTCGGCGATTGGCCATGTTGTTGTGTGCAGTCTATTCTCAGACAAGCGGGCAGATTTGTCTACGAACCGCACGTAGCTGCTGCCAACCACTCCCACTCCGCCCATTTGATTCGACTCCATGTCGAATACTGGTGTGATCCAAGACGGCTCGAGATCGTAGACGTCAAGAAAAAGCGATCCGAGTTCGGGGAGGGTCGAAAGCAGATCGCCGAGGGTGGTTACGCAGCTATCGGGAATTTTCTCAAGGTCGCTCGGCGTTTTCGGCTTCGCTCGTGGATACCTATCGATGCTATAACCGAGGAATGCTGCCCAGCGTGGAAAAAACCCAGTCGCCAAGACACCAACATGCAAAGCCCCCAAGTCATCGGTCGCAGAAGCAACCGTAAACAGACCGTGTCCGTGCTTTGTCATGCCCTCTACTTCGTCGAGGTCTGCTGCACCCGATGGCGAAGCCAGCATCTCAGCGAAAGCCAGCGCGAGCGAACCGTAGTAGAGGCTCAGAATACGCCGGTTCAGACTCTCATTCGCTGCGTTACGAAAGTAATCGGCCGCGTTTCGAATAGCATAGGCGACGCCTGCCGATTTGGCTTGCAGTTGCTCCCCCGATAGACTGACGGAATCTCGTGCTGCACGTCGCTCAACAAGCTTATCTGCAAGCTTCACGCTCCCGAGTTGGCTCAAATGCGCCCAAATCTCATCTACCGGCCGTTCAGCGGTGATGTGTCGAACAGTGCGGGGTCCGCGCTTATCCGCCGGTATGCCAACCTCGGGTGCCACCTGCTTATTCCAATCGACCAATACCGGGAAAAAGTCATCAATCGGTGAGACGGGCGTCGAGATTCCATACGCGAAGCTCTCGACCTTGTACAAGGCGCCGTTGACGAATATGTGATCTACGTTCCCGTCGAGTTGTTTGTAATAACGATTGTCTGTAGCAGAGGTGTACATCAGCGCGATCAATCGAGTCACGTCGGACTTGCTCGCGGTAATGGTTAGGTACTCGCCGCTAGTGTTCTCTCCTGTAATGGATGCCGTCCAACCATGTGTTCGCAACGGCTTAAGTATCTGCTGATCGGTAGCTCTGTGGAGGATATCCATTCGCAATTCCACGCCAACACCTCCCATATGTCCTCCTGCGCTTTAGTTGAATTGCGTCAATATTCGGGTTGTCGCATATCGGCAGTGAATTCCGGATGACCGTATTAGGCTGCCGTTGAGCGCAGTCCCGACTCCAACGCGGCGCTTGCTAGTGCTCTAACTTTGATTGCCAACGCGGAAAAGCTTCCAAGAAGCCCTCATCGATCTCGTATCCAAACAGAAGCCGGTCACCCATCGTTGTGGTTTTAGGGTAGTCCGGCAACTGAACGGGCTGCCCAATTGGTTTGCCTCCGATGAACGTCTCCACATCGTTGTAAAGCGCGATTTGCTCGTCCGTGTTGAGCCTAAACTTCAAGAATGGCATTGGGCCTCCGTTGCGTGCAAATAGAACCGTCGAAAGCGGCCGACGAGAGCTTCACGCAGCAATGTACACGCATATAATGCGTTGCACTGCCGCTGTCACTATCATTCGGTAGCGGCGCACGCTCGCTTGACCGTCGCAGTACCAACACCGAATTGCTCAGCAGTTACGCGAATGCTCGCGCCGTGCTCTTCGCGCCACGCTTTGATCGCAGCATAATCGTGCGACCGCACGCGGCCCGTGTACTTGCCCGCTGCCTTGGCGATCGCGACGCCCCGGCGCTGCATCTCGCCCCGGTTGCGATAATCGGCTTCTCCCTGTGCAGCCATGAATGCCAGCACCGCGTCTCGCGTAGCCTTTTCAATCGGGTCCTTCGCGTTCCCGTCGAACACCATCCCGTTGAGCGTGCATTCGACGAGTACCCCTAAGCCCATGAGTCGGTGCATCGTCCGGTGCAGTTCATCGTAGCGGCGGCTGATCCGGTCCAGCCAGCGCACGATCAGGATTCCACCGTGGCGCAAATCATGCTCGGCTTTGCGCCACTGCTCGCGGTCCTCTGGGGCCACATGGTAGCCACTGATGCCCTCGTCTATGAAAATGTCCTTCCCGTCTACGCCGTGGGCTCTGGCGTCTTCGTACTGGCTTGCGGATGATTGCCCGTCCGTGGTCGAAATCCGCCCGTAGTAGATTTTGCGCATGGTCTTTGTGTGGATCGTTTGAATTGATGGATCAATTCTACCATGTGGCTCACAAACAGTTAAGTCTATTGATCCGGGTGCATCGGCCCCGGGCTGTGGCTCGCTACGGTGTACCCAAACGAGCCAGGACGTTGGTGTCGACTCGCTGTGCGCGCTGGCTGGTCCTAGGGTGACGCCGGAGGGTCAAGTGAATGTTTAGCGCGCCTATGATGTGGATAGCCCCACCATGTCCATTTTTTCCATTACAATTGAGGCACCGAAAATGGACATGGAGTCCTCGTATGCCTGCGGTCGTGCACCAGAAATTCGAAGAAGTCGAATCGAGGCTGTCGCAACTCGGCCTCACCCGCGAAATCATGATTGAGATCGTGCAAGCATGTGTCGCGGGATATGCGGGCTGTACTGACAACGACCCACCGGGCGCTCCGGGCTATTCTTCGTGGCGACACGGCGTCCGTCGGAGCCGCGAACTGCTTCGACCGCTGGGCTGGCTCAAAGACAATACCGGCGGCCTTGCTACCTGTCTGAACCGCGAGAAAAAGGTCCGATTGGCCATCCTGAATGCAGACGACGGCGCAGGTATTCCTGATCGCGTTCCGCAGAATCGTTCGAAGAAAGGTCCGAACTCGGAACGTGCCGCGTTCAACAATAAGCAGGTTCATCAATATACGTTGCCGGATGCCGATGACTGGCCGTCTCCTGACGGCGAAATGCCAGTCACCAACCTCAGCGAATATGCTACGTGGCACGTTTGCGTTTTCATCAAGGGCGACAACGTTCAGGCCGAATTGTCGTTGCTGGGAGATTTCGACGCTGGCTACGCTTCCGAGTGCCTTGAGAAGATAATCCTCGTGGCTCCCGGTGAGTGGAATACGCCGATCCGCGATCAGAATAGCAGCGATGATGACGACGATCTCGACACATTTCCCATTGAAGTAACCCGTAAGTAAGCATGTTTAATCCAAGCCGACTGAGCCTCGCCCGGCGTCGACGCAAGTTCACAAAAAAAGCTCTTGCAGAGGTGCTGGGCTGCGATCAAAAGACAATCATTCGGTATGAAAGCGGCGAAGCGGAACCGCCCGAGGAAAGTTTGAATGCGCTTTCGAGCGCATTGAACTTCCCGGTCGCCTTCTTCTCCGGCAACGACATAGATGAGCCTCAGCCAGAGGCTGCCAGCTTCCGGTCGATGAGCACAATGTCCGCTCGCGAGAGGGATGCCGCTCTCGCCGCTGGTGCGTTTTCGTTTGTTTTTAACGACTGGATTGACGCGCGGTTCCATCTACCTTCGCATGCTCTCATCGACTGTAAGGATTGCGCCGATCCCGAAGCGGCAGCACGTGTTCTACGTGAGGAGTGGGGGCTCGGAGATCGGCCAATTACAAACATGGTGCATCTCCTCGAGGCCAAGGGCGTGCGCGTGTTTTCGCTTGCGGAAAATACGAAGACGGTCGACGCCTTTTCGATGTGGAGGAAGGAAACGCCCTACGTCTTCCTGAACACGTTTAAGACTGCCGAGCGCAGCAGGTTCGACGCCGCGCACGAGCTTGGGCACCTTGTCCTGCACAAGCATGGTGGCCCACAGGGCGGTAGAGTTGTCGAAGATGAGGCCAACCAGTTTGCCTCGGCGTTTCTAATGCCTGAGGGAGATGTAAAAGCTCGACTTCCGCGGGTCAACGCGGTAAATCAGATAGTGGAAGCCAAGAAACGGTGGCGCGTATCGGTCGCCGCATTGAACTATCGATTGCACCGCTTGGAAATAACCACCGACTGGCAGTACCGCAACTTCGCGATCCAGATTTCACAGCACTACCGGCAATCTGAGCCATATTCCGTAGAGCGTGAAACGTCCGTGGTTTGGGACAAGGTTCTGCAGATGTTGCGCGCCGATGGCATGACGAAGCACACGATCGCAAGTGCGCTGTCGCTGCCGGTTGTGGAATTCGACAATCTGGTGTTCCGCCTCACCAACTATCATAGTATCGAGGGCGGTGGGTCTGGTCGCGGCAAAAGCAAAGCGAAACTGAGCGTCGTTTAGCAAGGGAACGGGGCGCGTCTACAATGACTTACTACCACTTTTCAGCGTCAGACGACGCAAGAACGCGTCAGCACCAAACAAAGCGGCCTAGCGTCACTACTGCTGTCGACACTACGACTGCTGTGTACTAAATAAATCTATTCGACGCGGATTTGCCGGAGGAGAAATCAGGCGTTCACGTCAGTCGTAACTTCCCAGCCGGAAACGTCGTTCCGGTAGCCGCTCGCCCCGCTTGGTATCAGCACGCAATGCAGTTCGTTTGTGTTGTCGAATCCGATTAGGATGTTGTCCCCCTCACGGGCACGGGCCATCACCTTATTCTCCCGAAAATAAAACCGGTGCTCGGATCGCGTTGGATGCTTCCTCCTGGCATCGTACCAAGTGACTTTTGCTCTGTCGGCGATGGCCTCGCCTCTCAAGGAGAACACGGCTTCTCGTTCAAAGCCATCCTCGCCAAATATCAGCTCAAGCTGCGCGACACCGTTGAACTCATGTTGATGGGACTTCCTCGGGTCGGCTTCGGTTGCCGAAAGCAGCTTGATGCAGGCGTTTCTCAGGACAATTGGTCTATCGCTCATCTGTCATCTCCCCGCCAATAAAGCACCCAATGGGTGCTCTTCGTGCCCACCGCGATAAGCTGTTCGCGGTCAGCTTGCCGACTATACAACGCAGGTCAATCCGGCATCTTTGCTCACATGTCGACGCGTACAACCAAAATATGCGAAATAGATCAATCCGCAGAACAAGACCGGATAGAGATGGTCTATGCGTGACGCAAGTAGGCTATTCAACAGCCTCCTTGCGTCGCCCTGATGTAACGATCTTCACGCGCGCGGAACAAAGTTCAGCGGACAAGAACCGACATTTGAACGTTACCCCCAACCTTTTCGGAAGTGCCCAACACGCCCCTGTAGTATTTCAATGTCGCACTTGCGTAGCGGAAGAGTGTCATTTATATTAATTACGCTCTTCGGATATGCTGGAGAGGAAAGTGACAGGTTGTCAAGCCACGCCGAACGGCTCCAAGAGCAGAGACGCAGCGCTGATAACGCATAGACTATGATCTCCGTCATACGGACCTCTACGTCGATACTGACATGATACTTCATTTCTAACATTAGCGGCCAAAGCTCGGTTTTTAAGCTGAGTGAGATAATGTGAAGAACATTGCTGTATATCCGGGGAGGCGGTTATTGGAATGCCGCCAACCGTCGTCTCCCCGGTTTGCTAGGTAAATCGAATGAGCAAAGCTGTCGGGTGGTTTAAACGCCGAAGATATCTACATTTCGATTTGCCGATTAGCGAGAATGCCGCGGCCGCCATCGCCTGTAATCCGGAGGTGGTGACGCGTCACGCTTTTTATCCATTCATTCGCTTTATCGTTAAAAGCCACAAGGTAAAGTGGGACAAAGTTCATAAACGCTTAGTGGTTATCCCGAAGGAGCGGCCGGTAAGTTATGCTTCGCATGTGGATAGCCATATTTACGCGCACTATGCATCGCTATTAAGCGAGCGCTACGAAGAGTATCTTCGCGAAGTTGAATACCAGCCTTCGGTACTCGCTTTTCGGAGGCTCGGAAAGAGCAACATTGAGTTTGCGAAGGAAGCATTCGATGCAATCAAATTGATGGGCGGCGCGGACGTGATCTGCGCCGACATTAGCGATTTTTTCGGAAATTTAGATCACAAGATACTAAAAGCGAGCTGGGCGACAATGCTTGGCGGCAAGAACCTTCCTCCCGATCACTATAACGTATTCAAGTCGCTCACCCGTTTCACTTGGGTAGACAAGCGGAATCTTTACAAAGTATTAGGCATTTCATTTAACAATCCCCGTCGCGCTGGCGCTCGGATTTGCGAGCCTGACGTTTTCCGCAATGTGGTTCGTGCTTGTGGTCTGATTGAGCGTAACGTAGTACCGAAAGGAATTCCGCAGGGTTCACCCATAAGCGCGCTCTTGTCGAACATCTACATGACGGGCTTTGATCAGGCAATGTGGACCGCTCTCTCCCCGTCCGGTGGCAAGTACTTTCGCTACTGCGACGACATGCTCATCATTGCGCCCGAGGGCAAGGGGAAGGAGTTTATGAAGTTAGCCGGTGAACTTGCCAGCCTCTATGAATTGCCATTACATCCCAAGAAGACCGAGGAACGTTTTTTCACGTCAACATCTGGCAGACTGGAAGCCGATAGGCCGCTTCAATATCTGGGTTTTATCTTTGACGGTCAGCAAGTTTCGCTTCGTTCCGCATCATTGGCGCGGTATTCAGAGCGAATGAGGCGCGGCGTACGTCTTGCACGCGTGACCATGCGCACGCGAAATGATTTGCGCGAGGAGCGAGGCGAAGCGGCGAGACCACTATACAAGGGCAAGTTATATAGGCGGTACTCTTATCTCGGACGACGTAACTTCGTTTCGTATGCCTTGCGTGCCTCAAATATTCTTGGCGAAAAAACTATAAAGCGACAAGTTAAGCCACTATGGAAGCGGCTCCGGAAGCAAATGGAGTAAAAGCACATCAGATAGTGTGCATCGTCTATCGAAATTTTACAGAGGTTCGAACTCCTTACACGCGATCTCTCGAAGGCGCATTCGCTTGGAAAGCATGTTGCGGAAACGCTGAATTTCGATTGACTGACTTTGCGCGAGCAGGCGCTTTCTCTCACCGGAATACTCCTCCTCAATCACCAGCGTCATCTTTTGTTCATGTCCGCTCTGCGAGTTTTTGATCGCATGGTCGGTTACGAAAAAGCGCAGTTGCGCTTTCGAATCGGACTTCCGCTTGATGCCCCACTTTCCCATCTCGAAATGCGCGCTGTGGGCCAGTGCTCGGGTCCAGACCGATTCCGGTTGTGGGAAACAACCGTAGGTGCTTAGGCTTCCTGCCATATACAGCAGCGCGTAAGGCAGGTTGGACGTGCTGACAGCTCGATAGAGATAGCCTTCATGCTTGTGAAACTGTCGAAGTATTGAGCCGTAAAGTTCATTTGAAACGGACGCGCCGAGGAACTGTTCGATCATGTAGTGAAGCGCATCCGCATGATCACGGAGTACCTCCAGAATCTCTGATACCGCTTTGCCAGGTCGGCGCGTCTTGTCTGTACCGTTAAGTGATTTCGGGTTCGCGAGAGAGCAGTCCTCGTAGGCTTCGGAGTCGAATGTACCAATCCCTTCAATGTTGCCCAACGCGTGCTTGGCGTAAAGCGGCAAGTTACGTCCCTCGTTGTCGACCTTCCTGGCAACGTCGAGATTGACGATATGAATCGGGTTGTCGCACTCCGGGCAGACTGCGTAGTGCCTTATCTGGCCTGCGCGGTCTTGATACCATGGGTACTTCTTGCTGGTCGCGAAGTGAAAGTTCACAGCAGTCAACGTTTGGCTGCCATGTTCCCCTTGCCGCAACTTGAATACATTCATGCTTTTTCCCTTGATGTTGGGTTGTTGCTTGGCTTGTCAGTGCATCCGTCTTTCACCTTTGGCTGGGCTGGGTGCAAGCCTGTTTTCCAGTGGCTAAATTATCAAGGCTTTAAGGAGACGCACAGATACGTGTCCGGGATTTTTCTGTCAAAAAAATGACCTGATGTATCCGTCCTGAATTCGATTGCATTCATCATCTGACAGGATTTGACATCGCGCCGATATGGCGCGGGCTATTGATTCAGGTAAAATCGCGTGCGTCGCCAATATGCTGATGATGCCGCCTGATTTACATTTTATGCGAAATGGATAATCAAAGTTAAGAGGGTATAAGGTTTAGGTTCGTCTTTTCCTTTCCGGTGAATTTAACGGCACCTTCGATGTTCGAAGGCTTCGTTCTCCAGATGCAGTCAATAGCGAAGTGAACAGGCCGCCCCGCTTTGAGTGGCGGCCGTATGCGTTTTCCATACACGGGGTTCCGCATGGCTTACGAAGTGCTGCAGGGCGCGTTGCGCGCCGGGTACACGCAGTTGGGGCGGCTTAACAAACTCGACACGCCGCTTGGCCAGGACTGGCTCGTACCGATGTACGTGAAAGGTTCGGCTCGCCTCGGGGGCAATTTCGAATTCACTGTTGATGCCGTGTCGGCTCACGGTGAAAAGATCAAGCTCGGCGCGCTCGTGCTGAAACCGGTCACACTCTGGATTCAGCAGAACGACGGCAGCTATATGCCGATCCACGGCTACGTGCAGCATGCCCGCCGTCTGGGAAGTGATGGGCCAGTGACCTACTACCAGATTCAGTTTTCGTCATGGCTCAGCTTCCTCAAGCTCAGCAGTGACTGCCGCGACTGGCAGGAAGCTGACGGCAGGCAGATTCTCGCCGATGTGTTCGCCAAGACCCCGCAGGCGCAGGGCCAGTATCGCTTCGATCTGCGCTCGCCGATCCGCTCGTATTCGCAACGGGTCCAGTGGGAGGACGATTGGAACTTTGTCCACAGGAGCATGGAAGAGGTCGGCATCTTTCCACGCTTCGAATTCGCGAGCGATGGCCAGTCTCATACCGTCGTTATCACGGACGATCTGTACTTTGTGCCGCAGTTGCCCACGCAGGTAGTGACGTTCAGCCGCTCGGCCACCAACGTGGAATTCGATGGGCTGAACCAGTGGAGCGAACAGCAGGATTCGCAAAGCGCATCGATCACGACGAACACCTTCGACTACATGCAGCCCGACCAGCCAAAGGAAATCAGCTCTCCGGCATTCAGTCAGGATGAACTGCCCGCGCAGGGCGAGAACTATATCTATACAGGCGGCTACTCGTGGTCGGATAGCGCGATGGGCGACACGCAGGCGCGCATTCTCGCGGAGGAAATGGCAAGCCGCTCGAAACGGTATTTCGGCGTCGGCAGCCTGCGATGCGCACTGCCCGGCTACTGGTACCGGCTCGATGGTCATCCCGTTCACGACAGCGAGCCGGAGGTCGAGCGCGAGATGGCGATCATCGCCGTCGACTGGCTGATACAGAACAATGTGCCGGGCATCGAAGCCGTCGCGCAGTTCCCGGGGAGTCTGCGGGCCGAGGTTGAACAGGCGCGGACAGCGGGCGCTGGATCGACTGTTCGCCACACGGATGGCAGCGCAGGATTTTTCCAGGTTGAGATTGAGGCGCAGCGACGTCGCGTGCCGTTCCGCAGTCCGTTCAGACATCACAAGCCCGAGATGCATCTGCAGACGGGCATCGTCGGCACACCAGATAACGAAGAAATTTTCACCGATTCGCTGAATCGCTCGAAGGTCTGGCTGACGTGGAGTCGCAAGGGCCGCGACGAACGCGCGTCGGCGTGGATACGCGCCGCCATGCCCGATGCGGGCAGTCAGCGTGGCGGTCATTTTGCGCTGCGCAAGGGCGACGAAGTGCTGGTGGGCTTTGTGAATGGCGATTGCGACCGTCCGGTGATCATTTCGAGGCTGCATGGCGGCGCGACGAAGCCGGCGTTTCACTCGCATGGCCTGTTCTCCGGTCATCGCTCGAAGGAGTACGGCGGCGACGGCTTCAACGAATTCCTGATGGACGACGCCAGCGGACAGAACCGGTTGAGCCTGTACTCGACGAGTTACAGCACCGGCCTCCATATGGGGTATCTGATCCAGCACACGGATAACACGCGCGGCGCGTTTATCGGGACCGGTTTCGATCTGCGGTCGGGAGCGTACGGCGCGTTGCGTGCCGCACAGGGCATGGTCATTTCGACGCAACCTGTCGCCACTCAGCCCATGAACGTGACAGCCGCGACCGGGCAATTGGCGGGCGCTGAGGCCGTCCTCGAAACCGTCTCGAAGGCGAGCGAGACGAACCGGGGTGAGAGTCTGCAGGATGGGCATGATGCGCTCAAGACGTTCATCGATGCGACCCAGCACAGCGTGGCGGCCTCCGTCGGCAAGGGTGGCCGCACGGCGGGGGGCGGGACGGGCAATGCGAACGGTTTTTCGAAGCCGGTCATGGTGTTGTCCAGTCCTGAAGGCATTGCGGCGAGCACGCAGCAGTCCATTCACCTGACGGCCGACCAGCACGTCAATACGGTCGCGAGGAAAAACGTCATTCTTGCGGCGGGCAAATCGTTGCTGGCAAGCGTGATGGACGGCATCAGCCTGTTCGCGCAGAACCTGGGCATCAAGCTCATTGCGAGCAAGGGAAAGATCGACATCCAGGCGCTCAGCGATGCGATGAACCTGCTTTCGCAGCTCGATCTCAAGGTCGAGAGTGCGACGGGACGGCTGGTTCTGACGGCGAAAACGGAAGTGTGGCTTGGCGCGGGCGGTTCGTACATCAGCATCAAGGGCGCAGGCATCGAGAACGTCACGACCGGACACATTCTGGAGCGCTGTGCATCGTGGGACAAACCGAGCGGGGCAAGTGCGGCCATCAGCGATCCGTTGCAGGCCACGCCAGTGGCGGACAAGGGGGGCCGGGGCATGCGGTTTTCTGGGTAATTACATCGAACAAAATAAATCATGGCAGATTCTCACAATCATCCGGCACCGGCTGCAGCACTTGTTCCCCCCGCTTACACTCCACTGAAGTGGGCATTTCCGTTCTCTCCTGCAAGCAAGGACGATGCGGGCGATCCGATGGCGTACATGAAAGCACTCGGAAATGCCACGGGTGGCTTTTATCCTCTTGGTTCGAACGGCCTGTGGCACGGAGGCATTCATTTCGATTCGCAGACCGGGACTGCACTGAAGCAGGATGGTGGAATCTGTGCGATTGCCGATGGCGAAGTCGTGGCGTACCGGCTCGATTCGAAATATCCCGAACTCAAATATCAAGGCGACCGCTCTGTCCTCTATTCAACCGGCTTCGTTCTGATCCGTCACAAGCTGCAATTGCCACCCGTGCCACCGGCACAGCAGCCAGCCACGCCCAACGTAGCGTCCGCGGAACCTTCCGAGCAGACTGCTGCTGACACGCTCGTCTTTTTCAGCGTGTACATGCACACGATGGACCTGGAAGGCTACAACGCGGCAAAGCAATCCGCCGACAAAAGCAAGCCGCAGATTGACGAGCCGTTGTATTGGGAAGGCTCTCGCTACTACCGGGTGGGGGATAAGTCGAAGGACAAACAGGACTTGCCGAAGCTGTCGCAGGAACTAGACAACCCGTTTCAGACAGCCAATGCGATCAGTCCGTTTCAATCGGATGACGGCAGCAGCGCCACGCCGCAACCCCTCACTGGCATCCATATCCGTGATCTGCCTGACGGGAAAATAATCGGTCTGCTGCCAACCGGATCGGAATTGACCCTGACTCCCGATCCAGTTAAGAAGGGATGGGGAAAAATCAGTAGCATCAAAAGCGGCGAGCCGGTAAGTGCAACCGTCGGTCATAGTGTGTCGCCTCACGCACCTTACTGTTATGTGTTTATCAACGAACTTGATGCCGTGTCCGATCCGCAGCCGCTCAACACAGTCGTGGTGCTCAAGACACCTTACGCTGTCACTGCGGGCACAGTGATCGGCCATATGGGTCAGTATCAGGAATACACCGATTCGAGCGCGTTACCACCAGGCCGCACGCATCCGATGCTGCACCTCGAAACGTTTGCTGGACCTGATCTATCCGACTTCATTGCCCGCAGCCGCGAGCGCGCAAAGCAATTGCCGCCAGCCAATGCGTTTCTTGAAATCTCGGTAGGCGCACAGCTTGTCATGACCGTGCCTGACCCAGACCAGACGCTGACACAGATTGGCTTAAAACTGGTGCCGGTTGGGGATGCGCAGGGATCGCGCTGGATCAAAGTTCAACCCAAGGCAGCGCATCCCGCGCCGCTTCATAACGTTGGCCCCGCGCTATGGGTCGATGCAAGTCAGGCGAACAAGGTTACAGATGGCGTAGTGAAGGGTTGGACGGATTTTCCGCTCAAAGTTTCAAACGCGTCAGCACCAGGCGCGGATTTCCGGGATGTGTTCCGCCGTATCGATCTTGAGAAGCTGGGCGCAGAGAATATTGCCAAGGACGACAAGGGACAGCATTGGTGGAACGTCACCATCGGCACCAAGGACGGCGCAACACGCCAGGGGTGGGTCTGTGAAAAGGGGCATGCGCAAACGCGCATGTGTGGCCCGTGGGACTGGCCTGGTTTTGATCTAATCGACCACAGCGGCATCAAACCGGTAGATATGCTGAAGCGGTATCTGCACGTGACAGATCAACTGATCGAAGGCGAAGCAAAGACCGAGTTCGAACCAAGCGCATCGGTCGTGAATGAGGGCGCACTCGTCGCAGCGCTGGAAAGGGCTATCGACACGAATAAAGACGGTACGATCACTGCGCAGGAACTGAAGATTGCGCAACAGACGCCTTGGTTTGCTGAGGCCATCTCACATCTAATCGTGCGTGACGAAAGCGAATGGGGTGGTGGCTTGGGCAAATGGCAAGCTTTGTCGCCGCTGATGGGGACATTGCAATCTCTCTGGAGTTCGGAGCTCGAGCGCATCGGCAAACTACAGTGGTGGGAACAGGCAAATGGGATTGAGGGCTTTCCGAAAGACCACGCGCCGTGGTATTTCCATCCGATTGGGCTCGTCAGCAACTTTAATGTGAACGCTGGACTGACGTGTTTGCATTGTGGCAGCGACCTCACTATCACTGCGACGATACTCAAAGCGATCTTTCCGAATATCACAACCGATAATGCAGGTCAATTTTCTACGGCGGTCACAACCGCTTTCATTAAATACGGAATCAACACGTGTAACCGCGCCTCGCATTTCTTGGGTCAGTGTGAAGTCGAATGCGGTGGATTCACCGCGTTCCGTGAGAATCTAAATTACACGGATGGAGACCATTTGTGGGCAACGTATCCTTCAGCGCTGAAAGCAGGGCTGCATAAGTCTCATCCTGAATGGACATCAGCGCAGATAGAAGACTATTCAAAGACTCATCTAACGCACAATGACAGCGGCCTCGGAGAAGTACTGTTTGGGGATAGTGAGTACCCAGGGCGAGATTATCGCGGGCGTGGCCTGTTGCATATGACATGGCTCGACACATATAAAGAGTACAAACAAGCTAGTGGAAACGATGTGGTCACTGATCCGGCTCAAGTCCAAAATGATCCATCTATCGCCGCAGACTCATCAGCTTGGTTTTGGAATACGCGGTCTATAAACGAAAAAGCTGATCAGAATAATGTGAAAGGCGTAACCAAAATCATCAATCCAGCATTAAAAGATTTTGCACGACGAAAGGCTGCAGCCAAAAAAGCTTTCGTGCAATTGAACAAAGGTCAGCAACCTTGCAGCAACGATTGGGCTTCGACCTCAACAACGGAGAATGGGTGGTGAGAAAAATTATCTTTACCTTAGCACTGTTGTTCGCAGTTTATCTGCCAACCTCATCTTACGCCGCAGGGGAGTCGCCAGATCAGATATCCGCTGACCCGATTCGGCGTGGCTGCTTCATATCGTTTTCGAAAGAACTTCATCCTGTAGCTGATGATCCGCTAAGCACACCGCCATTTGACATTTTGGCAAACTGGCGATGCAATGACGGCGAACAGTTTCCTATCGACAAATACGAAATTAATGGATCAAGTCCGGAGGTGACTACGGTTTTTTATTGGAAAAATAGAAGTATCATCGTACTCGTCAAGTGGCCAACAAATTCGCAAGCTGCTGACTATGAAGGGGACTACTATAAGGTCTTCATTTATCGATATAGCCGCGTGTCTGATAAGTCGATGCTTACACGAGACGACTCCTCAATGAGGAATTTTCCGCCGGGATGGAATGGTTCGGATAGAAACGGCAAGCCGCTATCCTATCCGTTCAAGGATGCAGCCTCGATCCGGAAAAAGCTTCGAACGATTCAATTTAATTGAAGGGGCAGAAGTCGTGATCAACTTGATTCGCGTCGGTGACGACACTGACCACGGCGGCAAGGTGTTGACCGGCTCAACGACAATGCGTTTCGAAGGCCGCTATGTCGCGCGTAAGGGTGATCGCGTGTCGTGTCCGCGACACCCCGACGTGTTGCCCAACGTGATCGAGGAAGGCGACGCATCGATGGCCGACGGGGGCATACCGATTGCCCGTCACGGGCACCGGGCTACCTGCGGATGTCACCTTATTTCGAGCCTGGTCTGACTGGTTAGAGGGGGCGGATATAATTCGAAGCGGTAGCCATCGAGACTGCGACGAACACATCCTGCCTTCACATCTGACAACTTTCGTGAAATCCCGATCGGCAAAAAAGAAAACACCACGACGCAGCCCGCGCGCCGCATTGACCAAAGAAAAGCTGCTCCCGCCGACGGCCGGATCGGCGCGAGAGACTTCTCTGCGCAATCACCTTGCGCTTGCTGCGTGTCGCAGCAGTGCCGGAAGTACGGCACTTCTCGGTGAACTGTTCATCGTGGCCAGCCTGAGCTGGTTTCTGCGCGAAGCAGGTTTCGGTGATGAACACGATTGCTTTTATCACGATGTGCAGGGCGCACTGAAACGTTGTGTTGCGCTCACAGCGAGCAACGAAACCTGGAGCATTGAATCTGCCGACGAGGCTATCCTTGCGAGGCTACTGTGTTTCTACGACCAACAGTTCGCAGCAGCACCGGTTTACGTGATGGACGGCGCGCGAAAGCGGATGCAGCAGCTTGCGAAGGGGGAATGGCTTTTTCCATGGCCCGGCAGGGGGTAAAACAATCTCTTGCGCCAGGCGGATAGTCATCGGAAGTCCGGGCGCACTTCAGGATTTGCTGATAGCGATGGTTTAAGGTCCGCGGCGCAGAAGCGGCAGAAACTGTCCAGCGACAAGTCCATTCGCATAATCGGACATGTGATCGCCGTAGCTGTAAAGATATTTCCCGTTCATCGTCATCGGACAGACATTCCGCTGCGAATCACACAGCACCGACGTAGGATCATAAACAGTCAGATCGGGATGACGTGTTATCAACTGGTCAACGATGGCGCGGTAGCCAGCCGTACCCTCAAGATAACCGCGATAGCTGATTGCACAACGCTGGGCAGCATTGAGGTCCGACACGCCCAGCACTTGGCGCACAACCGGCCATGCGAGCGGTCGTCGATCCATGCACTGCCGGGGATCGCGCAGTTCGGGATTGTCCAGCACCAGCACGACGCGCTTGCCTGCGTGCAGCAGAACGGCAATCGCATTATCAAGCCCGTCGCTGGCGGCGGACATCGCCGCCAGCGACGAACCGTCATATGCGAACTGCGGACCGACAATATCGCGGCTGGCCGCAACCAGCACGACGGTCGTCAATTCCGGATTGCCGAGCAGCATGCGCAACGCGACGTTATTCGCCTCGCGACACTCGTCCCCGTCATCCGCCGCATTCGATGCGATTTCATGGACGCCAGCCATCGGCGGACAGCTTGCGCGCGCGACCAGTGTCCAGCTCATGCCGGGCATAGACTTACGCACCAGCCCCCAGTACAGCGCATCGGCCTTGCTGTCGCCCCACACCGCGAAATGGGATGCTGCCCGTTTGTCTGTCTCACAGAACTGGAACAGGTGCCGGTCGGCAGGCGACACGCCGCACGTGAGATTGACGAATTCGTGACCCGCGCCCAACGTCGCCGTGGTGACGTCCGCGTCCGGGTTGTACCCTTTCCTGAATCCCAGTCCGTCACGCTGATACGTCATGCCGCCGAGATACGCGACGCCGAGCATCAGTATGCATGGCGTGATGAGCTTCCATCTGGCCGGAGCCCCGAGACGAATTGGTCGCTCGATTAGCACGGTCGTCAACCACGCTAGCACGACGCTCACGGCGATAATGCCAGCCCGTACTGCCACTGGCGGTTCGCCGCCCGCGACAATGAAGCAGAGCGATAGCAGCGGCCAGTGCCACAGGTACAGCGCGTAGCTTATTTTTCCGAACCACACCGCGACCGGGTTACCGAGCAGCAGCCGGTTCGCCACCCCTTTCGGACCCGCTGCGATCAACGCCACCGCGCCTAGCACCGGCGGTATCGCAAACCATCCCGGAAAGGGCAGCCGGGAATTCAGCACGATAAACGAGACCGCGCAAAGCAACAGCCCGATCGATGACGCACTATGGGCGTTGTGGTTTCGCTCCATGCATCTGCCGGAAGCGGCGATAGCGAACCCGGCGCCTGCGGCCAGCTCCCACACGCGGCTTGTCGGCCAGTAAAACGCGGCGCTCGGGTGATACTGGACCAGCCAGATGGCCGATACGAACGACAACAATCCGCTCACTGCGCAAACCAGTGCAACCCGACGCAGCCGTACGGCGACAAACATCAGGACAGGCCAGACTATGTAGAACTGCTCCTCGACCCCAAGCGACCAGAGATGAAGCAGGGGCTTCGCGGAAGCGGTCTGGTCAAAATATCCCGCCTCCATCCAGAACGCCCAGTTCGAGACGAATCCAGCGCCCGCGAGCACGTGTTTTCCAAGCTCGCGGTATTCCTCGCCGGTCAGGCAGAACCAGCCCATTACCCACGTTGCGAGCAGTACGGCCACAAGTGCGGGAAATATCCGCCGGATACGCCGCGCGTAGAACTGCGCCAGCGAATACTGTCCCACCTGCATTCCGTCGAGCAGTATTCCAGTAATCAGATAGCCGGAAATAACGAAGAAGATATCGACGCCGACAAAGCCACCCGGCAACGCGGCGGGAAACGCGTGAAAGATAACGACCGCGAGTACGGCAACGGCGCGCAAGCCATCAATATCGGGACGATAGGTGTGTGAGCTTGCGGTTGCTACGGCGACAACGGGAAGTGTTCTGGTCATGGTTGTGCGGGTGCGCGAGAGCGGGCGGACGGCGCAGAAGCCGCCCGGATGCGTTTGTGCGCCCGTTCCGGCTTGTAGTGTTTACTCGACAACCGAGCGCGTAACGAACCCCTGCGTCCGGGTCGGCACAGTCAGCAAAGGAGGGCGATATGGATCAGTGGAGGCAGTATTGTAGAGTAAACACACATACATCTGTTGTGTTTACAACGTCGAGAATTGGTCTGCAAGCGGGCATCCTGCCCCGCATGACCGCCAAACGATTCGCTGCTGTAACAGCCAAACACGCCCCGATCTCCATTGCGCTGGGCGCGCGTATCAAGCAGCGTCGGCACGAAGTGGAGAAATCGCAGGAGACGCTGGCGTTCGAGGCGCACGTCGACCGCACCTACATCTCGGCGATCGAGCGAGGCATTGCGAATCCGTCCATCGAAACACTGGCGAACATCTGCTACGCGCTGAACGTGACGCTGGCTGAACTGTTCGAGCCGCTGGGTGGTGTTTCGCTTGCGCCGACCGGCGAGCGCCGCACAAATGCGGCGACGCCGCCCGACATCAAACGCTCCCGATTCCGCTGACCCGTTTTCCGGCTGTCCGCGGCAGAGTCACCGCGCGACCGTCAACCTGCGTGAAGCATGCGGTTGACGGTCGCGCGAATCCGGATGGATCAGGCGACCCAGCCCATCAGTGTGCTGCAGCCGACCACCGTGCCGATCAGCAGTCCGACCGTCTGCGGCCCGACGCTCCAGAAAATCTTTGCCCCGAGCATTCCCTGCAAACCGCCGCTGGTGATGATGAAGTCCGGTTTCGCTGCACGGCGAAGTGCATTGCCGATCCGCACGCCGACGAGGCCCAGCAGCGCGCCCGCAATCCAGACAAAGAAAAACTTGAGCGCCAGATGCTGGGTGTGCGGTGGCATATCGGCTCCCGTCGCCATGAATGAAATCAGGATGGCGATGATCGTCCAGAGCACCGCGCCGAGGCGGCTTTTTCTGACAGGGGTATTAGCTTGGTTGTTGCTGGTTTCCATGTTTAATCCTTATTGATAGGCAGTGAAGTTCAGGTGTCGGCGCGCCGGGCGAATGCCATTGCGCCGAAAGAGAGCCGGAGACGTTTGAGGTAACTACGGCGGCTTCGAGGAGCGTTTCTCGCGGATCGACACTGCGCCGTCGAGCACCACGGAAAACGTTTCTCGCGCCGTGATGTAGGCTCCATACCGGGCGCGTTTGCCGGTAGCAGGGTTCGCGTAATCGAGGCGCGCGTTGCACGTCGCCATGGGTGCATCGCGCTCCGCCGGATCGAGGATCAGCAGCGCATGGGGCCGGAATCTGCAACCCTGCGTGCGGCCCTCGCTGCCCACGACCAGCACGGCATGCGAAAGGGACTGCCCGACCGGTCGCCAGCTCGCGATCACCAGATGTCCGCGCGACAGTTCCTGTTCGCAGAAGTCGAGCACTTTGCGGTGAGCACCTTCGAGAACGGCGGGTTGCAGGCTCCAGTCGCACTCCCGTATGACCCCAGCCACTTCCGTGAGCGTTGCACCCGTGAAGTACAGCGGCGCTGCACGGTTCCAGAGATCGGCTTCCGGTCCCCGGCGTCGCCACGACACGGCGGTCGGATCGGCGATGCGCCCGAGTATCGCAAGAGCACTTGCCGTAGCGTAAAGCGAGCACGCCGAATCCCAGTCGCCCTGAAGCGAGTGAACAGCGAATTTCGATCCTGCGCGTAACGTTTTGCCGGGAGTGAGCCGGGGATGAAGTCGTTGCACGATGAACTCCCGCATCAGTATTCGCCCGGCAGGAGCACGGTGCTGACACTTCTGTCGCGCTCGGTGATGATCCAGACACGCTCGCGCGAGACGCCAATCTCGTAGCAGAACAGGATGCGTAACCCGACAACGATTGCTTCGAGATTGAGTCGCACATCCGCTGCACAGAGATTTCCGAAATCGCCGTTCTGATGACGCCACAGCAATGTCGTGACATTGGTGCCGGTCCGATCCAGTACATCGATTGCGCCGGGTGTGGCTACGACCTGCCCGAGCGGAAATAGCGGATTCAACAGGTCATCTGGTGCAATGCCGAATTTCATGATCAGGTATCCTTAATATTTAAGGCGAGCGTTATCTCCGGACGACTATCCGGTTACAGGCTCTGGAGTGGAAAAAACTGGAAACGCGGGGATGCTGCGGGGTGCGTTTCAGGAAAACGGGGTTACTCGAGACGTTACCGATGCAGTTCGAGGCACGAACCGGCGGAGAACAAAAATTCGCCAGTCAACGGCAAGGCAGAGGCGATAAAAACGTATTTTTGCCAGAAATTTGACAAAAATAGCCGATGAATTGCTCTTCGGCTGTGAAAATGTAACACAAATCACGAAAAATTGATAAACGAGTCAGATCAATCGACAGCAAAGCGGTAATTTTTACCAATCCAGCGGAGCCGTGGCATTCCCGACGCTCCCGGAACCGCAGAAATCGTCTTCTGGCCCGCTTTACGGCCCGCCAGCGGCTTGGAATTCCGTGGTCAGGGGTTCGGGAAGGGTAAGACCATGCGGGGCGCTATGGCCCGGATTTTCCGAGATGACGGAATTGTAAGGAATGACGCGGCGCAGCAAGCGCGGCATCGACCCGTCCCGGCATGGAAAATCGGGCGATTTTGCTCATTTTTTAAGCAGCGCTCGCTTTTTTAGGTACCTTCAGGTGTTCGGCAGTCCGAAACCTGTGGCGGGTCAGCAAAAAACCGCAGCGACACTGCATTTTTTGAATTGTCGGGTTGCTTTGCCTCTGTTTCGCCCGGGAATTGGCCTTGGAGTTCCTGTTGCCTGCGTGTTCTCCAGTCCAGCTATGTACACATGTGTAGACAGCGGCGCGCTCGTTCCCATGCAATCGGGCTGCTTCCAGTGTCGACCGGTAACCGGCGATGTTCCTCGCGCCGCCATTCACTTGCCCAGCCTGCTCCAGATACGGCGGCGCTGCTCAAACATAATTCGCGTGATGAGCGGGTGGTCGGCGGTAATGTTGATGATGAGGCGGGGGCACGTGTCGGCAGCGGCGAACCAGGTGTCCGCGATACCAGACGCGTTTGCACACGACACGCGGATGCGCTTCGGCTGCGCTCGGGGCAAAAGATGCAACCGCAAGCAAGGCGCTCAATAAAATCAACGTCATGAACTTCTGCAAGATAACTCCTCCATTCACGGAGGTGCGATTCTACCCGGCAGCATCGACGTATTGGTAGGCGCGCATTGGTCGGGTAATAATGATCGGAGTGCTGGACTGTCACTGTCCCGAAACCCGATAACAGAAAAGACCATATACGAGGGGCATCCATGGAAAACCGCGTTTCCTACGAGCATAGCCTCGCGAGCGGGCCAGACAATTTCATTGCGCAGGTCCCATCGCAGGTGGTCACAGACGTGCCTGCGAACATACCGCGCGCTTTACTGCCTGAGTTCATCGCCGATCTCATCCGGCAGCGTTCGCCGGGGATCGGACGTATCCGCGACCTGCGCATCCTCTGAAGCAGGCCGTTAATGCTTGAGGCAACTCCATCAGACTTCAGGCTGCGCGGCCAGAAGCGGTCTTCCGTGCTACACCAACAGCATGCTTTGGAAAATGCAGTCCACCAAAATACGCCGGAGCCCGTTTTCGCGCAGCCGGGATTTAGTGCCGGCGTTTGTTCGATGCGGTTCATGCTTGTGACGCGGGATATATCTTGCACACCGCCGCGAAGCAACACGGTCTCGCTGCACGCGCTTTCAACTACGATGGCGGTGTGTGCTTGAAATATTTTCGCTCTCGGAGCCGCGCAGGAATGCGTCGATGCTGATCAGTCGTTCTTCACCATCACCCTTTCGTTGCCACGGAGCACCAAGAACGAAAGTGTGAGACGTGCCGTACTTCTGTTTGGCCGACAGGCTGCTATCCGGTTGCAGTTCCCACTCCGGTTTTATCTCAAGGAGCGACGCGCCTACCACCGAAACGTCAAGAGCCCACGAGAATTCGTTTCGACGGTACCAGTCTTCTTTCACCATGGCGAAGTATGCTTCGCGCTCATCGTCCGACAGGCGGTACAACGCCGCGACACGCTCCATGGCGATATTCAGCCGCCCCCTAATCCCGGCTAGGCCGAGATGAAATGTTTCGTGGCAGTCGGCGCATACTGGAATCAGCTTGACAAGACGCTGAACACCGCACAGCGCGCCTCGGTGAATTTGTCCGTCTTCGCCGGGTTCGTAGTACTTCCAGATTTCATGGCAATCCAGCTTTCCTCCGGCACCACAAAGCAGGCATCGATGTCCCGTTTCCATAAACGCGGATTGGCGGAGTCGATTCCAGCACGGCCAGGTCAAAAGGTTCGAGAGACTTGATCCCCATGACGTTTCTGGAATCGAATCTGCGAGAAAAGGACGCACACTCCTCTTGGCCGCATATGGCAAAAAATCGTCTATGGACGGTAGAACGGCATCGGACTCTCTGGAGAGGAATACGTCGTCGCCCTCTACAAAGACGCCCGCAGTTGTCTTGGCGTATTGTCGAGCTTCCTGCTGCCTGAGGAGAAAAAGTCGGTTCTGACTGTCGAAGAGCACATTACTAAGTTCGGAGATCGCGCTGATTTCGCGCGGTTGCCAAAGAAAGGTGCTGGAGTCGGCTCGAACCCTGAAGTCGCATCCGTCGATAACCACCGTTCGGAATTTACGAGTGAGTGTCATCGTTTTTATAGAAGCAATGCCTACGAATCGGGTCGACGCTGCCCTCAGCCGCTGACCCCGCCCTATGCATCTGTGCCGAACTGCAAGTCGTAGCTAAAGCGATGTGCAACCCTCCCGTTAACAGGCAACCATGACATCGCCCGCGAATTCCTGGCATTCTCCGGGGACTAAGGCGGGGACCGGCGATTAGGTAAGCTAGTGCATCCGCCAAATATTGAATGCGATTGCCAATCGAGTTCGCTACGAACATTACACATTCACTCGCCGCTTCGCCACAGAACGCCCACCTTCATCGACGAGTTTCTTTTCAGCGATCTTGAAGACAAGGTGTAGGATCGACCACATCAACCCAAAAATGAGAGCCGCTACCGCAAGACCGACCCACTCTCGAGCGGGGTGTGTCGTAGCAGGATCATTGAAGTTCATCAAAAGCTCGCTAAAGGGCTTCGATAACCCGGCAGCAAGAAAGAAGATCACACCCGCCGCTGCGATCATAGTTGCGAGCCAGCCGACCGCGGTCAAGAAGGGCATATTGCGCCCCGCCGACACCTCGCTCCCGACGACAGTGGCAGGAACGTACGCAACCCGCTGCGGTGCCTTGCCTCGCGTGATCAAAAACCGCGTCTCGTACTTTGCACGTTCCCAGTCATGCTTCAGCAACAGAGCGACTCGCGCCGTTACGTCATCAAGAGCGACCAATCGTTGTGTGGCAGGTGCGGTCACTATACGATCGATGTTGCTGAGAATCGAGCGATCAGCTTCGTCCTGAGGGTTCAGACGAAGCTGAAACTGAAGACGCAGACGCTGAACCTCTTGAAGCTGTCCATTTCTCGTAGCCATCGTGAGCTTGTCCGCAAGTTCGCGGATATGTTCACGCCATTTTGTCCGTTCTTTCGTAACGCTGTCGACGTGGATATTGCGCGCAGCAACCCGCATGGTCGCGAATGCGCTGATAATAGCGCCGGTCGCGGCAGCCCCTAGAATCTCGGTAAGCATTTTCTGGTTTCGATATATGTGGTAAGCAAATCGATTACGAACACTATATCGACATGACGACAGTGAAACTTGAGAACCACCGATGAAGGGAGTTCTCTGGCCTCAAAAATGCGCAGCGCATAAAGCCATATTGGCGCTATGCGCCTTTGGAAGTGCGCGTTGATTGATAACGCGCCCAATGAAGAGGATTCTGGAATATCGGGGTGCCAAATGGCAAATGCAGAAGCGGGCTTCACGGGTGAGTCCTCACCGACCCCGGATCAAAAGAGGGGCTTGGCGGCAACACTGGCATTGCTCGCCGTAACGGCACGTCGGGTACCCCGTTTTGCCGACAAGTTCGACGGGTGGACTCCTGCGCCTGGCGGTTGCCATCAGAACGTCGACCGCTGGGTTGAGTCGCATCCCGGTCAAAAGGCTGTGCGCGGCTGGCTTGACGTGTCGTTTTTGGCGCTGCCGCCTGCTAGGCGATTTACCGCGCACTCGGTCGTTGCCGACGAGCACGGCGATCTTTTTGATGTGACGTTGGGTGCATCTGATCCTGGGTGCGCATTCATCCGGCACCCCGATAGCGACGGAAATTTCTTTTACTACGCATTCACACCTGGTGAGCACACCATCGAATATGTACCACCGGTTCAGGCAATTCGATGATCGGGATTGGGCAGCGACTGACTACGAGGCAACGTTCGCCAGTGCAATTGACGGGATATTTGCGCGGCGGCTTCGGCTCCGCAGGCTCCGGCATCAGCTGTCGGCCGGTCGCGGGTGGCTGTCCGCATTTCCCGGCGTGGGGCTGATAGTGGGAGCCGTATGCCCAAGCATCGCTTCTCGTTCCCACGTCTTCCTTTGGTGCTCGACCTGCAGGACGCGGTTGGCCATGAACTCCAGCGGATTAAAATATTTGTCCGGTGCTGGCCGGGGCGGTAAGCCTACGTTGTCACGCAGTCTGGCAGCGAGGGACGACGCAGCTAGTCCTAGCTTTGCATATTGATACTGCCGTTCCACAAACCAATCTTCATAGTCCGGAGGGAATGCGTGCTCGTATGCACTATCGGAGTGCCGCTTCGCCTCCTCGGCTCGGATTGGAAAATCAAGGATTTCATACATCAGGTCTACCGGCAGGGACTTCCATTCTACCTTCAGCAATTCAGGCTCAAATTTGGGCTCTTCGGCTTGAGCCTCACACTCGTTCAGTGCGTTTCGCTGCCCTTGATAGAGTCCGTAATCCCGGGCCACCTCCATGCACTCAGCAACATAGCGCTCTAGCTGGCCGGACACCTGAACGGCTAGATATTCACGATCCTTTGCGTCCTTCCTGCGCTGAAACCATAGTTCGCGTACCACAGTGAGGGTGGCAGTCAGGATCGCGCCAATGATTACGCCGACAAGACCAAAAATCGCGGATTTCATGCTGTGTCCCTACGGCGCTGTTGCATTTTTGTTTTCGGTCGCATTGGCTGATTGGTTCGCCATGCACGCTTCGCCCGGAATTTCTTATTAACTTTAACATTTTCGAGGGTGTGCCTGACAACTCTAGCCGTGCGCTTGGTAGCTAGTCTCACAGGAGCGCGACGAGTCGGGCTCTGCGGCAGCAATCCGTCCTCGAAGCAATGGGAATAGTTGGCGACCACCGCACCTTGAAAGCGGCACCGGACCAACGTTGAGATGTCATTCCGTTTAGGGGTGGTAGTGAGCGGTCGTGGTCAACAGAGACGGGCATCGTGGATGCCCGTCTTCATGTCGCAGTGCGCGTGCGCTGAGTCGAGACAACGGACATACGGCGATTTGACACTAGCCGACCGCTTACGATGCAGCGTTTTAGGTTCGACGATTGCGGGTTACAGCGGCTACTTGTTCACGAGCACTTCCTGTACGCGGCGTCAATGCAATGGTACGGGGCGTGGATCGCTGAACAATGCCGGGATACGTGCGTTTGAACGTTACATGCTGACCGGGGCGCTTCACGGGTTTCGCGAAGCGCGGCGCAACATCATCCAGATTCAGCACTTTTTCCGGGCGGGCTTCTTCAGGCTTGAACGCCGCAGCAGGAAACACACCGAGCTGACGCAGCGCCGCGCATGCCTGCGCCCACATCGGCCCCGGGTTCCACCACGTGCACTGACGCGACTTCCAGAACGCGTTCACTTTGCGGGCATGCTCAGAGCCCTTGAATGTGTTCAGCGCGGCCTTCACGCCCTTATCGCGGCACAACGACAGAAACGCTGTTTCCAGCCATGCAGGCAATGCGCCGCCAGAGTCCGGTAGATATGCAAACGCGAAACGCTTGAAGCGGTTGGGCTGACTCGCGAGCTTGTGCGGCGACATGTTATTCATCTTCATGCTACGAACTTCGACACGCACTTTCGGCGGCGCACCGCACAACTGCTCCGCCTGCTTGATCACGTTTGCCTTGAGCGATTCGCGCCGCAACCCTTTCTTTGCGATATCGACAACCGCGCGATGCATCTGCTCGATATCCTTGGCGTACACAGCGGTCATGTAGCTGCTGGTAACGCTCCCGAAATTGTAGCCCTCGACGTTGCCTTTCGTGCTCACACGTTTGCCGAACATGGTGAAGCGATGCGCGTTGGTGTACGAAACGAGCATGCGGCTCAGGTCGGCATGGACAACATCAACCGCAAAATCAACACGGTGCAGCAGCGGACGGCGAAGCAAACGCGGGTATGAGGGACCGACGATGCGACCCATCACCTCATGAAACTGCTTCATATCGCCGGGCGCGAATTTCGCGGGATTCATGTCGACGCGGATACCGCCTTTCTGGCGCTCGGGAATGCGGGCACCAATCTGAACGAGCGGCTGTGTACCGCCGTCAAGACGGATGCGAAAATTCAGACGGTAGTGATTGAGCTTAACGAAGGCATGCTCACAGGAGCCATCGTCAATTTCCTTCTGAACGCGACGGCGAACACGTTCGAGCATGACTTGCTGATCGTCATTAGGGCTGGTGGCCCAGCGCAGCAGGAACGCTAGGCGATCTACGACAGGGGGCTTCGGTGTGGGAATAGAGGGGCGGCGCACACGCATGGAAAATCCTTCGAGAAATTGATGAGCAAGCGTTCTTGTCTGAACGTCGGTTAGCATCGGCGACATGCGAGCGCGCATACTTTGAACGGCAGCTGGTTCGCAGATGCGAACGACTCGTTGCAAACGGCGTGTGAGTGCATGTCAGCGATGCACATGCTTTTACAATTTCCCGGGAGAGTGCAAATGAGCGGATTTGCTGGCTGCGCAGCGATGTCGTTCAGGAAGCAAATGACGATGCGCAGATCGTGCTGGCGCGTGCCTGTAGGGAAGGGCTTCTGTATCTACTATTGATAGATATATATGGGATTACTCTCTTATTAGACCCATGACGTGGGAGCCGCGCGACGTGTGCACGTCGTGACTACGCTGTCGAATAGCGACAGTGCATTCTGGATTTCGAGACGCAATCAGCTACGTGGCGACGGCGACATAGCCTGAGTCTAATGTTCAACGGTATGCTGAAGGTCGCCGCCGAAGTGATGTTTGGCGTGCGTTGGGGGCAAGTTCGAGAACGGGCTGTCAGGTATGACGGCCCGTTCTCGCTGTCAGGCTACGACGTTTGACGACGAAGGCTCGTTCCACGCGTTCCGCGTGTTCCATGGGAAGTGTGCAACGATTACTTTGTGTCAGAAGTCCGCGTCGTTCGCGTGCGGCTCATTCGCATTTTCCTGCTCGTCGATGTTGCTTTCAACTTCACACAGTTCGAGATATTCCTCGAAGCGCTCGTCAGACATCTTCTGGAGGCGCACTTTCCCAAGTTGCTTTCGCATCGACTTGAGGTGGCGTGAAATGGTCGATTTGCTGCATTTCAATATCCGACCGATTTCTTCATAAGCGGCGCGATGTGCTGCAAGCTCCCAGATAAAGCGGTCCTTGACTGAGGCTGCAATAAACCGTTCATATGAACGATCGCAACGGTCGTTCACATAGTCCACGCTGCACATAACCTTGCCGATGCCGCGTTTCTGCAACCGCTTCCGAGCGGGAATTGCAATGGAGAACGCGTCTTGCGCGCCCGGGCCGGGTTCGCAGGTTTCAACTTCAAGATAACGCTCGCAAAAGTCGTCGAGCTCAGGCATTGCACCCGATTCTTCGTACCCGACAAAAGCGATGACGTACGTATTGGCGGCGACTGCGGTGGTACGGACGCGAGCGAGCGTATCGATGAAATAACGGTCAGAGGGCGAAGAGGCAGTGACGGCAACTGTTACGCAATTGCCGGTAGCACCTTCAATAGCTTGCTGAAGCGCGTCAAGTCCTTCGTTGCAGAAGAAGTTATAGCTCGCGCGCGGACCATAGAACTCGAAACGTCGTTCGGCGGCATCCTCTGGAATGTTTTCGGCCGCAGTGCTCGCTTTCGCATCTGAAGATGCACTTGGACCGCCGGATCGGAGAGACAGTACATACTCCACATTCGGCATTGCCAACCCGGTCTGTTCACCGGCGACCATGACTTCCATCTCGAAAGCGTTTCGCACATCGTCCGATATTTCGTGGTCGTGGATGCAGACGATCACGAGGCCTGCCGACACCTGATCTGCTGCCTTCGGAAGACGCGGACTCGGCTGCGTGTCTGCCGTTTTCTTTGTCGCGGCGCGGGCTTGATTCGTCGAAGCCTTACGCGAGGTACCGTTCGACGATTTGGCCGCGTGGTAGGGCGCTTTCGGTTTTCGAGTGTAGTCTGGCTCGTCGCTTCCGAAGATACGATGCGGGGGGCGGCGTTGGTCGCCGCTTTTCGGCGGCAGGCCACCGTTCTCGAGCGGCATTTACTCACCCTCCACAGACGCGAGGAACTGCTGGACGGCGGACAGTTTCCACCCGCGGATGCGCTTGGTCAGATGCAGCGGTGCCGGAAATGTCCCGGCTTTGACCATCTTGTACAGGGTCGTTCGACCGATCCTGACCATATCGAGGACTTCAGGCTGAAGAAGAATGCGGTCCGATGCGGCAGTCGCCAACGCAAACGTCGGCGAGTACGCTGATTCGGGATACGGTCTTGAACTCGTTGGAAACTCGGCGGAACCCTGCTGTAGGGCTACTGCAGGAACCGAAGGCGGGAAAATACGAGGTTTGGGGTGCGTCATTTTAACGTCCAGAAAGTAACACCTGTTCAAGGTGGAAAACTTCCAGACGCAGACTCGAGGTGGCGCGGTTCGCCAGCCCTCTGTCAGCGCGTGCCGCAATATTGCCAGCGCGCGCGATTGCGCCTGGAAGCGCAAACGACAGATGGACCGCCGAACCCCGTTCAGCCGAATCCCGACAAAGAGCAGCCAGGAGCCGCACTTCGAAGATTGCCGCGCAGTTGTACTAACCTGCACGCCAATGGATGCAAAATCTATTATATTTTTCGATGGGCGTCAATGCCTCAAAGAAAGTCGTAGATCATTGGGCTCCTGTTAGTCACGATGAACGAACGCTACTTGCGCCAATCGCAGTACGTCGCCCAAGCTTGCATCAATGCGGCTCGCTTTACGAACAGATCGCCACGAGCGTATGCTGCTTCGGCCTTGTCTTTGATGCCGTGAGCCAAGGCGGCCTCACACACTTCCCTTGGGTAGTGAGTCGTCTCACCTGCCCAGTCTCGGAACGTCGAGCGGAAGCCATGCACGGTTATGTCGTCATGCTTCATACGCTCAAGCAATTGCAACATCGCCATGTTGGACAAGGGTTTTTTGTCACGCGCCCCCTGAAAGACGTAGTCTCCCCGCTTTACTTCTTTCTGCGCCTTAATGATCTCGATGGCTCGTGCAGACAGTGGCACGCGATGCTCCTTTCCCATCTTCATGCGCTCAGGAGGGACGGTCCAAACGCCCTCGTCCAAATTGAACTCAGACCATGTGGAGCCGATGACTTCATTCGTTCGGGTAGCTGTAAGGATGAGAAATTCAAGCGCGCGCGCAGCGACGCCTTCCTGCGATCGCAACGTTTGCATGAACTCGCCAAGCTGTGCATACGGCAGTGCGGGGTGATGCTCGACCTTCCGGACCCGGGAGCGCTTCGGCAGCAGTGTGGCGAGATGACCCTTGAGGCGTGCAGGATTTTCCCCGGCGCGATAGCCGCGCACCGTTGCCCAGTCGAGCACGGACTCGATGCGGCCGCGTACTCGCGACGCCGTCTCGGTCTTTGTCGCCCAGATCGGCTCCAGTACTCTCATGACTAGTGCGGTATCAATCGCTGAGACGGGCAAGGAATCGAAGACGGGGGCGGCATAGGTACTCAGCGTGTTTGTCCACTGGTCCGCATGTTTCGCATTCTTCCACCCCGCACGGTGCGCCTCGATGTATTTCTCGGCGCATTGCTCGAACGTCATCTCGTTGGCCTGTGCGACCCGCTGCGCTGCGCGCTCGGCGTTTCGTGAATCAATCGGATCAACGCCGTCCAGTAAAAGGCGGCGACAATCCAAGGTACGTGTCCGCGCTTCAGCTAAGCCGATTGTGTGCACAGGACCGAGCCCCATACCGCGCGCTTTGCCCGCGCGCATATAGCGGAAGAGCCACGACTTGACTCCAGCGGCAGTGATTTGCAGATACAGGCCACCGCCGTCGGCATACAGCCCCGGCTTGGTAGTCCTCGTGACCGTCAGTGGACTCAGTCTGTTAGCGGCTCTCGGCATCGTTCGACTATCAAATCGACTATCAAATAAAAATCTGATTATAGCGGAATTCATTAGCGTTCACGTGAGTGCTAATGAACAGATGTTGCCATGAAGCCCAATGTGGATAAGAGATTGCAGAGAGGTGAGTGAATTTTTTTGAACGCCGATGCATTCAAAGCAGACGGACCGTCTCTCCGCCAAAGAATGAATGATAAGCCGTTGAATCTGTAGAGATTCAACGGCTTTTCGTTTTTCAGTCGCTGAGCGAATATCAAATGGTGCGCAGGAGAAATTCTATGTAAAGCTAGGACGACTTGATTCGCCACCGCCGCTCGCAGTTCACTATTCTAGGCCACGGCTGCAGCAAACGCTTGTCGCTCGCGACATCCGCGGTACAGCGCATCTACGTAATGAACTCAAAAGTTGCGATGGAATCCGCTATATAGCGATGACGGGATGTGCGACATCGAAGAACTGAAACAGATCGTTGGCCACGTGCCGCTGTCGCCTGCCGACGCGAAAGAGTACGAAGACGAAGACGCGTTAGCCAACGACATCAAGAGCGACGAGTTGATCCGCGCGAAGCTCAAGGGTTTCATATGCGAAGCACCGACCGAATGGGACAGCGCGCATAACGAGAGCCGCTATTCGCGGTTGAACGCGTCGGACGGGTTCTATGGCGAGCAGAGTCAGACCAATCCGAGTGGTTACAGTGACTTTCTCGCGCTGCTGGCAAAATTTCAGTTTTGGGACAAAACTGGTTTGCCGCATGGCAAGCTTTGGTTTTTCCACCCGCTGCAATTCATTCGACATTTCCGCAAGTGCGGCTGGCTCAGCCAAGGCGAATTGGCTCAGGTTTATGCCGAGTCAAACTACACCAATGTTGGAAAGACTGGTGCGGAGTACAAAGATCGGTATCGGCTTAGCATCAACAAGGTCTTCAGGAAATATGGATTGAACAAATCAGTTCGGATGTCGCACTTCTTTGGGCAAGCTGCAATCGAGTCCTACTACATGATGGTAGTGCGCGAAAGTTCGGTTGCAATTGCTAATGCGATTAGCACGAGCCACGTTTCCATCATGCCGGAGACCGAGGGCTATCTTCGATCGCCGCCGGCATCTTCTGCTGCTGTCGCTTACTTTAATATGTACGAAGGCAACACTGGTCTCGGCAATACAGACGCGGGCGACGGGGTGAAATTTAGGGGGCGAGGATTCAAGCAGCTAACCGGGCGGTACAACTATTCTCAGTACTGGGAGTTCCGCGGGTGGTTTGTCGGTGGCCCATATAATCCTCAGTGGTTCACGCACCTTGTCAACGGTCATTATTTGCCCGCGCCGGTTATAGACCATCCGGAATCGGCGGGCAATGAGGCGTTTTCCTGTGTGGATACACGGGGATTCTTCTGGGCTCGTTACCGCGTGGCAAGAGCGGCAGACGGCGGGATGAACGAGGCAGCATCAAATGCTGTTGCATCCATTGTTAACCACTACGATCATCAGAGTCCGCCGCTGCGTTGGCGTGAAGCTCAAAACGCATTCAAGGTATTGGGTGAGTGACATGTTGAAGATTTGGATCTCGACGTTATTGGTATCTTGCGGAGTCGCGCATGCTGCGGCCCCCGTGGTGTCATGCGACAAGGCGTATGCGGCTGAAGTCTCCCGGCCCGGTTTGTTGGCGATCACAGGACAGGATGGAAAGTTCTCACACGTGAAGATTGGCCACCATGTTGATGGCGGGAGCTTCAGCCAGGACGATCGCTATCTGATTCTTTACGGAATGCCTGCGCAGGCGAATCCACAGTCTCCACAAACGAATTTTCTGACGCTTTATAAGCTGGGTGGTCAGCCGAAGACGATTGTTAGGCGCGTGTACGGCGGGGGGATTTATTCGGCGGATTTCAGCGCGGATGGGAAATTCGTCGCCGTCACGACACGCATAGGCGTCGATATTCTGGACGTTAAGAAAATTTCGTTCGAGTCACACGATCCTGCCTATACGCCTAAATTCCCGCTACAAGCGTGCGACAGGCACTGAACTTCGCCGGGAATCGGATGGAATACTAATGCAGCTAAGAAAACTTTGTCCCTAGCCCTTCGTTCACATGGTTCGCCTTGGGATGCTGGCGCTGCTGCGCCGGCAGCTTACGCGGACGTCGCTTCATGATCGCGGGTTGTTTGCGCGAAATCGACCCGTCAACTCTTCACCCCCGCACGCTTCCCCACCACCTTCCCCCGCACCTTCTTTCCCTCCGCCCCCTCCCGAATCACCCCAATCAACGCCCGCAACGCCGCCGGCACATGCCGGCGCCCCGGATAATACAAACACAATCCATCCATCGGCTGAGTCCAATCCACGAGCACGCGCACCAGCGTGCCGGCCTCCAGATCCGCGGCAACATTCCACTCCGTCAGATAAGCCAACCCCAGCCCCGCACGCGCGGCCTCCAGCATCAGATTCGGTTCATCGAGCGTCAACACACCTTTACCGTCGACACGCACCGTCTCCCCACGCCGCTCAAACTCCCACTGATAAATCCCGCCACTCGGCATCCTGCTGCGAATACAGCTATGCGCATGCAAATCCGCCGGCGTACGCGGCGGTTTATACCGCGCGAAATACGCCGGACTCCCCACCACAGCGAACCTTTGCTGCTGCCCGAACGGCACCGCGATCATGTCCTGCGGCACGATGTCAGCGAGACGAATCCCCGCATCGAAACCATCGACGACGATATCGATCAACCGCCCCTCGGTGACCAGATCGAGCTTCACGTCGGGATAGCGCTGCAGGAACTCGATAAACATTGGCATAGCCTGCCGCGCCGCACCCACCGACGAGTTGATGCGCAACGTCCCCGCCGGCGTGTCGCGCAAGCTGCCGGCCTGTTCGATCGCGCCGCGAATCGTCGCGATTGCCGGCGCCACGCTATCGACAAACTGCGCGCCCGCTTCGGATAGCGACACGCTGCGCGTCGTGCGGTTGAAAAGCCGCACACCCATGCGCGCCTCCAGCGCCGCGACCGCGTGACTCAGCGCCGACGTCGACACACCGAGCTCGGTCGCGGCCGCCCGAAAACTACGATGACGCGCAACGGCCAGCACCGCTTCCAGTTCACCCAGTCCCGAAGTTCTCATTGTCCTAAATTGTTCAACAAGTCATGCCTGATTGTACGGCTAGTTATTGCAATGAGATCGATCTATCTTCTCCCTGTCAACCCATCCCCCGCCGCGGGAACGAAAAAGGAACCGAACCCACCATGCAACTCATCGACACAATCTACATCGACGGCCGATTCGTCACGCCGCACGGCAGCGAATTATTCGATCTCTTCAACCCGGCCACCGAACAGGTAATCGGCCGCGTGCGTCTCGCCGACGCGCAGGACGCGCAAGACGCCGTCGCCGCCGCGAAGCGTGCGTTCGCAAGCTTCTCCCGCACCAGCAAAAGCGAACGCGTCGCGATGTTGAAGCGGATGCACGAAGCCGTCGCCGCGAAAGAAGACGAGCTCTACGAAGCCATCACCGAAGAGTACGGCGCGCCCGTATCGCGTGGCCGCTGGATGGCGCAACACGCGAGCAACGTGCTGCTCGAAGCGGCGAAAGTCTTGCAGGACTACGCGTTCACGCGCCGCGCCGGCACGGCCGAAGTGGTGATGCAGCCCCTGGGCGTCGCGGGTCTGATCACACCGTGGAATAGCAACGCGGGCTTCATCTGCGGCAAGCTGGCCACGGCGTTAGCGGCGGGCTGCACGGCCGTCATCAAGCCGAGCGAAATGAGCGCGATCCAGACGCGCATCGTCACCGAAGCGCTGCACGAAGCAGGCTTGCCCGCCGGTGTGTTCAACATCGTGACAGGTCGCGGCGAAACGGTCGGCGCGCAGATCAGCGCGCATCCCGATGTCGCGAAGATCTCGTTCACCGGTTCCACGGCCGTCGGCAAGTCGATTCTGCGCACGGTGTCGGAGACCCTGAAGCGGGTGACGCTCGAACTCGGCGGCAAGTCGCCGGTGATCGTGCTCGACGACGCCAACTTCGACGAAGCCGTGCCGCTCGCGATTCAGGCCGGCTTCATGAATAGCGGCCAGGCCTGTATCGCCGGGACGCGCATTCTGGTGCCGCGCGCACGGCTCGCGGAATTCGAAGCGCGTGTGCAGCAGGAGGTCGCGCGCACGCAAGCGGGCGATCCGCGCGATCCCAACACCACGGTCGGCCCAATGGTCAGCCAGAAACAGTGGGAACGCGTGCAGCGCTATATCCGCATCGGCATCGACGAAGGCGCGCGCCTGATCGCCGGTGGCGAAGGGCGCCCGGACGGTATCGACGCCGGCTGGTTCGTGCGTCCGACCGTGTTCAGCGACGTCACCAACACCATGACGATCGCGCGTGAAGAAATCTTCGGCCCGGTGCTGTCGATCATCGGTTACGGCGACACCGAAGAGGCGATCGCCATCGGTAACGACACGCCGTACGGTTTGCAGGCGTACGTGCTGTCGCGAGACAAAGCGCGGGCCCATGAAGTCGCGTCGCGAATCGAAGCGGGACGCGTGCTCGTCAACACGCTCGCGCATGAACCGGCTGCGCCGTTCGGCGGCTTCAAACAATCCGGCATTGGGCGCGAGTACGGCACCTTTGGAATCGAAGCGTTCCTCGAACCGAAATCGTTGCTTGGGGTGCTGTGACGACGCACCGGGATGGGCGTTGTCGCGCATCGAAAAATGCGATGTTATGCATTTCGCATATAGTCGCGTAAGCCACTCGGTACTGACCCGCCGATTGCATCCAATGCCGCTTGAAAAAAGACCTCTTTCTAGCAGGATTGCTCGCCCGGTTTTCCTGACACGTCATAAATGACGGGCTCACTATGGACCCGCTGACCGCTATTGGCAGCTAACCATAAGGAGCTTGTATGAAAAACGTTCTCGATCCCTTGACGCAAGGGCAAGGGTATCCGCACGCCGCGTTGCCTGACTTCGTGACATCGCGCGTCGAGCGCTATTTCCATGAACGCGTGCAGCAAACATGGGGAGGCGGCCACATCATGCGCGGTCGTCTGCCCGGTGCCGATGCGCTGCATCTATCGAGTAACGACTATCTGGCGATCGCCCGGCATCCGGACATCATCAACCGGACCGCCGACACGTTGTATGCGGACGGCAACGGCCTGCTCATGTCGGCGGTGTTCCTGCGCGGCGACTGTCCGCTGTCGCTGTTCGAAAACCGGCTTGCGAGATTCATGCGCGCGGAAGCCGGTGTGCTGTGCCAGTCCGGCTACGCGGCGAATATCGGTCTGATTCCGGCAATCGCCACCGCGCAGACCCCGGTGTATCTCGACATGATGGCGCATATGTCGCTGTGGGAAGGGGTGCGCATTGCGGGCGCGACGGCCATCGCGTTCCGCCATAACGACGCGAGCCATCTCGAGCAGCAGATCGCGCGGCACGGGCAGGGCGTGGTGCTGGTCGATTCGATCTACAGCACGAACGGCAGCGTCTGCCCGCTCGTCGAATTCGCGGAAGTGTGCGAACGGCATGGGTGCGTGTTCGTCGTCGACGAATCGCATTCGCTCGGCACGCACGGTCCGCACGGCGCGGGACTCGTCGTCGAACTCGGACTCGAGTCGCGCGTCGCGTTTCGCACCGCCAGTCTCGCGAAGGCGTTCGCTGGCCGGGCAGGCTTTATCACCTCTGGCGCCGACTTCCAGGAGTACTTCAAGTACAGCGCGAATCCGTCGATCTTCAGCTCCACGCTACTGCCGCATGAGTTCAGCGGACTGGACGCCACCTTGTCGGTGATCGAAGAGTCGGACGAGCGGCGCACGAAATTGGCATCGAGCGCGGCCTGGTTGCGTGAGCGCCTGACGGAACTCGGGTACAACCTGAACGGCAGCGAGAGTCAGATCATCGCACTCGAAGCGGGCACCGAGCAGCGCACGATCGTGTTGCGCGATGCACTGGAGGCGCGCGGCATTTTCGGCTCGGTGTTCTGCGCGCCCGCTACGCCGCGCAACCGCGCGCTGATTCGCCTGTCGGCTCACGCGGCGTTGACGGATGCCGAGCTTGAGCGGGTAGTGAGCGTTTGCCGCGACATTCGCAGCGAGGTCGAACTGGACAAATGGCCGTCCACGCGACGCCTCGGTGACGAATTGTCGCCACGCCGACGCAGCCGCGAACGCGTGGAAGCGGACAGCGCCGTAGCGGCCTGATAGCCGCGGAACATGGCGCTCAGTTTCTTGAGCTCCATGTCTTTTCCATATCGCGGTCAAGCTTCTCCAGATAGCTGTCATAGCTGATCACCCGTTCCAGATCGAGTCCGGGCGGGTTAGGAATGACCGCGTACACATACTCCTGCCGGCCGCTCAATTGGGTCGCGGGATACATGTAGTCTTCCCACGTCGTGCATTGCGCGGGGTAGTCGCCGTCGGTTTGCCAGAAATAGGGCAGACGGCGGTGGCTATCGAGCTCGGCCAGAAAAGCCGCGGGCGCCTCCTGCGCAACGGCGATCTCACGCACGCCGCGCAATGTTTCCGGCGTATGAACGATCAGCAGATACGTGCTGCCTTTACTGTCGAGCATCAGCAGACCGCCAGGACTGTACGAGAGATAGTGTTCGACGATGCCGAGCGCGCTCGAGAGCTCGGCCACGCGCGTAGCCAACCCCTCGTCGCGCAGAAAGGCGTACTCCGACAGGGCCAGCGTATCGAGTATCGAGTGGCCAATGTTGTCGAAATAGGCGTTTTGCATGTCGCGCACCGCGCGGTTCAGTGACGAGATTGCCGACACGTCCTGTTTACGGATGAAGCGGTCGATGATCCCCTCGTTGAAGCTCTGTACCGCGATGTGTTCGTCGGCCTTGCCGGTCAGCATGATCTTGCGCACGGCGGGGTTGGTCATGCGGCGGCAGAATTCCAGGCCGTTCATGCCGGGCATGTCGTAGTCGACCACCACCACCGAGGTCGCGCCGAAACGCTGCGCGTTGTGAACCTGGTTGCGCACGGTGTTGACGCTCAGCGAAATGACCTGCTGCGCGACGTCCTCGTCGGTACGGTCGCGGAACGGCGCGAAGATAGGCTGGTTCGGCGAACTCGGCAGGGAGCTGCTGTTGACGAACTGCAGCGCTTCGGCCGGTGAGCTGAAGAGCTGAAACGCGAGCTGCGAGTCGAGTTGCAGGCAAAGATTCGACAGGAAGGTCGGGCTGTCGTCGACGAACGTGACGGTCGTCGGAAAATAGAATGGCTTGATCGTGCTCATGTTCCTGTTCCAGCTCGGGGGAAGGTCAAGGTGAATTCGGTAAACATGCCCTCGACAGATTGACAGTCAATAGCGCCGCCCATGTCGCGCATCACGTCGCGGCAGAAAGCCAGGCCGATGCCGGTGCCGATCGACGCGTCGTCGACACCGGCCGGCGACGTATAGAAGCGGGTAAAGATGTGCGGAACGACATCCGGGGCAATGCCCACGCCGGTATCGCGGAACAGCAACTGGTTCGACCGCGGCCCGGTCACGAGCCGGACCGAGATCAGTGCGCTATCGACGCTCGCCATGCCGCGCAGCGCGTTCTTTAGCAGGTTGAAGAGCACGTGGGTCATCAGCATGTCCGCGCCGTGAAACGTGAAGTCCGTCGCGAGGTCGGTCAGCACCCGTTCGCGTTCGCCGTCGCGAAACGGATAGCGCTCGAGCGCCGCTCTGACGCACTCGCCGATCGAGCAATGCAAGGTGCCGTGCGAGAAGCCGCCGGTGAAGCGCGCATTGGCGAGCAGCATGTCGATGATGGCGTTCGAATGCAGCGCCTCCTGTTCGATCCGCGAGATGACGCCGTCCATCGACTGAAGATGGGCCAGGCGGATCTTCGGCACCGGCAGTTCGCCCTGCTGCGCGATGGAATAGGTTTCCAGCAGCGACGGCAGATAGCGGCCCAGACCTGAAGCGCCCGCGCGAATCGCGAGCAGCGGGGTCCGCAACTCATGCGCGATGCTGCCGGCGGTGGCGAGCATGGCCCGCTCCTGCTCGATCCGGATGCGCTCCATGTCGTAGTTCGCCAGCACGCCGATCGCCACGGCGAACGAGAAAATGGCGAGATGGGTGGGATAGGCTGAGTTGAAGACGGCGGGATGGGTGGTCAGCCAGTAGGCGAGGCACGCCACGCCGATGCCGATCACGAAATTGAGCAGCAGCATCAGCCAGTCGAGCAGCAGCACGAGCACGAAGGCGGCGATCAACGCGCTCTGGATCCACACGTCGGAGCCGTTGTTCTTCAACAGCATGAACGTGAAGAAAAACGGCAACGAATAGAACACCGCCGCGTACCAGTAGTACGGCATGAAGCGCTTGAGCGATGCCGGCCAATGCTCGGCGAACAGCATGGGCATGAACAAAAGGGAGCCGACGATCCGCAGCGGCAGATTCTCGTAAGGCTGCGGAAACAGATCGTGCCAGACGTAAAAATAAAGCGGAAAGCCAATGACCGCGACGATCGCGAGGGGGCGCATCCGGTTGTGCATGTATTGCAGGTTGCGGCCGGCGGGGACGAATGCCTGCGCGAGCAGCGAGCGCAGTGACGTGAGTTTGCGAATGCCCCACGGCGATACTCGGGTTGTACTCATCGGTGTCGAATAGGAATCTGCCAGAAATATCCGGATGGGCGTTCAGCCTGACGATCGTTTTCCCCGTGCCTGCCCGCCTGAGCGGTTAGGCAGGCGGCTGCAGCGCCCGATCCGGTCATTACATCATATTTATCGCAGTTGTTTGAACGCGAATTGAGCGGATTGTCGATGTATCGACGCAGCGCGGAGCCATTTATGCCGCATGCATTAAGCCGGTCGGGGGCCACTGGCAGCGGCGTGAGAAAGCGGTCGTGAGCGCAACCCCGAACGCGCCTACTTCTCCTCGTGCCCCAGCGCCTGAATGAACAACGAAAACAGCTCCGGCTGCGTCGAGATGCCGAGCTTGTTGTAGAGGTTGCGCCGATGCACCTTCACCGTCTCCGGCGAAATCGTGAGCCGCTCGGCAATCGCTTTCGACGAATTGCCGCGCAGCACGAGCCGCGCGATCGACATTTCCCGTTCGGACAGCAACTCCGCGCCGAACCCGGCGAGCGCCCGTTCGACCCGGCCCGACAGATCGCCGCTGTCGGCGCGCTTGCCCGGTTCGGTGGCGAGACGCGTCTGGTGCTGACGGATCGTCGCGATCAGCCAGGGCGCGCAGACTGCCAGGCGTCCAAGCGCCTCGACCTCGAAGCGCGTCTTCGCACCGAGCGACAACGACACCACCTCGTGCGTCGGCGCGAGCTTCACGATCAGTTGCAATTCGTCTTCGCCGACTGCGTCGCGGAAATAACTCAGGAAGTATTCGCTCTGCCGGAACAGATCCGGCGCGACCTCTTCGAGCCGGTAGAGGCCGTCGGCGAGACCGTCGTGCGCGGCCTGCAAAAATGGATCGAGCAGGTACAGCCCGTTCAGATAAAGCGGCACCGGCGAGGGTGCGTCCGTGCCGCCGGTATCGAACTCGTCGAGCACGCGCGGTACGCCGTCGGGTCCGATCAGTACCGCCAACGCGTTATCGAACGGCATCACTTCGTCGAGCAGAAGAATCAGATTGCGCCAGAACCTGGGGCTGCCCAGATGATCGATCACGCGCGCCAGCGCCTGATGCATCGCTACTTCCGTGAACAGTCGATCCATGCGTCTCCACCTAATTGGCGTAACCCCAAGCGGTAATAGCGGCGCGCAAATTGGCTTCCTACACTCCGCCCAACGGTGCTCAAGTATGGGCGCTGACAAAATCATTGCAAAGGAGAGAGGACGATGGCGATCACCGAAACATCGGGCGCGGCGCAAGCCGTCTCCGTCGAGCTGGGCACGCCGCGCGCGCTGAAGCAGTCGCTCAGCGTGCGTGACGTGGTGATGATTACCGTATCGGGCGTGACGCCCGCCAGTTCGATCTTCGTGATCGCGCCGTTCGCGATCCAGCAGGCCGGCAGCGGCGCGGTGCTGTCGTTTCTTTTGGGCGGCTTGCTCGCGCTGGCCTTCGCGCTGTGCTACGCGGAATTGAGCGCGGCGCACCGCAGCGCGGGCGGCGAGTATGTAATGGCCAAGCGGGTGTTCGGCGCGTTGCCGGGCTATCTGACCTTTATCGCAGTGCTGGCGGTCAGCGTGTTCATCCCTGCGGTGCTGGCGAGCGGCGCGGCGCCGTATCTGAACAACGCGCTCGGCACGAGTTTCAGCAACCAGTCGGTGGCGCTGGCGATCGTGGTGCTCAGCTACGTGCTCGGCATGCTGAACATCAAGACCAACGCGTGGATTACCGGCGCGTTTCTGACGGTCGAAGTCCTGGTGTTATTGCTGATTGCCTACCTCGGTTTCTCCGAGCCGCATCGCGCGGTCAGTGCGTTGGTGCATCCGCAAGTGGCCAGCAATGCCACGCTGATTTCGGCGACCGCCGCCGCGATCATTCCGGCCGTGGGCACCGCGATTTTTTGCTACAACGGCTTCGGCGCCGCGGTGTTTCTCGCGGAGGATCTCGAAGGCGGCAATCGTAACGTGGCGAAGGCGGTGATCTTTTCGCTGCTGTTGATCCTGCTCGTCGAACTCGTGCCGTTGACGGCGATCGTGCTCGGCGCGCCGTCGCTGATCGATATGTCGAAGAGCGCCGATCCGATCGGCTACGTGGTGCGCGAATTGAGCAACCCGACGGTGATGCGGGTGGTGAGCGCGGGGATTTTCCTGTCGGTGTTCAACGCGATCATTGCGATTGTGATTCAGGTGGGACGTCTGCTCTATAGCAGCGGACGGCACGCGTTGTGGGTACGGCGCTGCAATCGCGCGTTCACGCAGATTCATCCGCGTTTCGACTCGCCGTGGCTCGCCACGTTGACGCTCGCGATTCCGTCGACGCTGCTGCTGTTCGTCTCCAGCCTCGACGACCTGACGGCGTTCACGGTCGATCTGCTGCTGGTGATCTACATGGTGATCGCGTTGGCGGCACTCGCGAGCCGTATCGTGCGGCGCGACGTCGAGCATCATTACCGCATGCCGTTGTGGCCGCTGCCGCCGCTGGTGGCGCTGATCGGTGCGGGCTACGTGTTGTACACGACGATGCAGAGCGCGGCGAAGCCGACCGATCTGTACATCATCGGCGGATTGATGGTGTTGGCGCTCGCGATGTACGCGGCGTGGGCACGTCATAGCGTGACGTTTCGCGAACTTTGAATCGAAGGAAGACAGGCAATGCGTACGAGAGAACTCGGCATCCGTATCGGACGTGGCACACCCGGGCGTTTCAATGCGATTACCGACGTCGCCGGCGTCCGGGTCGGGCATCACACGTTGAACGTCGCAGCGGGGGACGCGTCGGTGCATACCGGCGTGACGATCATCGAGCCGCGCGCGGGCAGCGCGCGTTGGCAGCCGTGCTTCGCGGGTTGCCACGTGCTGAACGGCAATGGCGACGCGACCGGCCTCGAATGGATCCGCGAAGCCGGTCTGCTGACCACGCCGATCGCGTACACCAACACGCACAGCGTGGGCGTGGTGCGCGACGCACTGATCGCCGCCGAGCGCGACGCGGTGGCGAGCGACGTCTACTGGTGCATGCCGGTGGTGCTCGAAACCTTCGACGGGCTGCTCAACGACATCTGGGGGCAGCACGTCACCGCCGACCACGTGCGGCGGGCGCGCGCCGAAGCACGCTCCGGCGACGTGCGGGAAGGTAACGTCGGCGGCGGCACGGGGATGATCTGTCATGAGTTCAAAGGCGGCATCGGCACGGCGTCGCGGGTGTTGAAAGCGGGCGAGGGCGGTTGGACCGTCGGTGCGCTGGTGCAGGCGAACTATGGGCGACGCGACGCGCTGCGCGTGGCCGGCTATCCGGTGGGCGAAGTGCTGGAGCAGGTGCATTCGCCGTTTCGCGAGACCGCGGACGGGCGCACCGGCGAAGCGGGCATGGGCTCGATCGTCGTGACCATCGCCACGGATGCGCCGCTGTTGCCGCATCAATGCACGCGGCTCGCGCAGCGCGGCAGTGTCGGTATCGCGCGGATGGGCGGCGGCACGGAAGACCCGAGCGGCGATATCTTCCTCGCGTTTTCGGTGGGCAACTCGGGGCTGCCGGTCGCGAACTATGGACGCGTCGGCGCGCCGACCACCGCCGTCGAGATGGTCAATAACGATCACATGTCCGCGTTGTTTTCGGCAGCGGGCGAGGCGGTCGAAGAGGCGATCGTCAACGCGCTGCTGGCCGCCAAAGATCTGAGCGCGCGAGGCGCCCGCGCGGAAGCGATCGGCGCGGAGCGCCTGCTCACCGCGCTTCGCGAAGTGGGATGGCGGCCCGATAGCGAAACCCGTCGAGCCTGATTCACCGCGTGGCGCGAAATCACACGACTGCCGATCTTGCTCTAAACTAGCTGCCGCCCCAGCCAGCCTAGTCAAGAGCAAGACATCGATGCCTCCAGCGCCCGCCGACCCCTCACCCGTCAGTTTGCCGAAACACCCCGCGTTCCAACGTTTCTGGTGCACCCGCATTCTTTCCTCGCTGTCGTTCCAGATGCTCGCCGTGGCAATGGGCTGGCATATCTACGCGCTCACGCATAGCGCGTTCGCACTCGGCCTCGTCGGCCTCGCGCAGTTTCTGCCGATGTTCGTGCTGACGCTCGTGGTCGGCCAGGTCGCCGACCGTTACGATCGCCGCCGCATCGCCGCGATCTGCCAGGGACTCGAAGGCGTCGCGGCGTTGCTGTTCGCTTGCGGCACTTTCGGCGGCTGGATCAGCGCGCCGGTCATCTACGTGCTGGCGGCTTGCGTCGGTGCGGCGCGCGCGTTCGAATCGCCCGCGGTCGCGTCGCTGTTGCCGGCCGTCGTGCCGCGCGGTCAGTTGCCGAAAGCGACGGCGTGGGCCACCTCCGCGAATCAAACCGCGCAGATCGCCGGTCCGGCGTTGGGCGGTTTGCTGTACGGGATCGGTCCCGGCGCGGCGTATCCTGCGTGCATGCTGTCGTTCGCCGCGGCGGCCGCTGCGGTCTGGGGCATTCCGCTCCAGGCGCGGCCGGCCAATCGCGCACCGGTCACGCTCGAATCGGTGTTCTCGGGCATCGCGTTCATTCGCAAGCAGCCGGTGATTCTCGGCGCGCTGTCGCTCGATCTGTTCGCGGTGCTGTTCGGCGGCGCGACTGCGTTGTTGCCCGTATTCGCGCGCGACATCCTGCATACGGGGCCGCTCGGTCTCGGGCTGTTGCGCTCCGGCACCGCGATCGGCGCGCTCGCGGGCACCGTGTGGCTCGCGCATTTTCCGTTGCGCAAGCGGCCCGGCGCGGCGATGTTCGGCGGCGTGATCGCGTTCGGCGCGGCGACGGTGGTGTTCGGCCTGTCGCATGACTTCTTCGTGTCGCTGTTCGCGCTGATGGTGCTGGGCGCGTCCGATACGATCAGCGTGGTGGTGCGTCTGTCGCTCGTGCAATTGCGCACGCCGGAGGAGATGCTCGGACGGGTGAGCGCGGTGAATTCGCTGTTTATCGGCACATCGAACCAACTCGGTGAATTCGAATCCGGCGTGACGGCCGGATGGTGGGGCGCGCAACCCGCCGTGCTGGTGGGCGGCATTGCGACGATCGCGGTCGCGTTGCTGTGGATGCGTTTCTTCCCCGAACTCAAGCGGACCCGCACGCTGGAACCGGAAGAGGGGCTCGCGCCGAGCCGTTGATCGACGCGGCCCGCGCGGCCGCTATGATGGCGTCATCGTCACCCGGTTTCCGTCATCATGCGCATCGCTCCTTTGCCCCCGCTGCAGTGCCTGGTCGCATTCGAATCGGCCGTGCGGCACGCCAGCTTCACCAAGGCCGCCGCCGAACTGCATTTGACGCAGAGCGCGATCAGCCGGCAGATCGCTCAACTGGAAGAGTTTCTCGGCCGCTCGCTGTTCGTGCGGGAGCACCGCGCTTTACGTCTGACGATCGCCGGTGAAGGCTACGCGAAGCAGGTGCAGTGGCTGCTCGCCAGTTGCTCCGAAGCGACCCTCGACGTGATGAAGCATTACGGCGATCAGGAATTGACGATTGCGTGTTCATCCGGTGTCGCGGTGTTGTGGCTCACGCCGCGGCTCGGCGCGTTTCGGGCCGCGCATCCGAACGTCAAGATCAGAATGATCGTGCGCGACGGCCTCGCGTCGCTGTCGCCCGCGGAATTCGACGTGGGGCTGTACTACATACGTCAGCGCGCCGAACCGCATTTCACCGCGCGTCGTCTGTTCGATGAAGAGGTGTACCCGGTGTGTTCGCCCGGCTATCTCGCGGGCCGTGTGCTGGACCCTGCGGCGCTCGCGCACGAAACCCTGCTGGTGCAGGAAGATGGTCAGCGGCAATGGATGTCGTGGTCCGAATGGTTCGGCTTTAACGGCGTGCAATTACCGGCCGTGCCGCGCTCGGTCGTCGTCAATCATTATCCGCAACTCGTGCAGATGGCGATTCTCGGCCAGGGCGTGGTGCTCGGCTGGCGCAATATGATCGACGCGTGTCTGAACGAAGGCCTGCTGGTGCGCGCCACGCACGCTTCGGCGAGTCATGGCGGCGGCTATTACGTCGTCTCGCCGAACGACCGCTCGCAGAACCAGGCCGCCCGCACGTTTACGCGCTGGCTGTTCGAGCAGGCCGAAGAACAACGCGGCGGCGTGCCGACCTGAAACGCTCTGGAACCGCCCGAAACGCGGCGAAAACAGTTTCGCATGCGCTGTACGCATGCATGCATGCGAATCTATCGTTTCGAAAACAATTCTGGTCTCACTAGGATCGGCGTTATGCATGCGAAGGCGCCGTTTAAGGTTCGAGGTTCGAGCACGGCGCGGCGAGTTGCCGATACTTCCGCCTGCCTCCCGCGTGAAACGCGGCCGATGAGGAAAGAGACCATGCAAGGAACGCTTGTATCCAACGCCACGATGTCCGTCGACACGCTCGCGCGGCAGCGGCGCCGCGCCATTGTCGCCACCGTGCTCGGCAATGGGCTCGAATGGTTCGACTTCACCGTCTATAGTTTTTTCGCCGTCATCATCGCCAAGCTGTTTTTTCCGACCGGTAACGAACTGAGTTCGCTGCTGCTCGCCGTCGCCACCTTCGGCGTGGGCTTTTTCATGCGTCCGGTGGGCGGCATCGTGCTGGGCGTCTACGCCGATAAAGTCGGACGAAAGGCGGCGCTGTCGCTGACCATTCTGCTGATGGCGCTCGGCACCGCGCTAATCGGCCTCGCGCCGACCTACGACCAGATCGGTTTGTGGGCGCCGGTGCTGATCGTGGTCGCGCGTTTGCTGCAAGGCTTTTCGGCGGGTGGCGAGATGGGCAGCGCCACGGCCTTTCTCACCGAATACGCGCCGGTGGAAAAGCGCGCGTTCTATTCGAGCTGGATTCAATCGAGCATCGGCTTTGCGGTGTTGCTGGGCGCGGCGGTCGGCACGTTCGTGACCGCGAGCCTGAGCGCCGACGCGCTGCATTCGTGGGGCTGGAGAATGCCGTTCCTGATCGGCATTCTGATCGGGCCGGTCGGCTATTTCATTCGCAGCCGCATGGATGAAACGCCCGCCTTCAGCGCGGTCGCCGACGAAGCCAAAAACGATTCGCCGCTCGCCGAAGTGCTGCAACGATTTCCGCGCGAGACCTTCGCGAGTTTTTCGATGGTGATTCTGTGGACCGTTTGCACCTACGTGCTGCTGTTCTATATGCCGACGTATTCGGTGCGCACCTTGCACCTGCCGCAATCCACCGGGTTCTCGGCGGGCATGTTCGGTGGTTTCATGATCATGTGTTTCGCGCCGGTGGTCGGCAAACTGGCGGATCGCTTTGGCCGCCGCCGCTTCCTGTCCGGCGCTGCGGCCGCGATCCTGCTGCTCGCGTGGCCGATGTTCGCCTATATCAATCGCGCGCCGGGACTCGCTTCGCTGATGGTGTTTCAGGGCGTATTCGGTCTGCTGATCGCGATGTACACCGGGCCGATTCTCGCCGCGTTCTCCGAGCTGTTCCCGACCAAGGTGCTCTCTACCGGACTGTCCGTTGCCTATAACTTCGCGGTGACGATTTTCGGCGGCTTCGCGCCGTTCTTCATTACTTGGCTGATCGCGTCGACCGGCAGCAATATAGCGCCCGCGATCTACGTGATGATCGCCGCGGCCATCAGCCTCACCGGCACGTTCTTCGTGCGCGAGTCGCGTCACCGCGACGCCTGAGCCAGCCTAAGTCAGCCAGAGTCAGTCTGCGCGCGGCCATTCTGCGTCGCGCGAATTCCTTCATCCAGTCAAGTCGGTCAAGTCAGTCAGGAAGACAGCAATGAGCATTACGGTAATCAGCGGCGGCAACATACTCGATCTGACGCAGGGCGCGTTGCTCGAGCATCATCATGTCGTGATCGAAAACGGCCATATCGTCGAAGTCACCGATCGTCCGGTGGATCTGCCCAACGCACGCGTGATCGATGCGCGCGGCAAGACGGTGATGCCTGGGTTGATCGATTGTCACGTGCATGTGCTCGCTTCGCGGGCGAACCTCGGCGTGAACGCCGCGCAGCCGAATATCCTCACCGCGATTCGCGCGCTGCCGATTCTGAAGGCGATGCTTGGCCGCGGCTTTACCAGCGTGCGCGATGCGGGCGGCGCGGATTGGGGTTTGACGCAGGCGCTGGAAAGCGGGCTGATTCCCGGGCCGCGGATTTTCCCGTCGGGTAAGGCGCTGTCGCAGACTGGCGGCCATGGCGATTTCCGGCCGCGCGGCGACACGCTCGAACCGTGTTCGTGCGCGTTCCGTGCCGGTGCGATCGCGCGCGTGGTCGATGGTGTGGACGCCGTGCGGCTCGCCGTGCGCGAAGAGATCCAGAAGGGCGCGACGCAGATCAAGATCATGGCGTCCGGTGGCGTTGCGTCGCCGACCGACCCGATCGGCAACACGCAGTATTCCGAGGACGAGATTCGCGCGATCGTCGCCGAAGCGCACGCGGCCAATACCTACGTGATGGCGCACGCGTACACCGGCCGGGCGATTTCGCGCGCGATCCGCTGCGGCGTGCGCACGATCGAGCACGGCAATCTCGTCGACGAAGCCGCCGCGAACCTGATGCGTGAGCATGGCGCGTTCGTCGTGCCGACGCTGGTGACTTACGATGCGCTCGCTAAACATGGCGCGGATTACGGCTTGCCGGCCGATTCGCTCGCGAAGATCGAGACCGTGCGGCAAGCGGGCCGCGACTCGTTGCAGATCTACGCGAAGGCCGGTGTGCCGATGGGTTTCGGCTCGGACCTGCTGGGCGAGATGCACACGTTCCAGAGCGATGAATTGCGGATTCGCGCCGACGTGCTCGGCAATCTGGAGGCGTTGCGGTCGGCGACCACGATTGCGGCGGAGATCGTCGATCTGAGCGGCAAGCTCGGCGCGGTGAAGGCCGGCGCGATTGCCGATCTGCTGGTGGTGGACGGCGATCCGCTCAAGGATATCGGCCTGTTGACCGGGCAGGGCGAGCGGATCGCGTATGTGTTGCAGCGTGGCGAGGTGGTCAGCGAACGGGGTGCCGTAGCGTCGCGTTGAGCTGCGAGCTGCGAGCTGCGAGCGGGATAGCCCGCTGCTGCAGAAGACGACGCACTCGGGCGCTGTTTCAGGCGTCCGCGGTGCGCACTCGCCAGGCGGTCCAGCGCACGGTTGCCAGAACGGATGCCGCGACGATCAGCGCACCGCCGACCCACGCGCTCACCGAAATCCGTTCACCCAGCCACAGGCAGGCGAACACCGCGCCGAAGGCCGGTTCGCTACCCATCAGCAGCGACACGCGGGTCGGACTGCTGCGCTTGATCGCGAAGTTCTGCGCGAAGAACGCGAACAGCGTGCACGCCAGCACCAGATAGGCGATGTAACCCCAGAACGCCGGATGTCCTGCCAGCGACGGCGCCGCCTGCCACTGTTGCGGCGCGAACAGCCATGCCGCCGCCGCGCTGCCGAACGCCACCACGCCCGATTGAACGGCGGTCACCGTCAAAGGCGGCAACGCCGAATCGCGCATGACTCGCTTCGTCACGCACACCGTCAACGCACGCAGCAGCGCGGCGAGCAGAATCAGCGCATCGCCCGGATTCAAGCTGAGCGCGCCGTCGCCGGCCAGCAGCCATGCGCCCAGCAGAGACAGCGCCACCGCCATCCATTCGACGCGGCTCGGCCGACGCTTGAGCATCATCCATTCGACGAGCGGCGTCAGCACCACGCACAAGCTGATCAGAAACGCGGCGTTGGCGGCGCGCGTCAGCAGAATGCCGAAGGTTTCGCAGAGAAAGATGCCGAGCAGTAGCAGGCCCGCAATCGATACGCCGCGCAGTGTGCGAGCGTCGGCTGCGCGCAGATGGCGCAACGACGGCGAGAGGATCACGAAGGTGATGCCGAAGCGCAGTGCGAGCAAACCCAGCACCGGGTAGAACACCAGCGCGCTTTTGACCACGCCGTAGCTGGTGCCCCATACCACTGCGACTGCGAGCAGCATGAGATCGGAGATCAGGAGCAGGCGTTCCTGGCTCTTTTGTTGGGCGTGTTGGGCGTGTTGGGCGTGTTGCTCGTGTTGCGACATGACGGACCTCCGGCGGATAAGTGCGTATTGTCCGGCTTTGCGTCTGCGGTGATAATCGGGTCGCCGTGCATAGCCTTTATGTCGCGAATGCATCAATCGATTTATCACCGACGAGTCCGCCACGATGACGCCTACCGAACTTTTCGCCTTGCTGCCGGATATGGCGGTGTTTGCGCGGGTTGTCGATGCGGGCAATTTTTCGGTGGCGGCGCGGCAGTTGGGCAGCACGCCGTCGACGGTCAGCCGGCAGATCAAGCGGCTGGAGGACGCGCTTGCGACGCGTCTGCTCGAACGGTCGACGCGTACGGTGCGCGTCACGGAATCGGGCGCCCAGGTGGCGCGTTTTTGTCGCGACATGGTGAGCGCTGCATCGGGCGCGGTCGATGCGGCCGGGCAACTGGCCGGTAGACCGCAAGGGAAGGTGAGCTTGAGCGCGCCGACGCAGTTTGCGAGGAGCGTGATTCATCCGCTGATTGCGGGGTTTCTGCGGGCTTATCCCGAGGTGGATCTGCAATTGCTGTTTACCGATCACGACGTGGATCCGCTCGCGGAGGATGTCGATCTGGTGATCCGCTTGACCGAGCATCCTCCGGAAAGTTTTGCGGGACGGAAGTTGGGGGCGGTGCGGTGGTTGCTGGTGGCGTCGCCGGAGTATCTGCTGGAGCGTGGGACGCCAGTGATGCCGCGCGATCTGCTCAAGCATGCTTGCATCTATCTCGGCGAAACCGCTGACGATAATCGGTGGCGCTTTCGGCGTGGAGCAGAGACGCAGAGCGTCGAGGTGAAGGGGCGCTACATTGCCAATCATGCAGGGGCGCGGATCGAAGCGGCGCAGCAAGGGTTGGGTGTGGCTAGCGTGCCGGAGTTTGCTGCTGCGGAGGCGCTGATAAACGGCGCGCTGGTGCAGGTGTTGCCGGATTGGCGGCTTGAGGCTCGGGCTTATGTCGGGGAGGTTTGGTTGCTGTATCCGCCGAATCGGTTTTTGCCGCCTAAGGTGAGGGTGTTGATTGATTATCTGGTCGGGCATGTTCGTGATGGGGGGTAGGGCTCTTTTTTTGTGTTGGGTTGTGTTGGCCTTTCCTTGATGTCATGGTGGTCTATTAGCGTCGCCCCTGTGCGGGGCGGCACCTACTTCTCTTTGCCGCGGCAAAGAGAAGTAGGCAAGAGAAAGCCGCTCACACCGCTAATTCTTAAGCGGGTCCCCCGCGCAGTCGCGGTAGTGGTGCATCTGGAATCTGTGTTCTCGCGCATTTGGCGTCCGTGGCACAGCAGTCATTTTTCCGGCGGCGCTGCGCGCGCCCTCGTGATTGTTCTGCCCTGTTTTTTTATGTGCTTGTTGAGTCTAGGACGCCCACGATTTCTTCCGCGAGCAGTAAGCTCGCCAGGCCGTGTCCGTGCTTTTCGCGGCGTACTAGAGACAGCACGTTCTTGCTGAAGACGCGGTCGCGGATCTGCCGGTATGTGAGTACCTCCTGGCGGTATTCCTCCGCTATGTCAAACTTGCTGAGGAAGGCAATGGCCTCGCTCGCGGCGGCAAGGCGTTTCATCGTCTCGATCGAATTCGTTCTGAATGCCGGCTCGACACTGAGTCCGGCTTCCTCGAATGTGTCGGCAACAATGCCGTGGATCAACATGGTTCGATCAGCGAAAATCAACGGGTACGACGTGCAGTGAGCCAGCGGGATCGACTCCATGCGCGCCAGCGCATGCGTCGGCGCAATCACGGCGCCAAGGCGCGTGTCCATCTCCCAAAGACGCTCCAGTTGCGGCGACGGCGGCAGGTTGAAGCCCAGCCCCAGATCGGCCTCGCCACTCACCAGCGCATCCAGAATTTCACGCACGAACATCACCCGGATCGAAATCTTGATGTGCGGATGCTGCGCGCAAAAACTCGCCGCCGCGGTGGAGGCGATTCCGCTCGCCAGCCCCGTGACGGTCGCAATGATCACCTCGCCCTTCTGCAACGTCTTCAGGTCGCGTATCTCCGCCTCGACCTGGCGGTATTCCAGCATCGTTCTGCGCACGTGAGCCAGCAAAATTTCGCCCGCCGGCGTCGGCCGTAATCCGCGTGGCAGCCGCTCGAATAACGGCTCGCCAATCTCCTCCTCGAGAAGCAGCAAATGCTTGTTGATCGCGGACGGAGCAATGTGCAACTTCTCACCCGCCGCACGGATGGAGCCGCAACGCGCAACCTCGTCGATGTAGCGCAGCAATCGTGAATGAAGCATGGTCGTCCGCCCCCGTAGTCGGCGTAGCGTACTCGAAAAGTGCACACTCCGCTCAAAAAACGGTTCTTTTTAGAAACGCTCAATTCAGTCCTAATTGCATCAGTCGCGCCGCCTGGCGAAGGGATCTGAAAGGGTCGATCCCGCACGCGCTCGACCCAACTTTCCACAACTTTTGTTCTGGATATTTGCCGGCGATTTCTTCGTTGCGGTGCGGCAAAACGCAGGCTCAAACCAATTGATGAAAGTGAGACGACCATGTATCAAGAAGTCAGCGAGAGAAACGCCACGGCATCCGGGCAACGTGGCGAAGTGACTGCCCATTACGATCAGGTGAGAGCGATCTTCGAAGTTCTCAACGGAAAAAAGGAGGCCGATCTTCTCCTGAAGAATGTGAATATCCTCGACGTCCACAGCGAGACGGTCTATCAAGGGTCCATTCTTGTCTACGACAAGCGCATCGTCGCGTTGAACCCGGATGAAGCGGTGATCAAGGTAAGGCAGATCTTCGACGGTGAAGGCCTCTATGCCATTCCAGGGCTGATCGACGCTCACGTTCACTTCGACGCGCAATTAGCCCATCCGGCCGCCTTTGCCGAAGCCATCGTCCCTTGCGGCACGACCACCATCTTTTCGGAGTGCCTCGATTTTGTGAGCGCGGCGGGCCCGGAAGCGGTGCAGGCCACCGAGCGACTGTTCAAGAACCACGAACGCCTACCGTATCGGGTGTATGCGTTCGCGCCCGGCAAGAAGACTTCGGTGGAAGTCACCGACGCGTTGCTGAAGATGGACCCGGTAATCGGCCTCGGCGAACTCGCGCACCTCACCTATAGCGTGGGCAATGACGACGATTTCCGCAAATCGGCCCTGGGGCGTGCCAAGGGTGGTTTCATGAACACGCACTGGGGCGTGACCACGCTCTCGGACATGATGCTGAACTACATGCCCGCGATCGGCGCCTTCGCCAACCACGACGTGTGGAAGGAAGACGACATCGAGAAAAGCGTCCGCTACGGCCTGCAGACGCAAATCAAATTCGGCGTGGGCAGCAGCGAAGTGATCAAGATCATGTTGCGCGCCATCGTCAAGCGCAAGTGGCCTGCCGAGAATTTTCAACTGTGTGCGGACAATATCTCGGTTGACCGGCTGATGACCCAAGGTCACATGGACTGGATCGTTTCGCTGTGCGCCGAAATGGGCATCGATCCGATCAAGGCGATCAAGATGGCGACGCTCTACACGGCGCGTGCATTCCGGATGGACAACAAATTCGGTTCGCTGACGCCGGGCCGGTTCGCCGATATCGTGCTGACGGACAGCCTCTCCAGGATCAATCCGCGTTTCGTTTTCAAGGACGGCGAACTGGTCGCCAAAGATCGTCAACTGTTGAAGCAGGCCGATGTCGACTATTCCGGCATGGTGAAAAAGCCGGTGCCCGGTCTCGGCGATCTGACGCCGGAGCAGCTCGACCTCGTCCCGCTCGAAGTCTCGGCGGATGGAACGCAGGCGAAGGTCTACCTGTTCGACGTCTATGGCCGCGGCCACGAAAAGTTCTATCAGGACGTGTGGGTGCCGTTGCGCGATGGAAAAGTCGTCGCCGAAATAGGGGGCGTCAAGCTCAACCGTATTTCGGTCGTGCAGCGCTATACCAACGGCAAGCGCCATGTGGTGAACGGTCTGTTCAAAGGCGTCTATATCGATCGCGGCGCGGTGGCGACATTCTGGCCGGCGCCTAAAGCCTACTTCGTCGCGGTCGGGCAGGACAGCGCGGAAATGTGCCACAGCCTCCGGCAGGTCGACACCTATGCGGGTGGTTGTATCGTCACCGAAAACAAGGATGTCAAGGCGGTGCTGCCGCTGGACATCTACGGTGTCATGGCTAACATGGGCCTGACCGAACTGCTCGCCGCGACCCGCGCCATCGATGCCGCGCTGGAGGAGATGGGCAACCGCAATGAGGGCGAGCCGGTGGTGAACAAGCTGTTGACCTTGTTCATCTCGCTGGACCGTTTCGGCTTCATGGTTTGACGCCAACCCCAGCCAGGTAGGAGGAGACGGCCGGCGGGCACGCTGGAGCGCTGCCGGCCGACAGAGTTGGGAATGGCAGCGGCGCGTTCATTCCGGCGCGCCGCTGGAAACACCCCACCATAGCGCGGTGCCCGATCAAAAAACAAGCCGCGAACAGCACCGCACAAAAGCAGGAAGACAACCTAGGGACAGTCATGGCGCACCATGCAAGGGAAGCTGAAGTCATCGATACCGGTAGCCTGAAACGGCGCTGGATCACCTACGTGATTGGCATTTACATACTGACCATGGGCATTAGTCTGGCGATCAGGGCCGGCATCGGCATTTCGCCGCAAAGCAGCCTGACCCGCACGATGACCCTCGTGTACAAGCCGCTCAGCCAGGGAACGTACAACTTCATTCTCGAGTTGTTCATGTTGCTGCTGACTTATCTGGTCGCGCGAAAAGACTTCAGGCTGAAGAACTTCGCCTCGTTGATTCCGGCCTTCGTGCTGGCGACCTGCCTTGACCTGAACTTGATGTTGACCCGGTCGATCGTCTTTCAGGCGTATTTCGAAAAGTTCTCCCTGCTGGTTTTTGCCGATGCGTTACTCGCATTCGGTTTGTTTCTGATGATCCGGGCGAATCTGGTGCTCATGCCGATCGACATGTTCGTCAACACGCTCTTCAGGCGCACGGGATTGAAGTGGGGGGACATCAAGACGAGCTTCGACTGCACGCTTCTGGTGATCAGTGCCGCGATCGGTTTCGCGCTGCTTGGCGGACCGAAATTCATCCGCGAAGGGACGTTCATGAACGCCATTCTGGTGGGGCAGTACATCAAGCTCTATTTCTTTCTATTCCACAGAATCAAAACGGCGATCGCGTCGCATTACCGAAGATCGCTGGAACATCGGCCGTATTAGCGTCAGCGCATCCGAACCCAGGACGATTGCCTGTTAGCGAGTCGAGGGCAATCGTTGCGGTTTTGCGTGCCGCGCCAGACCGACGCCACGCTGCCGCGTTCGACCTGCGGCCTGCCTGCGCGCCTCGAATTTCGCCTTAAGTCTCGGTTATACCCGTCATTACTCCTGGTTTGCGGACGTCGATCACGACGTCGGCATCCACTCGTCATTTGAAAAGTGAAAGAGGCGACAACATGCTGATGAAATGCACTCGCATTGCCACGCTGAGGAGAATCAACCACATTGCCGCGACCGTCGCCCTTATGGTGATAGGTGTTCACGCACAAGCACAGTCGAGCGTGCAGTTATACGGAATCGTCGACACGTGGATTGGCCTCCAGAAAACTCCTGGCAAGGCGTCTAGCTGGCAGGAGGGCGGCGGTGGTTTGTCCACGTCGTTCTGGGGCTTTGGCGGTCAGGAGGATCTGGGCGGCGGCTACAGGACGATTTTTGCTATCGAGGGTTTTTTCCGTCCGCAGAACGGCGCATATGGTTCGTTCAACGGCGACCCGTTCTTCTCACGCAACGCGTATGTTGGCCTCACGACGCCTGCCGGCACCTTCACGCTGGGACGCCAGAGCAGCCTGTTGTATTTGCAGGCATGCCAGTTCAATCCGTTTTACGCCTCGTTCACATTTTCGCCGACGATCTTGCAGATGTATGCGGGCCTTGGCACTTATCCGTCGTACAGGACGGATCAGGGAATTGTGGGCGGAACGGCCTGGAGCAATGCGATCCAGTACGCCACGCCTGATCTGCACGGATTGACTGGCCACGCGATGTACGCGTTTGGCAATAGTGGATCGGGGAACGGCAGCAAGCAGTATTCCGTGCAGGCGTCGTATCGGAACGGGCCATTTGCTGCCGGGGCCGTCTATCAATACGCGAACTTCAACTCGACGGCAGGCGACCTGAATTCCTTACTGGCTGGTTTCCACAGCCAGAGCGCGACGCAGCTTGCGGCATCTTATGAATTTTCGTTTGCGAAGCTGTACGGCGAATATACCTATACGAACGACGACGTGATCAACAGGGGCTTCCACGTCAACATGTTCGAGGGTGGCCTGAGCATACCGATTGGAACAAGCAGAATTCTTGCGTCTTACGCGTATTCACGCGATTCCGGCGGCCTCAACCAGAGCCGCCAGACTGCAACGCTGGGATACGACTACCCGCTGTCCAAGAGGACGGATCTCTACGCCGTGTACCTATACGACCATTTCGCCGGCCTATCGTCCGGCGAGACTGCGGGAGTGGGAATTCGCACGCGATTCTAGGCGCGAAATGCAAAGCACCGCGACACCAAACGGACGAGGCGTACGACGCTTGATCAAGCGCCCAGCCAAAGATGGCGAGAGAAACCCCGAGGGCGCGCGCAGCGCCGCCGGAAGAATGACTGCTGTGTCACGAGCGCGGAGTGTGCGAGAGCCCGGATTCCAGATGAGCCACTACCGTGGCTGTGCGGGGGACCCACTTAAGAATTAGCGGTGTGAGCGGCTTTCTCTTGCCTACTTCTCTTTGCCGCGGCAAAGAGAAGTAGGTGCCGCCCCGCACAGGGGCGACGCTAATAGACCACCAGGAACGCAAGGAAAGGCCAAAAACCAAAAAAAGCGCCGCTCACGCCCCAACCTCGACAGGTGCCTTCCCAAGCGCATTCCGAATAGCATCCGCCAACTCAGCAGCAGCAAACTTAGCCACATACCCATTAGCGCCAGCATTCTTCACATGCGCCTCATTAGCCGCCCCGGTAAGCGAAGAATGAATAATGACGGGAATATCCCGAGTCCGCTCATCGGCCTTGATCTGACGGGTCAACATAAACCCATCCATCTCCGGCATCTCCAGATCGGTCAACACCAAAGCAATACTATCCTTAGCCCGCCCACCATTAGCCTGCGCTTCCCGCGCCACCTGCTGCAAGGTATTCCAGGCCTCTTCCCCAGTCTTGGTCATCACATAATCCGCCCCGATCGCACTCAAAGCCTGCTCGATCAACTTACGAGCAAACCCCGAATCGTCAGCGGCAAGAATCTTGGCCCCGCGCCGAATCCCCAACGCCTCGCCCATCACCGACGCCGGATCGACCGCCGGATGCTGCGAAGGAAACACATCCCGCAACACCTGCTCCACGTCGATCACCTGCGCGAGCCGCGAATCTCCCGTATTACCGTCGATCCGCGCAATGCTCGTCACCAGATTGCCACCCGCCGCGCCCTCGGCGGACAACACCTGATTCCACTCCAGCCGCACGATATCGTCGACTTCCTCAACCGCAAACGCTTGCGTCGAGCGCGCGAACTCGGTCACCAGCAAAATGTTCAAACCGCGCGTCGGCTCGCAACCCATCAATCGCGGCAGATCGATCACCGGAATGATCTGCCCGCGAATATCCACCGCGCCCATCACATACGGCGACGATCCGGCAATCGGCGTCACCTGCGGCATCGTCGAAATTTCACGTACCTTGAATACGTTGATGCCGTAAAGCTCATGCTGATCGCTGCCGGGAACCGAACCCAACCGGTACAGCAACAGCTCGAACTTGTTGGAACTCGTCAGGTTGGTGCGTTCGTCATTCGCGCGGTGATCTACGGCCATCGGCTCTCTCCAGAATTGCGGTGCGTGTGGTGACGCCATGCATCGCTACGTTCGACGCTGGCGCGCGCCCTACCTTTCTGTTATCGGCGCGATCGCCGGAAAATTCAGCGTTTCCTCGCGGTTTCAGCAGCATTCTTGACGTATGTTCTGGTTAACACCCACGCACTATCAGCGGCACGAAGCAGGCGGCCGCAATACAGGCCTGTCAAGGCATTCATATGAAGGTTACCTAAGGTTACAGAAGCCACAGCGTCGTATCACATGGGGTACGACGCGCCTCCTAGAATTCACAGCGATAAAAGCGTGGCGCCGTCAGCGGTCCGCAAGCTGACTGCAAGGTCGGAACGCGGTCGCGCGTTGCAGATTGACGCAGGGCGCACACGCATCGCTGTCGTTTCGCTTCCACCTCAAGGAGAACATATGATCCGCTTGCCTCTCGCAACAATCACCGGTGCCTGCATGGCCAGCCTGCTGCTCGTCGCCAACGTTGCCAACGCGCAAACCGCCGCGCCCGCGGCAGCCGATGCGAGCCGTCTGCATGCCGCCGACCAGGCGTTCATCGCCGACGGCACCCAGGTCGTCGCGACGCAACGCGACGCCGCACGCATCGCGACGTCCCGCTCCACGGATCGCGACGTCAAGGCCTTCGCCGAACGCGTCTCGACCGATAACGCGAAAATCTCCGATGCGCTGCGCGCGGCCAGCCCGCGTGGTGTCGACGTGCCGAAGAACGATCCGGATGCAGCGGTGCTGGCCAGCATCAACAATCTGCGCGGCGCCGATTTCGACAAGACCTATATCGAACAGGTCGCGCTCGTCGGCGAGCAGAAAGCGCTGTCGGCGTTCCAGGCGGAAATCGCGTCGGGCCGTGACGACCAGTTGAAGGCGGTCGCGAAGCAGGCGCTGCCGACCATCCAGGCGCACTACGCCATGGCGCAGGATCTCGCCAAGCGCAAGCATCTGGCCACCAGCACGCAGTAACGCGCGTCAGGCACGGTAAAACGCGGCACACGCGTCACGTTGGGGCGTGATGCGTGACGCGGCGTGCCTCGGCATGACGCTGTGGGACCGCCCTGCCGCGAACGCGGCGGCACGGCTATCCCGCTCACGCAACTCACGCGGTATGCAGTCGGCCATTCGCATGCGGTCTTTTCGGCGATAATCGGCTTCGTTCTTTCGAACGCGATGCGTGCGCGATCAACGCGCTCCATCGCCCTCGACAGCGCTTTCACGATTCCACCCGCATTCAATTCAAGCTCACCGTATGGGCAAGCCTGCCAATCTGCCGCAACAGTTGGACTCGATGCTTCGGCAAGCCGTCGCGCTTCAACAGAACGGCGCCTTTGCCGAAGCCGAAGAACTCTATCGCGAGATTCTCGAACTCAAGCCTCGTCATTTCGACGCGCTGCAATTGCTGGGCGCACTCGCGCTGCAAGCCGGCCGTCTGGAAGAGGGCGTCGATCTGCTGAAGAAGGCGCTGGCGGTCAACGCCAAACAGGCGCCGATTCATTCGAATCTCGCTTACGCGTTAAACGCCTTGCAGCGTTTCGACGAAGGCCTCGCGAGCGCGGATCGCGCGCTGGCCTTGCAGGCAAAATTCCCCGATGCGTTGAACAATCGCGGCAACGCGCAAGCCGGTCTGAACCAGCCGCTCGATGCGCTCGGCAGTTTCGACCGCGCCATCGCGCTGACGCCGGCTTTCGCGCAGGCCTGGAACAATCGCGCGTGCGTGCTGCGCGATCTGGGCCGTCCCGCGGATGCGCTCGCCAGTTGCGATCACGCGCTGGAGTTACAGCCGAACTATCCCGATGCATGGAGCAATCGCGGCAATGCGCTCAGCGATCTGAACCAGCCGCACGACGCGGAGCTTAGCTACCGGCGCGCGCTTGAACTCGCGCCGGCTTTCACCGATGCATGGAATAACCTCGGCCTCACGCAGATCGACCTCGACCGGCACGCGGAAGCCCTGGCCAGTTACGAGCGTGCGCTGGCCGTGAATCCCACGGCGGCGGAAACGCATTGGAATGAATCGCTGTGTCTGCTGCAAATGGGGCAGCTCGAAGCCGGCTTTCGCAAATACGAATGGCGCTGGGAGCGCAACCGGATCAAGGCCGGCAAGCGCAGCTTCGCGCAGCCGCTGTGGCTCGGCGATTTTTCGATCGAAGGCAAAACGATTCTGCTGCATGCCGAACAGGGTCTCGGCGATACGCTGCAGTTTTGCCGCTATGTGGCGCTGGTGTCGAAACTCGGCGCTAAGGTCGTGCTCGAAGTGCCCGCCGAGTTGATGCGGCTCATGACGACGCTCGACGGTGTGGATCAGTTGATCGAAGCCGGGCAGCCGTTGCCGCCGTTCGATTGCCACTGTCCGTTGCTGAGTTTGCCGCTCGCCTTCAAGACCGACCTCGCGAGCATTCCGTCGGCAACGCCGTATCTGTTCGCGGATCGCGAAGCGGTCGAGCCATGGCGCGAGCGTCTCAACGAGCACGCAAACGGCCGACTCAAAGTCGGTCTGGTTTGGGCCGGCGGCAACCGGCCGCACGTCGCGGAATTGCGCAAGAACGACGCGCGCCGTTCGATCACGTTCGAGCGCCTCGCACCGATGCTCGACCTGCCGAACGTGCGGTTCTTCAGCCTGCAAAAAGGCGCGGCGGCAATGCAGCTAGTGGATAGCGATGCGGGCCGTCACACGGTCATCGACTACACCGAAGCGCTCCACGATTTCGCCGACACGGCGGCACTCGTCGCCAACCTCGATCTGGTGATTTCCGTCGACACGTCCACCGCGCATCTGGCCGGCGCAATGGACAGGCCGGTGTGGATTCTGAATCGCTTCGACACCTGCTGGCGCTGGATGCTGGAGCGCACCGACACGCCCTGGTATCCGCGCGCCCGGCTATTCCGGCAGCCTGCATTAGGCGACTGGGACAGCGTGATCCATGCCGCGCGCAACGCGCTGGCAACGCTGACAACCTAGCCGGAAGCTGCCGTGCCAGCCGACGCGTTTCTGCCGACGCGCGTAGACTGAACCTCCGTTTATCGACGGCTAGGCCACGGAGATTCATCAATGGAATACAGACATCTGGGTGCATCCGGTTTCAAGGTCCCGGTACTGAGTTTCGGTACGGGCACATTCGGCGGCAAGGGCGAGTTCTTCGAAGCGTGGGGCTCCAGCGACGTCGCGGAAGCGCGCCGTCTGATCGACATCTGTTTCGACGCGGGCGTCACCATGTTCGATACCGCCGACATCTATTCGAACGGCGCGTCGGAGTCGGTGCTCGGCGAGGCGCTCAAGGGCAAGCGCGACAAGGCGATCATCTCGACCAAGGCGACCTTCCGTTTCGACGACAGTCCGAACAACGTCGGCTCGTCGCGTTTTCATCTGATTCAGGCGGTCGACGCCGCGCTCAAGCGTCTGCAAACCGACTACATCGACCTGTTCCAGTTGCACGGTTTCGACGCGAAAACGCCGATCGCCGAAGTGATGTCCACGCTCGACGATCTGGTGCGTGCGGGCAAGATCCGCTACACGGGCGTGTCGAATTTTTCGGGCTGGCATCTGATGAAATCGCAGGATGTCGCGGACCGCTATGGCTATCCGCGCTATGTCGCGAATCAGGCGTATTACTCGCTGGTGGGCCGCGATTACGAGTGGGAGTTGATGCCGCTCGGCATCGATCAGGGCGTCGGCGCGGTGGTGTGGAGTCCGCTCGGCTGGGGGCGTTTGACCGGCAAGATCAAGCGCGGCCAGGCGCTGCCCGAAACCAGCCGCTTGCATAAAACCGCCGACATGGGGCCGCCGGTGCCGGAGGAGTATCTGTTCCGCGTGCTCGACGCGATCGACGAGGTCGCCGCCGAAACCGGCAAGACCGTGCCGCAGATTGCGCTGAACTGGCTGTTGCAGCGGCCGACGGTGTCGACGGTGCTGATCGGCGCGCGCAACGAGGAACAGTTGCGGCAGAACCTCGGCGCGGTGGGCTGGAATCTGACGCCCGAACAGATGGCGAAGCTCGATGCGGCCAGCGCCGTGCGTCCCGCTTATCCGTACTGGCATCAGGAAGGGTTCACGGAGCGTAATCCGAAGGCGCTTTAAGCGTCTTTTGCTACCAAACGTAGAAACGTCGTTGCCTCGCCACGCGCCGCGGTCAAACGTGTTCTCGCACGTTCAGCCGCCGCGCGTGGCGATTTCATTTCCGCGCCGCGTCTTGCGTCATGGCAGCTTCAATCAGGCCAATCCGCCGTTGGCGCGCAAGGTCTGACCGTTGACCCAACCTGCGTCCGGACCCGCGAGGAACGACACCACCCCTGCGATATCGTCCGGCTCGCCGAGGCGTTCCAGCGGCGGCATTTTCGCGTAGGTCTGGATCTGCTCATCGCTCTTGCCTTCGAAGAACAGCGCCGTCGCAACCGGCCCCGGCGCGACCGCGTTGACGGTGATGTGACGGCCACGCAACTCCTTCGCGAAGATCTGCGTGAACGCCTCGACCGCCGCCTTGGTCGCGGTGTAGATCGCGTAGCCCGGCAGATTCAGCGCGAGCACCGTGCTCGAAAAATTGACGATGCGGCCGCCGTCGTTCATTCGTTTGGCGGCTTCGCGCAACGTGTTGAAGGTGCCGCGCACGTTGATGTCGAAGGTCTGTTCGTACACGGCGTCGCTGGTGTCGGCGAGCGGCATGGGCTTGAATACGCCGGCGTTGTTGACCAGCAGATCCACTTTGCCCAACTGCTGTTCGGTGCTCTCGAACAGGCGGCGTACGTCGTCGGGATTCGACACGTCGGCTTTTACCGCGATGGCTTTGGCGCCTTCTGCCGAGAGTTTGGCGACGAGCGCGTCGGCTTCGGTTGAACTCGACGCGTAGTTGACGACGATCGCGAAACCGTCGTTCGCGAGGCGTTGCGCGACCGCCGCGCCAATGCCGCGCGAGGCGCCGGTGACGATAGCGACGCGAGCGTTTTTAGTGCTGTTCATGATTCGTTCCCTTTGGATGGAGAGTGGATGAGACACATCATGAGCGCTTTCGCTGTCGAGATAATCCGGCTAGACTGGGCATCATCATTCCATTTGCTTTAATAATGGGCGGCAAACCGCCTGCAAAGGGCGTTCAGCATGGATCGTTTCGAGGAAATGCGCGTGTTCGTGCGGATCGCCGAGCGGCAAAGCTTCACGCGCGCGGCGGACGATCTGCAGATTCCGCGCGCCACCGTCACCACGCTGATGAAGCGCATGGAGCAGCGGCTCGGCGCGCGGCTGCTGGAGCGCACCACGCGCACGGTGCGGCTCACGCCCGACGGCGAAGCGTATTACGGCCGCTGCGTGCGGCTGATCGCCGATATGGAGGAGGCCGAGGGCTCGTTTTCGAACCTCGCGCCGAAAGGGCTGCTGCGGGTGAATCTGCAAGGCACGTTGGCGCGGTACTTCATCGTGCCGGCGCTGCCGGCGTTTCTCGCGCGTTTTCCCGATATCGAGCTGATGATCGGCGAGGACGATCGCTACGTCGATCTGGTGCGCGAAGGGATCGATTGCGTGCTGCGGGCCGGCAATCTGCAGGATTCGTCGATGATCGGGCGGCGCGTCGCGCTGCTGCCTCAGGTGACGGTGGCGAGCCCCGCGTATCTGGCGGCTTATGGCGAGCCGGCCGATCCGGACGCGTTGTCCGCGCATCGGGCGGTCAATTATGTGTCGAGCGCGACCGGCAAGGCGGTGCCGCTGGAGTTCAGCGTCGACGGTCGCGAGGTGGCGATGGTGCTGCCGTCCGCGGTCTCGGTGAGCGGCGTGGAACTGTACACGGGCTCGGCGCTTGCCGGGCTCGGCATCGTGCAGGTGCCGCGATACCGCGTGGCGGATGAACTGGCAGCGGGGCGCTTGCGGATCATTCTCGCGGACTTCCCGCCGCCGCCGATGACGGTGTCTGTGCTGTATGCGCAGAACCGGCAGTTGTCGTCGCGGGTGCGGGTGTTCGCGCAGTGGTTGCGCGAGATTTTCGAAGCGTCGGGCGTCGGCGTGTGAATGCGCGAGCGGTCTTTTTGCGGCGAAGGGTTCGCGTGTGGCGCGTTTTCCGCACGTTCTTTTATGCGAGCCCAGCGGCGTCTCGTGGGATCATACGCACCGTGCTGGGCAATCCGGCTTTTTGCACGGCACGCCCCGAAGTCAGTCGCGGTGGGGCACGCAATAACAGGAGCAGGGCAATGATCGATGGACTGGTGGGCGGGCGCTTGTATGGCGAAGCGCAGATTCGCACGGGGCAAAACGGCAGACGTTTCGTGACGTGCAAGGTACGGGCGACCACCAACGACGGCGACACGATTTTCGTCAACGTGATCGCGTTCGACGACGACGTGCAAACCGCGCTACTCGCGCTGAGCGATGCGGACAGCGTCGCGCTAAGCGGCACCTTGACGCCGAAGGTGTGGACCGACAAGAACGGGCTCGTCAAACCGGCCGTGGACATGATCGCCCACCGTCTTCTGACTGCCTACGAAGGACGCCGCGAAGAGGGCGCCTGAGCCGTTTTTCGCGGTTCGCCGCCGCTGTCGCGCAGATAGTCGACGAAGCGGTCGGCGACCGGCTCCGCGTCGCCGCTTCTGCGCAAAAGCAGCACTTGCGATAACAACGTCTCGCCTTTCAAGGGCAGAAAACACACCCGCGGGTCCTCGATCTGCCGCAACGTGTACGGCACCAGCGCGACGCCCATGCCGAATCCGACCATCGTCACGACCGTCTGCCACAAACGCGCTTCATGGCGGATCAACGGGCTGAAGCCGGCGCTCACGCACTGCGCGATGATCAGATCGTGATAATGCGGCGACACGGTGCGCGGAAACAGAATGAACGGTTCCTGCGCCAGCGCCTGCAAATCCACTTTGCGCCGCTTCGCCAACGGATGATCGGCCGGCAGGCAAATCAGAAACGGCTCGGAAAATACCGGCGTGGAAGTCACGTCGGACGGAAAATTGCCCCAATGCGCGCAGCCCATGTCGATCTGCATCCGCTGGATTGCATGCACCTGTTCGCTCGTGTTCATCTCTTTCAGCACGATTTCGACGCCCGGGTAATCGGCTTCGAATCGACGCACGGCCTGCGGCATGCCTCGGTACAACATCGAATTCACAAAGCCGATTCTGAGCCGGCCCGCGAGCCCATGCGCCGAGCGAACCGTAATGCGTTCCGCCTCGCTCGCCTGCAATAACAGCCGCCGCGCCTCGCCGAGCAGCACCTGACCGGCATTGGTCAGCGCCACCGTTTTGTTGGTGCGCGCGAGCAGTTGCACGCCAAGCTGCTCCTCAAACTTGCGAATATCGAAACTGAGCGCGGGCTGCGAAATGAACAGCCGTTTGGCCGCGCGGCCGAAATGCAGTTCTTCGGCGACCGCCACGAAATAGCGCAATTGCTTCAGGTCCATGGCGGTCTCCGGTTTTCCGATCGATAAGCTGCGTCTATCGTACCGGAACTAAGTTGTATTAGACGATTATCGAAGCCGCTTCTATGCTGTTTCCACAAGGCGCAACCAGGGCCTGGGCTACAAGTTGGATGGAGACGAGACAAGCATGAGCGACATCACCGCGCAGCCGGCACCCGGCGCGTCCCATATTCCCGATAGCCGGGGCATCAATTTCTTCACCAGCGACCCCGATTTCGCGGGCCTGCTCAAACTGCATCTCGGCGAAGCGCTGTATCGGGAACTCGACAGCCAGCTCGTCGAACTCGGCCAACGCGCGTCCGGTGAACTCGACATCTGGGCGCTGTCGGCCGACAAAAACACGCCGCAATTGCGCCATCGCACACGGCGCGGCGAAGCGCTGCAAAGTATCGACAAGCATCCCGATTACATCGCGCTGGAACGTGTGGCGTACGCCGAGTTGGGACTGGCGTCGCTGAGCCACGCAACCCGCGAAGGCCAGAAAACGCCGCCGCCGCTCGTCAAATACGCGCTGACTTTCCTGTTCGTGCAGGCGGAGTTCGGCCTGTGCTGTCCGGTGAGCATGACTGATTCGCTCACCCGCACGCTGCGCAAATTCGGCGCGCCCGAACTGGTCGCGCGGTTCTTGCCGCGGCTGGCGTCGCGCGATTTCGACTCGCTGTTTCAAGGCGCGATGTTCATGACGGAGCAGGCGGCGGGCTCCGACGTCGCGCGAATCGCGACGCGCGCCACGCTGGAAACGGATGCGCAGGGCGCGCAAACATGGCACCTGCACGGCGACAAATGGTTCTGCTCGAACGCCGACGCCGATCTCGCGATGGTGCTGGCGCGTCCCGATACCGCGCCGGCAGGCATCAACGGTCTCGCGCTGTTTCTGCTGCCGAAGACGCTGCCGGACGGCTCGCGCAACGCCTACCGCATTGTGCGGCTGAAGGACAAGCTCGGCAGCCGTTCGATGGCGAGCGGCGAGATCGTGCTGGAAGGCGCCACCGCGTATCTGATCGGCGAAGTGGGGCGCGGTTTTCATCAGATGGCCGACATGATCAACATGTCGCGTCTGTCGAACGGCGTGCGCGCGGCCGGCTTGATGCGGCGCGCTGTGACGGAAGCGCTGCATATCGCGCGTCATCGCGAAGCGTTCGGCCGCAAGCTGATCGATATGCCGCTGATGCAGCGTCAATTGCTCAAGATGATGCTGCCCGCCGAACAGGCGCGCTCGATGTTCATGCAGATCGCGCTGCTGCTCGACCAGGCCGATGCCGGCGACCATCAGGCGGCGAAATGCGTGCGCATCCTCACGCCGTTGATCAAGTTCCGCGCCTGCCGCGACGCACGCCGCGTAACTGGCGACGCCATGGAGGTGCGCGGCGGCACCGGTTACATCGAAGAATGGAGCGACGCGCGGCTGGTGCGCGACGCGCATCTCGGCTCGATCTGGGAAGGCACCAGCAATATCGTCGCGCTCGACATCGCCCGCGCGGCGAAACGCGACGGCGCGCTTGAACCGTTGCGCGCGTATTTGCTGGACCGGCTCGGCGCGGCCGGTTTGCCGGCGACGAGTCTCGCGTTGTTGCGCGCCACGCTGACGCGCGCCTGCGATGCACTGGCGAGCGTCGCGGAAGCCGGCCGCGACGAATGGGTCCGGCAGGCGGGCACGGCGTTGTATCACGCGAGCACCGCGGTGCTGATGGCGTGCGAAGGCGTACGGCTCGCGCCGGATTACCGGCGTCTTGCGCTGAGTCATCTGGTGGTGCGGCATAAGTTGTTGCCGATCGATCCGCTGAATCCACGGAGTTCGGCCGATGAACCCGGTGTGATCGACGCGTTGGTGAACGGCCGTAGCGTGACGCTCGAACAGGCACTGCAAGTGTTGCCGGAAGGGAGCGCGTGATGACGGCGTCCAGTAGTGCAAAGAGCGCACAAAGCACCCGAGGCGCGCTGCAAGGCATCAAGGTCATCGACTTGAGCCGCGTACTCGGCGGCCCGTACTGCACGCAAGCGCTAGCCGATCACGGCGCCCAGGTGATCAAACTCGAACCGCCCGACGGCGACGAAACACGCGGCTGGGGTCCACCGTTCTACGGCGACACCGCGTGGTATTTCGCGGGCGTCAACCGCAACAAGCAGGGCATCGCCGTCGACCTGTCGCGCGACGAGGGCCGCGCGATCCTGTGGAAACTGCTCGAGGACGCCGATGTACTGGTCGAAAACTTCAAACCCGGCACACTCGCGCGCTGGGGCATGGACTACGAGCGCGATCTGCGCGAGCGTTTCCCGAAGCTGATTCATTGCGCGGTCTCGGGCTTCGGCCCCGACGGCCCGCTCGGCGGCTTACCCGGCTACGACGCCGCCATTCAGGCGATGACCGGCCTGATGAGCGTGAACGGCGAACTTGACGGACCGGCCACGCGCGTCGGCCTGCCGGTCGTCGACATGGTCACGGGCCTGAACGCGCTCGCCGGCATTCTGCTCGCGCTCGCCGAACGCGCGAGCAGCGGACGCGGCCAGTCGATCGATATCGCGTTGTACGACTGCGGCGTGTCGCTGCTGCATCCGCATCTGCCGAATTATTTCGGCTCCGGCCGCACGCCGCAGCGCAGCGGCAACGCGCATCCCAACATCACGCCGTACGACAGCTATCGCACCGCGAGCGCGCCGATCTTTCTGGCGGTCGGCAACGACCGGCAGTTCGCGCGGCTGTGCGCGCATCTCGGCGCGCCCGAACTCGCCGACGATCCGCGCTATGTCGACAACCGCAGCCGCTGCGCGCATCGCGAGCCCTTGAAGGCGGCGCTCGAAAACCTGCTCGCCGCGCACGACTGCGAGCCGCTCGCGCAGGCGCTGATCAACGCGGGCGTGCCCTGTGGTCCGGTGCAAACCGTCGACGTGGTCGCGCGCCATCCGCATACGTTGCATCGCGGGATGGTAGTCGAGCTGGGCGCGTATCGCGGCACGGCGTCGCCGATCAAGCTCTCGCGCACGCCGGCCACGTATCGCAGCGCGCCACCGGCGCTCGGCGGCGATACGTGCGCGGTGCTGGATGGGTTGGGGATCGACGCGGCGACGCAGCAGAGGTTGTTCGAGGCGGGTGTGTTGCGCGGCGAGATGCCGAAGGGCTGTGAGCCCGAACCCGCTGCGCTCAACGTGAGCCCACCCGATTAATCACCGCAGTCCCCCGACGACGGCTCACAGAAGCCGCGCCATCCAGAAGAACGACCTTGGAGACAAACCCATGAATCGCGAGCCAGACGACCACGCCGCAGCCCGGCAACCCACGCGCGCCGCAGCGGCGGCTTTCGTGGGCACCACCATCGAGTGGTACGACTTTTACATCTACGCCACGGCCTCCGCGCTGATCTTCGGCAAGCTGTTCTTTCCCGGCGGCGATCCGTTCTTCGCGACGCTGGCGTCGTTCGGCACCTTCGCGGTCGGCTTTTTCGCGCGACCGTTCGGCGGCCTGGTGTTCGGCCATCTCGGCGACCGCATCGGTCGCAAGAAAGCGCTGGTGGCGACGCTCGCGATCATGGGCGTCGGCACGGTCGGCATCGGCTTTCTGCCGACTTACGCGAGCGCCGGTGTGTGGGCGCCGGTGTTGCTGGTGCTGCTGCGCGTCGCGCAGGGCATCGCGATCGGCGGCGAGTGGGGCGGCGCGGTATTGATGGCGAGCGAACATGCGCCGCAGGGTAAGCGGACCTTCTTCGCGTCGTTCGCGCAACTCGGCAGTCCGGCGGGTTTGATTCTGTCGCTGATCGCGTTTCGCGCGGTGGCGTCGATGGATAAGGACGCGTTTCTCAGCTGGGGCTGGCGCCTGCCGTTTCTCGCCAGCGCGCTGCTGCTGGTGGTCGGTCTGCTGATCCGCGTGGGCGTCGACGAATCGCCGGAATTCAAGGCGCTCAAGGCACAGCGCCGGGTCGCCGCGCTGCCGGTCGTCGAAGTGGTGCGCGACGCGTGGCGCACGCTGCTGCTGTGTCTCGGCGCGAACGTGATCGGCGTGGCCGGTGCGTGGTTCGTCAACACCTTCATGCTCAATTACACGACGCAGACGCTCGGCCTCGATCGCTCGCTGATTCTCGATTGTCTGTTCGTGGTCGCGTTCATCCAGTTGTTCACGCAACTAGGTTCGGGCTGGTTCGCGCAGCGCATCGGCACGGGACGGTTCCTGAAAGGCGCGGCGGCGCTGGCGATGCTGTCGCCGTATCCGATGTTCGCGCTGGTCTCGACCGGCCGGCCGCTGGCGATCGTGATCGGCATCGCGCTCGCGGTGATGTGCATGTCGAGTTCGTATGCCGTGATGGCCGGCTTCATGTCGACCGCGTTCCCCGTGCGCGTGAGGTATTCGGCGATCTCGCTGTCGTACCAGCTGTGCGCGGCGCTGGCCGGCGGCTTGACGCCGCTGATCGGCACCGTGCTCGCGCATCGCTATCCGGGCGCCTGGTGGCCGCTGGCCGTGTTCTATAGCGTGCTGGCCGGGATTTCGCTGGTGTGCATCGGCACGCTGGAACGCCGCAAGCAAGGCACGACGCAGGCCGTCGTCGAAGCAGTCTGAATGACGCGCCGGCGTGTTGCCGCGCCGGTCTGAAAACAGATGGAAATTGTTTTTCGTGGTTAACCCCACGTCATACTCGCGCGACATAATGTCATCCTCAAGCGCGCAGAACTCGCCCGCCATTTAGGCGGACGAAAAAAAATGACAGGGGAAGGTCATCATGAATCGCTATCGTTCACTGGGCGTTGTGACCGGCGCGGCGCAACTCGCCAGCGCCGACGTCTTGTGCCGGATGAGCGCGGCCTGGCGCCGGCCCGGCGCGGTGAAGCCGTTCGATCTCGTGCTCGAAGAGCGGAGCTGGCACGGTCCGGCTTCGCAGAGCGCGGCGAACGCCACCTTCAAGATTCACGTATTCGACACGCTGCGCGCTTTTGAAAAACGCGGCGTCGATGCAATCGTGCTGCCGTGCTTTCTCAGTCACACCTTTATCGACGAACTGTCGGCGAACGTCGCGCTACCTGTGGCGAACATCATGAGCGCGCTATCGGCGCATGTGCGCCAGGCGTTTCCGTCGGTGCGCCGGATCGGCGTGCTGACGTCCGACGCGATCCGCGACAACGGTCTCTTTGAGCGCTATTTCGAAGCCCCGGGCTTCGACGTGCTGCATCCGCTCAACACAGCGGGCGTCGATTGTGTGACCAGCGCGGTGTACGGCGACGCGGGCATCCGCAGCGGTCATTTTTACGGCCGGCCGATCGAGTTGCTGCGCGCCGCTTGTGCGGACCTCGTCGCGCAAGGCGCCGAGATCATCGTGCCCGGTCTCGCCGAAATCGCGCTGGTGGCACGCGCGCTCGACACGCTGCCGGTGCCGTTCGTCGATGCCAATCTGGTCTACGCGCGCTACGTTGCCGCAGCGCAATTTACGCAGCCGGAGCGGCGCTTCAAGGTGGGCGTGCTGGGCGGCGTTGGCCCCGCGGCCACCGTCGATTTCATGAGCAAGCTGGTGCGCAACACGCCCGCCGCGCGCGATCAGGATCACATCAAGATCATGGTCGAACAGAATCCGCAGATTCCGGATCGTACCGAAGCGCTACTCGGCCGCGGAATCGATCCGACGCTCGCGCTCTACGCCGCGTGCAAGACGCTCGAAGACGGCGGCGCGGATCTGATCGCGATTCCGTGCAATACGGCGCATGCGTTCGTCGAACAGATCCAGCCGTCGCTGACCATTCCGATCGTGAATATGCTGACCTGTACCGCCGATTATCTGCGCGACGCTTTTCCCGACGTGCGTGAGATCGGCGTGCTGGCCACCACGGGCACGCTCGCCAGCGGCGTCTACGAAAGCGCGCTCGCAGCGAGCGGCTTCGTGCAGATCGCGCCGCGCGCGCCTGCGCAGACGCGGCTGATGAACGCGATCTACGGGCCGAACGGCGCGAAGGCGGGCTTCAGGTCCGGCGAGTGTTGCGAGGATCTTGGCGCGGCGATCGACGATCTGGTCGCGCAAGGCGTGCAGGTGATCGTGCTCGGATGCACCGAGTTGCCGCTGCTGATGGGTGATACCGCGCCGAGTGGCGCAAGTGGCGCGAGTGGCACAGAAGGGCAGACGGTGCGCTTCGTCGATCCGACCGATGTGCTCGCGCGCCGCTGCGTGGCTTATGCGCTGGGTGCGAGCAACACGCTGGAAAGCGCGGTCGAGGCGATCGCGCCGGAGGTTGGCGCACCGGCGGCGCTCGCTTCGGAATCCGCCGCGCCGCAAGCCGCGCCCCAAGCCGCCGCGCGGGACGCGAAGCGCGTGCGCGGCGCACGCACGCGGGTTCGCACTCGCGTGGAAGGTGTATTTAGCTAGGCCGGCCGCGCCGGCGCGTTATCGTGAGCCGGCGCGGTTCTGTTTCGCCATCCTGTTTCGTCCGACGCCGGTTCCGGCGTTTTCCCGATACGTGTTTCACGACGGCACAACGCTTGCTGACCGGTTGGTCAGCCTGTTCGTGTCATGGAAAACTGTATAAATATACAGTATAGTATCCCGTTGCAACCCGGGCTTCGGCGTGTGTCCCCGCCGGCTCAACTGCACCGAACTTGCGCGGTCGCGAGGCGTCCGTGAGAGGTGGCCCACTCCTTCAAACGGTCGAAAAATTGGCATCTAACGGCATCATCCAGATTCGCGGCGCGCGCCAGCACAACCTCAAGAACGTCGATCTCGACATCCGAACCGGCGAAATGACGGTCGTCACCGGCCCGTCCGGTTCCGGCAAGTCGAGCCTCGTGTTCGACACGCTGTACGCGGAAGGGCAGCGGCGCTACGTCGAAACTTTCAGCGCCTACGCGCGGCAGTTCCTCGACCGCATGGACCGGCCGCAGGTCGACCGGGTGGACGGCGTGCCGCCCGCCATCGCGATCGACCAGACCAATCCGGTGCGCAGCTCGCGCTCCACGGTCGGCACCATGACGGAGCTCAACGACCACCTGAAGCTACTGTACGCGCGCGCGGCGGAGTTGTTCGACCGCCAGACGTCGCTGCAGGTGCGTCACGACACGTCGGAAACCATTTACGCCGAGCTCGTCGAACGTACCGCGCAGCAGGGCGCCGAACCGCGCCTCGTGGTCACGTTCCCGGTGGAATTGCCGGAATCCGCCTCTGAGCAGGAAGTGGAGCAATGGCTGTCGGCGAGCGGCTATACGCGCGTCCAGGCGCAGCGCGAGGTGGATTCGCCCACCGGCCGGCGCAAGCTGCTCGACGTGGTGGCCGACCGCTTCCGGCTGAGTTCGGTCGACAAACAGCGGGTGGTCGAGGCGATCGAGGCGTCGCTCAAACGCGGTGGCGGGCGCGCGAATATTTACGTGCTGCCGGCCTCGTCGGAAGGGCCGGAGAGCGAAGCGGCCGAGCCGGTGATCTGGCGTTTCTCCACCGGTTTGCATAGCCCGGAAAGCGATCTGCGCTATGCCGATCCGCAGCCGGCGCTGTTCTCGTTCAACTCGGCTTACGGCGCGTGCGAAGTCTGCCGCGGGTTCGGTCGCGTGATCGGCGTCGATCTCGGGCTGGTGATTCCCGACGCGCGCAAGACGTTGAGCGAAGGCGCGATCAAGCCGATGCAAACGCCCGCGTGGAAGGAGTGCCAGGACGATCTGATGCGCTACGCGGCGAAGGCCGGCATCCGTCGCGGCACGCCGTGGGGCGAGTTGACGGACGTTGAACGCGACTGGGTCATCAACGGTTCGCCGGACTGGAACGGCAAGTGGCAAACCCATTGGTACGGCGTCAAACGCTTCTTCGAGTATCTCGAATCGAAGGCGTACAAGATGCATATCCGCGTGCTGCTGTCGAAGTACCGCAGCTATACGCCGTGCGAGACCTGCGGCGGCGCGCGGCTGAAAACGGAATCGCTGTTGTGGCGTCTCGGCAGCAAGGCGAATGCGGACCAGGTGCTGCCGGAAGGCAAGCGTTTCATGCCGCGCGGCGTCGAGTGGACCCGTCCGCAACTCGAAGCGTTGCCCGGGCTGACCGTGCACGATTTGATGTTGCTGCCGATCGAGCGCATCCGCCGTTTCTTCGACGAAATCAGCCTGCCCAGCGCGTTGCTCGACGACGCGCTCAAGCTGCTGCTCGCCGAGGTGCGCACGCGCCTCAAATATCTGTGCGACGTCGGCCTCGGGTATCTGACGCTCGACCGGCAAAGCCGCACGCTGTCGGGCGGCGAGGTGCAGCGGATCAACCTGACTACAGCGCTCGGCACGTCGCTGACCAAGACGCTGTTCGTGCTCGACGAGCCGAGTATCGGCCTGCATCCGCGCGACCTGAACCGGATCGTCGAGGCGATGCATCGGCTGCGCGACGCGGGCAATACGCTGGTGGTGGTCGAGCACGATCCGTCGGTGATGCTCGCGGCCGACCGGCTGATCGACATGGGTCCGGGGCCGGGCGAACGCGGCGGCTCGATCATTTACGACGGCGTGCCGGAGGCGATCCGTTCGTCCGGCACGCTGACCGGCGAGTACCTCGGCGGTCGCCGGCATGTGGCGGACGCGGCCCACTGGTCGCAACGTCCGGTGGATGCAAAGACGCCGCGCATCGTGCTCGAAGGCGCGACCGAACACAATCTGCGCGACGTCACGGTAGAGATTCCGTTGCAGCGGCTCGTCTGCGTGACAGGCGTGTCGGGCTCCGGCAAATCCACGCTGCTGCAGGACGTGCTGTATCCGGCCATGGCGCGGCACTTCGGTCTCGCCACGGAATCGCCCGGCGCATTCCGCAGTCTGACGGGCGCAGACCAGGTCACGGATGTCGTGTTCGTCGACCAGTCGCCGATCGGCAAGACGGCGCGCTCGAATCCGGCCAGTTACGTCGGCGCGTTCGACGAAATCCGCAAGCTGTTCTCGAAGGCGCCGCTCGCGCAGCAGCGCGGCTACGGCCCGGGCATGTTCAGCTTCAATTCCGGCGACGGGCGCTGCCCGACCTGCGGCGGCTCGGGTTTCGAGCACATTGAAATGCAGTTCCTGAGCGACGTGTACCTGCGTTGTCCGGATTGCGACGGGCGCCGTTATCGCGCCGAACTGCTCGAAGTGAAGATCGAGCGCGGCGAACCGGCGCGTGCGTTGAGCATTGCCGACGTGCTCGAATTGACCGTCAGCGAAGCCACGGCTTATTTCGCGAAAGACGCCGAAGTCCTGCGCGTGCTGCAGCCTATCGTCGACGTCGGCCTCGAATACGTGAAGCTCGGTCAACCGGTGCCCACGCTATCGGGCGGCGAAGCGCAGCGGCTCAAACTCGCCGGTTTCCTCGCGGAATCGGCGCAGGCGAGTACCGCGCGCAGCGCGAACAAACCGGTCGCGAAGCGTCTGTTCATGTTCGACGAACCGACCACCGGTCTGCATTTCGACGACATCGCCAAGCTGATGCAGGCGTTCGGCAAGCTGCTCGCGAGCGGCCATTCGCTGATCGTGATCGAACACAATCTCGACGTGATTCGGGCGGCCGACTGGCTGATCGATCTCGGCCCCGAAGGCGGCGACGGCGGCGGCCGCGTGCTGTGCGCGGGTACGCCGGAAGAGGTCAAACAGTGCGCGGAGTCGCACACGGGCGTAGCGCTGCTGCAATACGATCGCGCCATGGACGCGGCGGCCGAACCGGCGTCGCAAGGCATTCCGTTGCAAAAGGCGTTGAGCGCGGCACGCGCGCGGCGGGCGATCGAAGGCGAAGACGTAGTGCGGATCGTCAACGCGCGCGAGCACAACCTGAAAGCGCTGGACGTGGACATTCCGCACGGCAAGTTCAACGTGATTACCGGCGTGTCCGGTTCGGGCAAGTCCACGCTCGCGTTCGACATTCTGTTCCACGAAGGGCAGCGCCGTTATCTCGAGTCGCTGAATGCGTATGCGCGCTCTATCGTGCAACCGGCCGGGCGGCCGGAGGTCGACGCGGTGTACGGCATTCCGCCGACCGTCGCGATCGAACAGCGGCTCTCGCGCGGCGGCCGTAAGAGCACCGTCGCGACGACCTCCGAGGTGTGGCACTTTCTGCGTCTGCTGTATGTGAAGCTCGGCTTGCAGCATTGCATTCACGACGGCACGCCGGTCACTTCGCAAAGCGTCGAATCGATCGCGGCGCAATTGCTGCGCGATCACAAGGGCCAGCATGTCGGGTTCCTCGCGCCGCTGGTGGTGAACCGCAAGGGCGTCTATACGGATCTTGCGAAATGGGCGAAGGCGCGCGGCAATACGCATCTGCGCGTGGATGGCGAATTCGTGCCGGTGGACCCGTGGCCGAAGCTCGACCGTTTCCGCGAACACACCATCGAACTGCCGGTGACCGACCTGATCGTGTCGGCGGATCATGAAGCCGAGTTGCGTGAGGCGCTTCACCAGACGCTGGAAATCGGCAAAGGCGTGATGCATCTGCTGGCGCCGCTCGACGGTCTGCATGCCGCGATTAGCGGCGGCAAGCCGACCGCGAAGCTGGGCGCGGTGAAGGTGCTGTCCACCAAACGTGCGTGCCCGGTGTGCGGCACCAGTTATCCGGAACTCGATCCGCGCATGTTCTCGTACAACAGCAAGCATGGCTGGTGTACCACCTGCGTCGGCACGGGCCTCGAACTCACGCGTGAACAACGCGCCGCGTACGACGACACGATCGTCGCCGACGACAATCGCGGCCGCGAGCAGAGCTTGCCGTCGGAAGAGCAGGAACCGGAAGGCCTCGTCGACGAACCTTGTCACGATTGCCACGGCACGCGGTTGAATCCGACTGCGCGCGCGGTGACGTTCAACGCGCAGGCGATCGTCGACGTCGCGCAATGGACCGTGTCCGATACGCGCACGTGGATCGAGACGTTGAAAATGAGCGGGCGCGACGCGGAAATCGCGCGCGACGTGATTAGCGAAATCGGCAGCCGTCTGCAGTTTCTCGAAGAAGTCGGGCTCGGTTATCTGAGTCTGGATCGCGCGGCGCCGAGCCTGTCGGGTGGTGAGGCGCAACGAATCCGGCTGGCTGCGCAACTGGGCAGCAATCTGCAGGGCGTGTGTTACGTGCTGGATGAACCGACCATCGGTTTGCATCCGCGCGACAACCAGATTCTGCTGAACGCGCTGCGTAAGCTAGGCGATAAAGGCAATACGCTGGTGGTCGTCGAGCATGACGAAGATACGATTCGGCGTGCCGATCACATCATCGATATCGGACCGGGCGCCGGGAAACGCGGCGGCACGCTGATCGCGCAGGGGAGTGTGAGCGACCTGTCTGCGCAACCGGATTCGTTGACCGGGCAGTTTCTCGCCAATCCGATCGTGCATCCGTTGCAGCCGCGTCGCGCAGTGACGGCGGCGAGTAAGCGTGCGCCCGCGGTGCCGGAGAACTGGCTGACCGTGCACGGTGCGAAGCTGCACAATTTGCGCGATGTCACGGTGGGTATTCCGCTATCGAGACTGGTCGCGGTGACCGGCGTCAGCGGTTCAGGCAAGTCCACGCTTGCCCGCGACGTGCTGATGACCAATCTGCTGGATGCGGTCGGGCGCTCGGTGCTGTCGTCGCCGGCCACGCGGCGGGCGCGCGCGGCGGCGGAAGAGAAGCCGGCGGCGAACCGTCGTTCGAGCGTGCTGGCGCGCTCGGCGCCGCGCGCGCCGTTGGACGTTACGCATGCGTGGCAAGGCTGCGATTCGATCACCGGATGGGAAACCATCGACCGTGTGCTCGAGGTCGATCAAACGCCGATCGGGAAGACGCCGCGTTCGTGTCCGGCTACGTATATCGGCGTGTGGGATGCGATCCGCAAGCTGTTCGCGGGCACGCTCGAAGCGCGTGCGCGTGGCTACACGGCCTCGCGCTTCTCGTTCAATACCGGCGAGGGGCGCTGTCCGGCTTGCGAGGGGCAGGGCGTGCGCACCATCGGCATGAGTTTCCTGCCCGACGTGAAGGTCGGTTGCGACGTGTGCCATGGGCAGCGCTTCAATCCCGAGACGCTCGCGGTCACGTGGCGCGGCAAGAATATCGGCGACGTGCTGACCATGGAAATCGACGAGGCCGTCGAGTTCTTCGCGCCGATCTCGAACATCGCGCATCCATTGCAATTGATGAAAGACGTCGGGCTTGGGTATCTCACGCTCGGTCAGCCGTCGCCCACGTTGTCGGGTGGCGAAGCGCAGCGGATCAAGCTCGTGACCGAGTTGAGCAAGGTGCGCGATGACATCACTCGGCGCGGGCAGAAGCCGCCGCATACGCTGTACGTGCTCGACGAGCCGACGGTCGGCCTGCATATGGCCGACGTCGCGAAGCTGATCCGCGTGCTGCATCGTCTCGCGGACGGCGGGCATAGCGTTGTGGTGATCGAGCACGATCTGGACGTGATCGCCGAGGCAGACTGGATCATCGATCTGGGTCCGGAAGGCGGCGTGGGCGGCGGCAGCATTGTCGCTGCCACGGATCCCGAAGGGCTGGTGCGCGTCGCGGCCAGTCATACCGGCGTGGCCTTGCGGCCTGTTCTTGCCCGGACGCAGACACAGCACAACACGGCGATCGCGGCGGGCGAAGGGACGAACGGTTGAGATGGTGGGGCGGCAGGGCGACGTAATGGGTCGTTGCCGCCCTGTTTCGACAGCTAGACCCGTGCGTCTGGTATTGCGGTGTCAACCTGTCTGAAACGCCGCGCGTGATGTTGGTGGCAATAGTTGCAACCAGTGAATATTAATAGTCGCAACCCGCTGGATATTAATAGTTGCAACCCGCGGACATTAACTGCGCGCTATTATTTTGACTGTTAGCTTTATGTAATTTATTTGAGTGTATTTGTAATAAAACAAAAGACGCCAGCCAGATGCGCATTTAGAGTGTCGTAAATACCGCTAAAAAGTTTTTTCAAACACGCTTTTCCTTCTGCTATCTTCTCGCCTTCGGCCGCGGTCTCGTTCCGGCGCCGATCATCACGTTGACCCTGCTGTTCCCGCTCCGCTCCGGCTGCCTGCAGCCACCGCGGAAAGCCCGCCTGGAAGGCGTTTCGCCTTGCCGCGGACTGGCTTCGTGAACCGCTCGAGTGTCCGTTGGTGCGCCCCGCATGAGCGGCGGCATCCTCAATGCTGGGTCGCGACAGGCGATTCGGCATCTGTTCGACATACGCTTATTCTTTTAAAGCGTCGCGAATACGGCATTAGTTAGAGGCTTTTCTCTAAACTTAGTATGCTCCCATCAAAAAAAGTTTGACCGCGCATTTTTTGTCCTGCTATCGTTGCCTCCCATGAAACGCATGTGACGTTGGCGCAAAAAGTTCCAGGCACTACCGCGGACCCTGCCCAATTCGTCACCGGCGTTGGATGCGAAAGAGAAATCCGCGGGACGAAATTAATCTATTAGTAGTTCTACTTAGACTAAGCGATCAGTGTCGCGGGACTTGTTGCGGCTGTTTCTCATGGCTGCACGTGTCGTCGAATCGGAGCTGGAAAGCACGGCAGTCGTTTTGCACTGCAAAACAAACCACTGCCCGATCAACGGGCTCGGCTGAAGTGGGCGTTGTTTGCAGTTCCCCGAGGGCAATCCCTTCGGGCGTCGTAAGCGCACTGCAGTTACAGAAATGGACGGTTCACGCCGGAGGAGTAAAGGTGGGTACGAAAGTTGAAGGACAATTTCCGGCAGCAGCGGCCCGGATGCAGAGGCCAGGACGACCCCGCGAGTTCGGGCGCAAGCAGCAAAACCCAGTACGCCGCTACGGCGGTATCGCAGCCGTTCTGCTCCTGCACGTCGTGCTGATTTATGCACTCGTCAACGGCCTTGCCACCAAGGTCGTGCAGGTCATCCAGCATCCCATTGAAACGAAGATCATCGAGCCGGTGAAACCGCCGCCGCCGCCGCCGTTGCCGACCGTGGAGTTGCCGCCGCCGAAATTCGCGCCGCCGCCGCCGCCGTTCGTGCCGCCGCCGGAAGTGCAGGTGCAGACGCCGCCGCAGCAGACCATCACGCACCAGTCCGCACCGGTCGTGTCGGCGCCGGCTGTGGCAGCACCGGTGGTTGCGCCGCCCGCGCCGACCAAGCCGGTCAGCACGGAAGTTGGCGTGGTGTGCCCGAATTCGGATCAGATTCGCTCGTCGATTCATTACCCGAAAGAGGCGCAGGAAAACAACGTCACGGGTGATGTGCTGATCGAGTTCGTGGTCGACCCGCAAGGCCACATCACGAATGAGCGTGTTGCCAAGTCGTCGGAAGATTCTTCACTGGATCGCGCTGCGTTCAACGCGGTCAAGCAGTTCACGTGCGTTTCCCAAGGCCAGGCTGTCCGTGTGCAAGTTCCGTTCTCGTTTAACCTGAACTGAGTGCACAGGCTGTTCGGTACCGGTAGCGATTTGTCAGTCTTGGTTTAGAAGTTGTACTAATGAACATGGAGCAGGCATGAAGAAGCGTACTCTCGCCGCATTGGCGGCAACCCTGTTGTTCGCCGTAACCACGGTGGATACCTTTGTAGCACCGCATATGGCTAATGCACAGGCTAGCGACGCCACCGCGTCGGCAGCCGCCGCACCGGCTTCGGCCGCCGCCACCGCTACGCCGCAAACGGCCTCGGCCGCCGACGACGCCGTGCCGCCGCCGCAGCCCGCCGCGTCCGAAACCGTCAACAACCCGTACGGCCTCGGCGCACTGTGGAAGAACGGCGACTTTGTTGCACGCTTCGTGCTGATCCTGCTGGTGCTGATGTCGATGGGCAGCTGGTACATCATGATCACCAAGTTCTTCGAGCAGTTCCGTGCGAACCGCCGTGCGAAGAGCGCCGACGAACAACTGTGGACCGCACCGTCGCTGGTTGAAGGCGCGAAGCTGCTCGACGAAGGCTCGCCGTTCCGTTTCATCGCCGAAACCGCGATCGAAGCCGGCGAACATCACGACGAAGCGCTGCTCGAAGCAGTGGACCGCAACACGTGGATCGACACTTCGGTCGAACGTGCGATCACCAACGTGTCGAATCGTCTGCAAGACGGTCTGGCGTTCCTCGGTACGGTCGGCTCGACGGCTCCGTTCGTCGGTCTGTTCGGTACGGTGTGGGGGATTTATCACGCGCTGACGGCGATCGGTATTGCCGGCCAGGCGTCGATCGACAAGGTCGCAGGCCCGGTGGGTGAAGCGCTGATCATGACCGCAATCGGTCTGGCAGTGGCAGTGCCCGCCGTGCTCGGCTACAACTTCCTGGTTCGCCGCAACAAGTCGGTGATGGAGCGTGTGCGTGGATTCGGCGCACAACTGCACACCGTCCTGCTGGCGGGCAGCCGCCGCTCGGCGCGCGCCACGGCGCGTGAAGCCTCGCTGGCCCAATAAGCGGAGTCCGTCATGGCAATGAGCGTCGGGCAGGACGACAACGACGAGGTCATCTCCAGTATCAACACTACGCCGCTCGTCGACGTGATGCTGGTTCTGCTGATCATCTTTCTGATCACGATTCCGGTGGTCACGCACACGGTGCCGGTGCAGTTGCCGAAGGAGACGATCCAGCCGCTGCAGACCACGCCGAAGAGCATCGTCATCGCGGTCAACAAGGATGGCGACTTCTTCTGGAACGAGAAGCAGGTCGATGCGCCGACGCTGCTGGCACGACTGAAGACCGTGTCGGTGCAGACACCGCAGCCGGAAGTGCATGTTCGTGGCGATCAGTTGACGCGCTACGAATTCATCGGCCGCGTGATCACCGAGTGCGAACGCGCCGGTATCGCCAAGGTTTCGTTTATCACGGAGCCGCCGGCGCGCGGCGGCTAGGTTTGTATGGGACCGGACCCAGCGCTAAAGCGCCAGGTCCGGTCGACAGCTTTGCATGGGATTGGACTAAGCGCTAAAGCGCCAAGTCCAATCGACAGCTTTGCATGGGACCAGACTAAGCGCTAAAGCGCAAAGTCTGGTCGACAGAAGTAAGGAGTCGACAATGGGAATGAACGTATCGTCGGGCGGCGGCAGCGAGCCGGATGTGATGGTCGACATCAACACCACGCCGCTGATCGACGTGATGCTGGTGCTGCTGATCATGCTGATCATCACGATCCCGATCCAGACGCACGCGATCAAGATGAATCTGCCGGTCGGCAACCCGCCGCCGCCGATCACGCAGCCGGAAGTCGTGCAGATCGATATCGATTTCGACGGCACCACGACCTGGAACGGTCAACCGGTGCCGGACCGCGCCGCACTCGAATCGCGGCTCGCTCAGGTAGCGGCGGAACCGGTGCAGGCGGAAATTCATCTGCGGCCCAACAAGCTGGTGCCGTACAAGGATGTCGCGGCCGTGATGGCGTCCGCGCAGCGACTGGGCGCGACGAAAATCGGCCTGATCGGCAATGAGCAGTACATGCAATAGGAAAGGGCAATGCTAACGATCCATCAACGGTTCAAGCGCGCTGTGATTGCGGCCGCTGTCGGCGGACTGTCCGCGCTCACGATGCTGCCGCTCGCCGCTCATGCGGCGGACACCTTGCGGCCGGATGTGGCGAAGCCGCTGAACGCCGCGCAGGATCTGTATCGCGCGCACAAGTACAAGGACGCGTTGACGAAGATCGATCAGGCGGCCGCGGTGCCTGGCAAGACGCCGTATGAAAGCACCATGATCGAAGAGATGCGTGGTGCGGCTGCGGCGGCCGCCGGTGAATCCGGTATCGCCGCGCAATCGTACGAAACGCTGCTCAGCTCCGGCAAATTGAGCGGCGCGGACGAGCAACGTACGACCGCGGCGCTCGCGGGCATCTATTTCCAGCAGAAGAACTACGCGCAAGCGGCCAAGGTCGCGCAGCGTTATCTGAAAGCGGGTGGCGGCGATCCCGACATGCGCGTCCTGCTGGTTCAGTCCTACTACCTGTCGAACGGTTGCGCGAGCGTGGTCAGTTTGCTGAAACCGGGCATCGACGCGCAGGCGCGCGCCGGTCACGCACCGGACGAGTCGCAACTGCAATTGCTCGGCACCTGTGCGCAGCGTGTGAAGGACGACGCAACCTATCGCGGCGCGCTTGAAAAGCTGGTTGCCTATCATCCGAAGCAGTCGTATTGGGATGACATGTTCGCGGCGATTCGCAATAAGCCCGGCTATTCGTCGGCGCTCGATATCGACACGTATCGCCTGCGTCGCGCCACCGGCTCGTTGTCCACCGCCGACGACTACATGGAGATGACCCAACTCGCCATCGTTGCGGGCACAACCGCCGAAGGCAAGCAGGTGATCGACCAGGGCTTTACGTCCGGCGTGCTGGGACACGATGCGCAGGCGGATCGCGAGAAGCGCCTGCAGGCACTCGCGGCGAAACGCGCGCAAGCGCCCGCCGACCCGGCCAACCCGGTCTCGCCGGTGAATGCCGGCTTTAACCAGGTGTTCGCGGGGCAGGTCAAGCAAGGTCTCGCCGCCATGGACGCCGCCATCGCGAAGGGCGGTCTCGACCACCCGGATCAGGCGCAACTGCATCTCGGCGTGGCGTACTACGTCGCGGGCGATAAAGCGCGGGCGTTGCAGACTTTCCGTACCGTGAAGGGCACAGACGGCTCGGCCGACCTCGCCCGTTTGTGGGTGCTGGTGGCGTCGAAGTAAGAAGCTGTCTTGCCGCCGTGTTTGATCAGGCGACGCGCGCTCGAATTAATCCTCTAGCGGTTCCGGGGAGGCGCGCTCGCCGTGTAGTGTCCACGCGCTCGCCGCTGCCTGGACAAGGTTGAACGCGCAACCAGCGCGGGGCTTACGGAGAGCATGGACGTCTCAGGTCAACCAACCTGATAGAGCGTTTCGTGGCGGCATCTCATCACGCTTACCCAGCGTGCTTCACGGAGAGTGTTGCAAATCATGGAACTTAATTAGCTTCTATCAAACTATTTTTGACTACGGGATTCTGTCTTGCTATGGTTTTGCCACTCGATAACAAGGCACAGGTAGCGGTCTCAATAGGAAGCAAAATCCGCGCGCTTCGCCAACGGCTCAAGCGCACGCTGGATGAAGTGGCAAAGACTGCGGGTATTTCCAAACCCTTTCTGTCGCAGGTGGAGCGTGGTCATGCAACACCTTCGATCACGTCGTTAGTAGGTATTGCACGCGCATTAGGCGTCACGGTGCAGTACTTCGTCGACACGCCGACCGAAGACCGGTCGGTGCGCAGGGGCAACGAATTGAAGTACTTCGGCTTCGACGGAAGCGCGAATATTTTTGGACGGCTGACGAACCTGTCGGTCGGCAGCAAGCTGGAAGTCATTCTCGTCAGAATGCCGGTGGGTCAGCACCCGTCGGAGGTCACGACGCACGCAGGGGAAGAGTTTCTGTATGTGATGAGCGGCGAGATATCGCTCACATTGGAAGGTACGACGTTCGTGTTGCAGGCTGGTGACACCGCGCATTACGAGTCCACTGTGCCGCATGCCTGGGCCAATACCGCCGGAGAAGAAGCGGTACTCGTGTGGGTAGGCACACCGCGGTTGTTCTAGTGCTGCACTCGGAGTTTCTCGCGAAATCAGTCGATTCATATCTGTAAGCATGACTTAAGGTTGGAAGGGTTGTTCGGGCGGGTTAAACCACCTGTCATCCCCGTATAGGTTGTACGACATAAGAAGTGAAAACAATTAGAAAGCGCTGCGCATTTCGTTTGTAATAATTTGGTAGTCCAAAATTGACTTATTTGAAGTACTCCGCCTGTCTGGCTGAACTTGCGGTGCCGGCATGTCTTCGCCGGTTAGAGAAGCCTTGAAGAGAGTGGAGTGGCTTTAACGGAGCGCGGCGCAAGATCGCCGTATATCGAGTAGAGAGATTCACAAGATCTCTCTCACATACAGCTGTGGCCTTACTGACGAGCGAGAAGGGGAAAAATGAAACAACGGGCATTGGCGCTGGCCATCAAAAGAATAATCTGGGCTGAACTGGCATTGACGGCCGCAATCGCCGTACCGGCGTTCGCACAAAGCCAGCCGGCCACGACGGCTGCGGCAGCAGGCGCAACGACTACGGAAAGCACGCCGGCTACGCCCGCGGCTGCCGCGTCGGGCGCTGCTGCGACACCGTCGGCGAATACCGCCGCGCCTGCCGCGGGTAAGGGTAACGTCCAGCAACTGAAGCGGTTCGAAGTTACCGGTTCGCTGATCCGGAGTTCCGACAAGGTCGGCTTCAATCAGGTGCAGACGGTCACGCAAAAGGACATTCTGAATAGCGGCGCCACGACGGTCGCGGACTTTCTGCGCGACACCTCGGCCAACTCGGCGAATAGCTGGAGCGAAGGCCAGTCCGGCAACTTCGCTGCAGGCGCTGCGGGTATCGCACTGCGCGGTCTGAGCGAAAAATACACGCTGGTACTGGTGGACGGACAACGTGTCGCGCCGTTCGCGTTCTTCTCGAACAGCGTCGACTCGTTCTTCGACTTGAACACGCTGCCGCTGAACGACATCGACCGGATTGAAATCGTCAAGACCGGCGCTGTGTCGCAATACGGCTCGGACGCTGTCGCAGGCGTGGTCAACATCATCACGAAGCACGACTTCCAGGGTCTGCAACTCGACGGCAGCTACGGCAGCGCGATCAACGGCGGCGGCGGCGCCGGCACGACCAAGTTCGGCGTGCTGGGCGGTTTCGGCGACCTGAACTCCGATCGTTTCAACGTGACGGCCGCTGCGAGCTATTACAAGTCGAACGGCTTTACGCTGGCCGACCGTGACTCGACGCGCAACCAGGACTTCACGAATCAGCCGGGCGGCTTCTCGCTGCTCGCACCGTCGTACTGGAATACGCCCGGTGGCCCGCAGGCGCTGAGCGGTTGCGGGTTCGGCGGCTCGGTGCACCCTTCGGCCACCAACTCGCTGACGGCGGGACAGCCGGGCACGGTGTGCGGCTATAACACCGCGGAAGGCACGTCGATCGCGCCGATGATGGAGCGCTTCAACGCCAAGGTTCACGCCGACTTCAAGATCAACGATCAGACGACCGCCTTCGGCGACTTCCTGATCAGCAGCAACACGACCACCACGAATGACGGTCTGTGGGGCAACGTGGTCGGCAATCCGCAGAATCCGACGCTGGTCATGAACCCGCAGACGAAGCTGCTCACGCCGTTCAACATCAACGTGCCGGCGGGCAGCCCGTACAACCCGTACGGCGTGGATACGCCGCTTACGTACGCGTTCCCGAACACGGTGTCGGAAAAGACGTATGCCACTTACTGGCGCGCGTCGACCGGTCTCAAGGGCTCGTTCGGTCTGCCGAACGGCGATTGGGATTGGGCAACGTCGGTCAGCCACTCGCAAAGCACGGTTTCGAACACGTATACGAACCAGCTGAACGCGAATGCACTGGCCAACATCTACCAGAACGGTACGTTCGACTTCGCGAATCCGTCGGCGACGCCTAATGGCTTGAACGGTCTGTATCAGGACGCGAACAACCTGGCGATCTCGAAGCTCGACACGGTTGATGCGACGCTGTCCACGCCGACGCTGTTCCATCTGCCGGCCGGCGATGTGGGCTTCGGTATGGGCGCGCAGTTCACGCACCAGAGCGAAGTGATGAACCCGGGCGCCGCATTTGCAACGGGTGAGGTCATCAACCCGAATCTGCAGACGGTGAACGGTCAGCGTAACGTGGCGGCCGTGTACTACCAGGTCGACATTCCGATCATCCACAACCTGACGTTCAGCCAGTCGGGCCGTTACGACCACTACAGCGATGTGGGTGGTGCGTTCTCGCCGCGCTTCGCATTGCGCTACCAGCCGGTGCAGGCTTTGACGATGTACACGTCGTACAGCCGCGGCTTCCGTGCGCCGACGTTCGTGGAAAACAGCAAGTCGCAAACGCTGGGTATCCAGGTGGACCAGGCGTCGGGCCAGAACTACACGTCGATCACCGAGGGCAATCCGAATCTCGCCCCGGAACGTACGCGTAACCTGAACATCGGCTTCCAGTTGGCGCCGACCCGCACGACCGACATCGGCTTCGACTGGTACAAGATTCGCGTGGATAACGTGATCGGCCAGGGCTCGCCGTCGCAGACCGTGCTCGATGCCAACGGCAACCTGCTGTACAAGGTCATTCCGTACGCGAACCTGGGTTACCTCGACACGAATGGCTTTGAAGGTACGTTCCGCCAGGCACTGCCGACCACGACTGCGGGTACGTTCACCCTGTCGGGCGACTGGGCTTACGTGAACAGCTTCAAGATCGGCAGCCCGGGTAAGGCGCCGGTCAACGGTGCGGGTAACAACTACACCCTCACGCAACCGTTCGGCGGCAGCTTCCCGCGCTGGAAGGGCAACACCACTGTGGACTGGTCGTACCACAAGTTCGACGCGGCGCTCACGTGGCAGTTCACGGGTCCGTACGCACAGAACCTGTCGCCGGCCACGAGCAAAGTGGGTTCGTACAGCCAGTTCAACCTGATGGTGACGTACACGGGCTTCAAGCACTGGACGATCTTCGGCGGCATCGACAATATCTTCAATCGCACGCCTCCGTATGATCCGATCTTCGCGAACGGCACGCTGGATCAGAATGGTTACGACCAATCGATCTATTCGTACATCGGCCGTTTTGCACAGGTTGGCGCGACGTACAAGTTCTGATGTCTGAGCGATCAGGCTGAAGAATCATGAAGGATCTGCCGCTCCGGTTTCTTGCAGTCAAGGAACCGGAGCGGGTTGTTCTGGTCGAGTACTTTTCTTGCGACGACGGTGCATACGGGCTGTCGTTGCAACGGATCGACTCGCACCGGCAATGGCGACCGGCTGTTGCCGGGTCGCGGGTTGAATCGCGTTCGGGCCACAAGCCGGTGCGCACTGTATGGGCTGACGAAAAGAATGATGAAAACCGGACTGCTGCGCCTGCACGACGCATTAGGCTGTTCACTCGTCGCGATGCGCCGCGCCGCACGCGTGTCAATGACGACTGCACTAGCCAATGGCACATTCGGCGCTTTGGTCGTGCTCGCTGCGATCCCGCACGTGGCGCAGGCGAAACCGTCGATCGCGCAATACGATCAGCCGAAATACCCCGACAATTTCACGCACTTCGACTACGCGAATCCTGACGCGCCGACCAAAGGTTCGCTCAGTTTCGAGAACTACAACGAACTGCAAAGCTACGATTCGCTGAATCCGTTTCTGTTACGCGGCGCCCCTGCGCCCGACATTCAGAACCTGATGTTCGACACGCTGATGCAGCGTAGCTGGGACGAACTCGCGTCCGAATACCCGCTGATCGCGGACAACGTCGACGTTGCCGCGGACCTCAGCTCCGCGACCTTCCATATCAATCCCGCCGCGCGCTTTTCCAACGGCGACCCGATCACGGCCGCCGACGTCAAATATTCGTTCGACACGTTGACGAGCTCGCACGCTTCACCGGTTTTCAACGCGCAGTTCTCGGTGATCAAAAGCGCGACGGTGATCGATAAGAACACGATCCGTTTCGACTTCAAACACGCCGAGCGCGACGCGCCGCTGATTGCCGGCGATCTGCCGATCTTCTCGCCGAAGTGGGGCATGCAGGCCGACGGCAAACGCCCGCCGTTCGACCAGATCGCGACCCAGCCGCCGATCAGCAGCGGCCCTTATCTGATCGAATACCGCAAGAACGACAAGCAGATTTCGTATCGCCGCAATCCTGACTACTGGGCGGCGAATCTGCCGTCGCGGCGTGGCATGTTCCGTTTCGAGCGCATCACGTTCAAGCTGTACCGCGACCATTACACGCAACTCGAAGCCTTCAAGGCCGGCGACGCCGACGCGATCGTCGAGTACAGCGCCACTCAATGGGCACGCAAATACGTCGGCAAGAACTTCGACAACGGCTTGTTGAAGAAGGGCGATTTCAGCGACGGTCCCGCGCAGATGCAGGGCATGCTGATGAATCTGCGCAAGCCGATGTTCAAGGATCCGCGCGTGCGTCAGGCGCTGACCATGGCGCTGGACTACGACTGGATGAACCGGATGATGTTCTACGGTCAGTACCGTCGCACCAACAGCTATTTCGAAGCCAGCCCATTCGGCGCGACCGGTATGCCGGGCCCGAAGGAACTCGCGTTGCTCGAGCCGCTGAAGGGCGAAGTGCCGCCCGAAGTATTCGGCCCGATGCTCAAGCAGCCGGACACGATTCCGCCGAACTCGCTGCGCGGCAATCTGCGCGCCGCACGCGATCTGCTCGCGCAAGCCGGTTGGCACTATCGCGACGGCGCGTTGCGCGACGAGAACGGCACGCCGATGGTGATCGAGGTGATGGACGACCAGCCCGGCATGGACCGCCTGATCCTGCCGTATATGCAGGCGCTCAGCACGCTCGGCATTCAGGCGCATATGCGTGAGATCGACAGCGCGTTGTACGAGAAGCGGCTCAACAACTTCGAGTACGACATGACCACGTTCATCTATCCGCCGGTGACGATTCCGGGCGCGGAACTGACGCGCCGTTTCGGCAGCGCGGCCGCGTCGGAAATCGGCTCCGAGAACTATCCGGGCATTCGTTCGAAAGCCGTCGATTCGCTGATTCACGCTGCGCTGTCCGCCGACAACCTCGACGATCTGGAAGCCGCGACCAAGGCCCTGGATCGCGTCCTGATCTATTCGTTCTATCTGGTGCCCGAGTACTACTCGCCAGGCGCGCGAATCGGCTACAAGACCACGCTCGGCTTTCCGAAGACCGTGCCGATGTCGTACCAGTACGAAGACTGGGTGATCAACTACTGGTACGTCAAAGCCCCGGCCACCCAGTCCGCTTCAAACACCACCGCTGCCGCCGCTGCATCAGCGGCCACGGCCCACTGAGGACCCGCATGCTTGCCTACATTCTCAGACGATTGCTTTTGATGGTGCCGACGCTGCTCGGCGTCGTCACGCTGACCTTTGTCGTCACGCAGTTCGTGCCGGGTGGGCCGGTCGAACAGGTGATGACGCAACTCCGCCACGGCACTGGCCGTGGCGGAGAGGCGGGGGCAGGGGGCGGCGGTTATCACGGCAGCCAGGGCGTCGATCCGCAACAGATCGAGCAGATCAAGAAGCAGTTCGGCTTCGATAAGCCGCCGCTCGAACGTTATCTGCTGATGCTCAAGCACTACGCGACTTTCGATCTCGGCCAGTCCTACTACGAGCACGAAAGCGTCTGGGGCGTGATCCGCTCCAAACTGCCCGTGTCGATCACGCTCGGGTTGTGGACGGTGATGCTCACGTATCTGATATCGGTGCCGTTGGGGATCTCGAAAGCGATTCGCAACGGCTCGCGCTTCGACACGGTGACGAGCGTGCTGGTGCTTGCCGGTTACGCGATTCCCGGCTTCGTGCTCGGCGTGCTGCTGCTGATGCTGTTCGGCGGCGGCACCTTCTGGCAGGTATTTCCGATGCGCGGCCTCACGTCGGATAACTTCAGCGACCTCAGTACCTTCGGCAAAGTACTCGACTATCTGTGGCACATCGTGCTGCCGGTCACGGCTTCAGTGGTCGGCAACTTCGCGATCGTCACGATCCTGACCAAGAACACCTTTCTCGAAGAAATCGGCCGTCAATACGTATTGACCGCGCGCGCCAAGGGCGCGCCGGAGCGCGACGTGTTGTGGAAACACGTGCTGCGCAATGCCGCGATTCCGCTGCTGACCGGTTTGCCGGCGGCCTTCGTCGGTGCGTTTCTGAACGGCAATCTGCTGATCGAAACGTTGTTCTCGCTCGATGGCATGGGCCAACTGTCGTACGACTCGGTGATCCGCCGTGATTACCCCGTCGTACTCGGTTCGCTGTTCCTGTTCACGCTGATCGCCCTCGTAACCAAACTTATCGCAGACGTCTGCTATGTCCTCGTCGACCCCCGCATCCAATTCAACCGCCTGGACCGCTGACATGTCCGGTGCGGCGCACGCGGCGTCACCGTCTCCTTGGCGGCGTACGTGGCAGCGCTTCAAGCGGCAGCGTCTCGGCTACTGGAGCCTCGTGATCTTCGTGACGCTGTTCGTCATCAGTCTGTTCGGCGAGGTGCTGTCCAACGACCGGCCGCTGATGGTGCGTTACGACGGCCATTACTACTTTCCGATCGTGAAGGATTATTCGGAAAGGTTGTTTGGCGGCGATTTCCCGGCCAAGGCGAACTACCTCGATCCGTATATCCGCTCGCGGCTCGAATCGAACGGTAACTTCGCGATCTATCCGCCGAATCACTTCAACTACGACACGATCGACTACTTCGCCGCGAATCCGTATCCGGCACCGCCGACCTCGTCGAACTGGCTCGGCACGGATCAGTTCGGCCGCGACGTGCTGGCGCGGCTGCTGTACGGCTTCCGTCTGTCGGTGCTGATGGCGCTGGCGCTGACGGTGTCCGGCGTGGCGATCGGCGTTTTGACGGGCGCGGTGCAGGGCTTCTACGGCGGGCGCACCGATCTGATCGGCCAGCGCCTGATCGAAATCTGGAGTTCGATGCCGGACCTGTATCTGCTGATCATCTTCGCGTCGATTTTCGAACCGACGCTGTGGCTGCTGTTCATTCTGCTGTCCATGTTCGGCTGGCTCGTGCTGTCCGACTACGTCCGCGCCGAATTCCTGCGCAACCGTTCGCTCGATTACGTCAAAGCGGCGCGCACGATGGGGCTGTCGAACTGGCAGATCATGTGGCGCCACGTGTTGCCGAACAGCCTGACGCCGGTCATCACGTTCCTGCCGTTCCGCATGAGCGCGGCGATTCTGTCGCTGACCAGTCTGGACTTTCTGGGTCTCGGCGTGCCGCCGCCGACGCCGAGCCTCGGCGAGTTGCTGCAGGAGGGCAAGAACAATCTCGACGCATGGTGGATCTCGGTGTCGGCGTTTGCTGCGCTGGTGATCACGCTGTTGCTGCTGACCTTCATGGGCGACGCTTTGCGTAACGCGCTCGATACCCGTTCGCGTGGTTCCGCTTTCGGTGGAGGTCCGCGATGAGCGCCAAACAGAGTCCCGGTAACGTGCAAAACGGCCGGCCCTTGCTGGAAATCGACCGCTTTTCCGTCAAGTTCGGCGACAAGATCGCCGTGCATGAACTCAGTCTCTCGATCGCGCGCGGCGAGCGTGTCGCGCTGGTCGGCGAATCGGGTTCGGGCAAGAGCGTCACCGCGTTGTCGATTCTGCGTCTGGTCGAACATGCCGAACTGAGCGGCCGCATGCTGCTCGACGGTGAAGACCTGTTGCAGAAAACCGAGCAGCAGATGCGCGGTCTGCGCGGCGCCGATGTGGCGATGGTGTTTCAGGAGCCGATGACCGCGCTCAATCCGCTCTTCACGATCGGCAAGCAGATTGCCGAGAGCCTGCGTTTGCACGAAGGTTTGCGGCCCAATGCGGCGCGTCAGCGCGGCATCGAATTGCTTCGCCGCACGGGCATTCCCGAGCCGGAACGGCGCATCGACAGCTTTCCGCACCAACTGTCCGGTGGGCAGCGTCAGCGCGCGATGATCGCCATGGCGCTCGCGTGCCGTCCGCGTTTGCTGCTGGCCGACGAACCGACCACCGCGCTCGACGTCACCGTGCGTCAGCAGATCGTCGATCTGTTGATTTCGTTGCAGGAGCAGGAAGCGGCGGAACGCGGCATGGCCGTGCTGTTGATTACGCACGATCTGAATCTGGTGAAGCGTTTCGCGCAGCGTGTCGCGGTGATGGAAAAGGGCGTACTCGTCGAAACCAATACGACCGAAGCGCTGTTCTCCCATCCGCAGCATCCGTACACGCGGCGCCTGCTGGACAGCGAACCGCAGCGCGCGGTCGAGCCGGTCGAGCCGGGCGCACCGCGCCTGCTTGAAGTGCAGGGGCTCGCGGTCGACTACAGCATGTCTGCGAAAGGCTGGCGTTCGCTGTTCGGCCGCTCGACGTTCCGCGCGGTGCAGGACGTCGATCTGAGCGTGCGGCGCGGTGAAACGCTCGGCATTGTGGGTGAATCCGGTTCCGGCAAGTCGACGCTCGCGGCAACCGTGCTCGGTCTGCAGCGACCGGCGGCCGGCGCGATTCATATCGACGGTTTGCCGCTCGCCTCGCTGAAAACAGCGAAAGCGCGCCGTGCGCTCTATGCGCGCATGCAGGTCGTGTTTCAGGACCCATTCGGTTCGCTGTCGCCGCGTATGACGGTCGAGCAGATCATCGGCGAAGGTCTGGTCATGCATAGTCCGGAACTCGACGCGAAAGCGCGGCGCGCGCGCATCGGCGGCTTGCTCGAAGAAGTCGGCATGCCCGCGGACGCGATGCTGCGCTATCCGCACGAGTTCTCCGGCGGCCAGCGTCAGCGGATCGCGATTGCCCGCGCGCTGGCTGTGGAGCCGGAACTGCTGGTGCTCGACGAGCCGACCAGCGCGCTCGACGTGTCGATCCAGAAACAGGTGCTGAATCTACTGACAAATCTGCAGAAAAAGTACAAGCTTAGCTATTTGTTCATTACGCACGATCTCGCGGTGATGCGCGCCATGGCGCACCGCGTGATCGTGATGAAGTCGGGCCGCATTGTCGAAGCGGGCGACACGCTCGACGTGCTGCATGCCCCGTCGCATCCTTACACGCAGTCGCTGCTGGCCTCATCCATGATCGTGCCGGAGCCGACCGCCTGATCGCTTTCCACGAGATCTACGAGACACGTGAATGATTGACGAACGTTGGGCGCAAGCCGCCCGTACGCTGACAAGCCGCGCGGCGTTCTGGTCGCTGCGCATTGTGGACGAGCAGATCGACGATCACGAGATCCGCAACGACATTGCGCAGCCGTTGCGCACCGTGCGCGATCGCGGCGCCATGTTGATTGCGTGGGTGGGCGCGGGTTCGGGCTATGCGGCCACCGCGAATCTCACGGCGGCGGGCCTGCAGGCGGCGCTCGATATCGCCACCGCGCGCGCGGAGGCGAGCGCGGCGTTGTCGCTGATCGATCATCGCGAGGTGGCGCGTCCCACCGCGAGCGGCCACTACGTGTCGCCGAATGCGCAACGCGCGTTGCCGAGTCGTGCCGAATGGCTCGACATGCTGGCCGCCGAATGCGCGAGCGCCAATCTCGACGCGAAGATCGTCGAGCGTGTGGCGGGCGTGCAGATCACGCATACCGACCAGCTCTACATGACCGGCGACGGCGTGCGGATCGACCAGCAATTCCGCTTCGTGATGCCGCAACTGAGTGTGGCCGCGCATGCGAACGGCGACACGCAGGTGCGCACGCTCGGCGGCAATTACGGCACGCTCGGGCAGGGCGGCATTGAAGTGCTCGCGCGCTTCGGTTTCGAAGGGTCCGGCGTGCGCGTCGCCAATGAAGCGCTGCAATTGCTGGCCGCGCCGAACTGCCCGTCGGGCAAACGTGACCTGCTGCTAATGCCCGATCAGATGATGCTGCAGATTCACGAGTCGATCGGTCATCCGCTCGAACTCGACCGCATTCTCGGCGACGAACGCAATTTCGCGGGCTGGAGTTTCGTCAAGCAGGACATGTTCGGTTCTTACCGCTACGGCTCGGAACTGCTGAACGTGACCTTCGACCCCGAGTTGCGTGAGGAAGCCGCCTCGTATGCGTTCGACGACGACGGCACCGTTGCCGACAAGCAGTTCCTGATTCGCAACGGCGTACTCGAACGGCCGCTGGGCGGCGCGCTGTCGCAGCAACGCGCGCGCATGTCCGGCGTGGCGAACTCGCGGGCGTCGAACTGGAACCGTCCGCCGATCGACCGTATGGCGAACCTGAACATCGAACCCGGCGAGAGTTCGCTGGAGCAGATGATCGGCAATATCGAACACGGCATTCTGATGCGCACCAACACGTCCTGGTCGATCGACGACCATCGCAACAAATTCCAGTTCGGCTGCGAATTCGGCCAGTTGATCGAGAACGGCAAGCTCACGCAGGTGGTCAAGCAGCCGAATTATCGCGGCATCTCGGCGAATTTCTGGCGCAGTCTGAGCGCGGTCGGCAATACCGGCACGCGCGAGGTGTATGGCACGTCGATGTGCGGCAAAGGCGAACCGGCGCAGATCATTCGCGTGGGGCATGCCTCACCGGCTTGCGTGTTTAGCGATATCGACGTGTTCGGAGGCGCCTGATGAACCAGTTCATTGCTTCGCGCGCCACGACGTCGGTCGACTGGCAGTCGCATTTCACGTCGCTGGCGGACGCGATCGAGCGCCTGCAGCAAGACGGCGAAACCACGCTCAGTTCGTTTGCCGGTGAACAGTCCGACTTTATCCGCTTCAACACGGGCAAAGTGCGGCAGACCGGCAGCGTGTCGCAAGGCAAGCTGACCTTGCGCCTGATCGACGGCGCGCGTCAGGCGTATTCCACGCTGACCGTGTGCGGCGATCTGCAACAGGATCTCGACGAAGTGAGCGCCGCGCTCGCCACGTTGCGCGAAGGCTTGCGCGATGCCGCAGACGATCCGCATCTGCTGTTCGATACCTCGAAATGGTCGCGCGCCACGCAACGCTCCGGCAAATTGCCGGAACCGGACGGCTTGTTGCGCACTGTCGCGCAAGCGGCGGAAGGCCTCGATTTCGTGGGTTTTTACGCGGGCGGCACGATCGTGCGCGGCTTCGCATCCACGAGCGGCAGCCGCGGCTGGTACGAAGTCGACAACTTCAACTTTAGCTGGTCGCTGTACGACCCGAGCGGCCGCGCGATCAAAACGAGTTATGCCGGCGACGACTGGAGCGACGCCGTGTTCAACCGCAAGGTGGAGCAGGCCGCCGCGCGTCTCGAAGTGCTTGCGCGCACACCGCGCGCTTTGGAGCCGGGCCGTTACCGCGCGTGGATCGCACCCGCCGCGCTCGCCGAATTGCTCGGCGTCGCGTCGTGGAGCGGTTTTTCCGCACGCGCGCAGGCGAGTTCGCGCAGCGAGCTGTACAAACTGCATGTGGGAGAAATCGTAGTCGACCCGCGCGTTTCGATCAGCGAAGATCTGAGTCTCGGCATTACGCCCAGCTTCAACGACGACGGCTATCTGCGCGACAGCGTCCCGCTGATCGAAGCCGGCCATAGCGCCGAACGTTTGACCAACGCACGCAGCGCGCGCGAATACGGTTTAACGCCGAACGGCGCGTTGGCGAGCGAGTCGCCGGTCGCGCTGTCCATGAAAGCGGGCGACCTGCCGGAAGAAGACGTGCTGGCGAAACTCGGCACCGGCCTCTATATCGGCAATCTCTGGTACGTGAATTTCTCGGACCGGATGAATTGCCGCCTGACCGGCATGACGCGTTTCGCGACCTTCTGGGTGGAAAACGGCGAGATCGTCGCACCGCTCGAAGCCATGCGTTTCGACGACAGTCTGTACCGGCTGCTCGGCAGCGAACTCGAACAACTCGGCGCGCAGGCCGAACTGCTATTGAGCGACTCGACGTGGGGCGAGCGCGCGACGGGCGGCATGCAACTGCCCGGCATTCTGGTGAGGTCCTTTGAATTGACGTTATAGGCCTATGGATCAACACTCAAAAACAAAATCAGATTCTGAGAGCTTGCCCGAGGGACTGACGCTGCGCGCGTTGCGTCCCACCGATGCGGAGCAATACCACGCCTTGCTGCAGTTGCCGGCGGTGGTCGACGGCAACCCGCACGTACCGTTCGAGTCGCTCGCGCAGACGCGCGAGTCGATCAGCAAAATCGATCCCACTACGATTGCCATGGTGGCCACGGTCGGCGACACGCTGGTTGGGTCGGCGCAACTGTCGCCCATGAAAGGACGCCGCGCACATGTCGGCTCGTTCAGCCTCTGCGTGCACGACGCGTGGCATGGGCGCGGTATCGGCCGCCGCCTGATGGTCGAACTGCTCGATCTTGCCGACAACTGGCTCGGCCTGCGCCGTCTCGAACTGAACGTGTTTGCCGATAACCGTGCGGCGCTGGCGCTGTATCACAAGTTCGGCTTCGAGATCGAAGCGCGTCAGCGTGGTGTGGTTCTGCGGCGCGGCGTGTTGATCGACAGTCTCATCATGGCGCGTTTTCAGGAACCCGCGCCGCTGATGTCCGGCCCGGCTGCGTCTGCTTTGAAAGCGGACGCCACGCACAGCAACGGAGCGAAGCCATGACAAACGACACGTTGCAGAGCGACGCCACGGCGCTCGACAATCGCATCGCGATCAAAGCCTGCGAGCCGTCCGACATGGAAGCGTTCACCGCGATCATGAGCCAGCCCGGCGTACGGCGCGGTACATTGCAGCTCGGCTATCGCAGCGTCGAGCAGATCACCGCGTGGCACGAGCGGCGCCTCGGCAAGGGCGTGACGGTCGGCGCATGGCTGGACGGGCAACTGGTCGGCCACGCCGGGCTGAGTGTCTACCCGCGCGCGCGCGCGCACGGCGCGGAGCTCGGGATCTGCGTGCACGACGCGTATCATGGGCGGGGCGTCGGCACGGCGCTGGTGCGGGCGCTGGTCGACAGCGCCGACGGCGCGCTCGGGTTGCGTCGCATCGAACTCACGGTGTACGCGGACAACGCTCCGGCCATCGCGCTGTATCGCAAGTTCGGCTTTGTCGAAGAAGGCCGTTCGCGTGGCTATGCGCTGCGCGATGGCGTGCTGGCCGATGTGCTGCATATGGCGCGCCTCGCCGAGGCGCCCGCTTTCGCGCCTGTCACGCCAATCACGCCTCCCTGAAAGGACTAACGCGTGCCTTTCTTCTTTATCGACCGTCCGGTGTTTGCGTGGATCGTCGCGCTTGCCATTGTCGTGGCAGGCGCGCTCGCGATTCCGCAACTGCCGGTGGCGCAGTATCCGCGTCTGGCGCCGCCGCGCATCGTCATTTCCGCGAGCTATCCGGGCGCGTCGACCGAGGTGGTGGATGGGAACGTCGGCAGCATCATCGAGGAGAGTCTCGATGGCGCGGACAACATGCTGTACTACGAGACCACGAGCGACAACCTCGGCAACCTCGAAATCGACGCGACCTTCTCACCCGGCACCAATCCGGACCTGGCGCTGGTCGACATCCAGAACCGTCTCAAGCAGGTCGAGCCGCGTTTGCCGCAGCAGGTCGTGCAGCAGGGCATCAGCGTCTTCAAGGCGGCCAATACGTTCCTGATGCTGGTCGCGCTCACGTCCACGGACGGCACGCGCGACTCGGTGCAATTGAGCGACTATCTGAGCCGCTACGTGTTGCGCGAACTGAAGCGCGCGCCGGGCGTGGGCGCGGCCGAACTGTGGGACGCCGACGAAGCGTTGCGCGTGTGGGTCGATCCGATGAAACTGCGCGAGTACGGCATCGGCCCGACCGAGGTGAACGCCGCGATCAGCGCGCAGAACGCCACCGTCACGGCGGGCGCGATCGGTGACGCGCCGTTCGTGCCGGGGCAGCAGCTAACAGCCTCGGTGAGCGTCAAAGGGCAACTGATCTCGCCTGAGGAATTCGGCCAGATCGTCATCAAGGCGCGGCCCGACGGTTCGGCGGTGCGTTTGCGCGACGTCGCGCGGGTCGAACTCGGGCGCGACAATTACACGTTCTATTCGCGACTGAACGGCAGGGCATCGGCCACGGTCGGCATTCAACTGGGACCGCGCGGTAACGCGCTCGAAACCTCGAATGCGATTCGCGCGCGGCTCGCGGAATTGTCGAAGGGCTTGCCGAGCGGCGTCGCCGTCGAAATTCCGTTCGACAACGCGCACTTCGTGCAGATCGCCATTCATGAAGTGCTCGTCACGCTCGCGGAAGCCGTGGTGCTGGTGTTCTTCGTGATGTGGCTGTTTCTGCGCGATCTGCGCTACACGCTGGTGCCGACCGTGGTGATTCCGGTCACGCTGATGGGCGCGTTTCTCGCCATGTACGCGTGCGGCCTGTCGATCAACGTCTTCACGATGTTCGGCCTCGTGCTCGCGATCGGCATTCTCGTCGACGATGCGATCGTGGTGGTGGAGAGCGTGCATCGCGTGATGGAAGAAGAGGGCCTGCCGCCGCGCGAGGCGACCCGCAAGGCGATGTCGCAGATCGGCGGCGCGATTATCGGCGTGACCGCGGTGCTGACCGCGGTGTTCGTGCCGATGGCGTTCTTTCCGGGCGGCGTCGGCGGTATTTACCGGCAGTTCGCGGTGGCGATGATCGCGTCGATGCTGGTGTCGTCGTTCATGGCGTTGTCGTTGACGCCCGCGTTGTGCGCGAACTTGCTGAAGGCACACACGAAGTCGGTGCACCAGCGCGAGGCGCGGCGTGGCCTGCTCGGCTTCGCGGCGCGCGCGGCAAGCCGTTTCACCGCTGGTTTCGATCGCGCCGCGAGCGGCTATCGCGGGCTGACCGCGCGCATGCTGCGCCGGATCGGGCCGATGCTGGCCGTGTATGTCGTGCTGGTCGGCGTGTGCGGCGCGCTGTATTGGCACATGCCCGGCGGCTTTTTACCGAGCGAGGACGAAGGTCAGTTGCAGGTCATGGTGCAATTGCCCGCGGGCGCCACGCAGGAGCGTACGTTGGCCGTGGTGAAGCGTATGGAAGCGATTCTCCATGCCGAGCCGGCAATTGCGAACGTCACCAGTGTGATCGGCTGGAGCTTTGCCGGCAGTGGGCAGAACGTGGCCATGGGCTTCGTCGAGCTCAAGGACTGGGACAAGCGCGACACCGACGCGCTGGTGTTGCGCGACCGTCTCAACGAAAAGTTCGACAAGATTCTGGACGGCGACGTCGAAGCGCAATTGCCGCCCGCGGTGCCGGGCATCGGCCATTCGGACGGCTTCGTGTTCCGGCTCGAGGATCGCGGTGGGGTGGGGCTCGACGCGCTGAAGGCCGCGCGCGAGCAACTGTTCGCGCAGGCCAAGGCGAGTCCGATGCTGGCCTCGGTGCATTCGGAAGATCTGCCCGACGCGCCGCGCGTCGAGCTCATCATCGACCGGGCCAAAGCGTACGCGCTCGGCGTGCAGTTCGAACGCCTCTCCGACGTGCTGGGCAGCACCTTCGGCTCCACCTATATCGACGACTTTCCAGCCGGCGGCCGGATGCGGCGCGTGGTGATTTCCGCCGACGCCGCCACCCGCATGACCGAAGACGATCTGCTCGCGCTCGCCGTGCCGAACACGACGGGCGGCATGGTGCCGTTGTCGGCGATCGCAACGCGTCACTGGACCATCGGCCCGGTGATGCTGACGCGTTATAACGGCTACCCGTCACTTGACGTGAGCGGCCACGCGGCGCCCGGCTATAGCTCCGGCGCGGCAATGGCGGAGATGGAGCGGCTGGCCGGGTCGTTGCCGGTCGGCGTCAGCTACGACTGGGTCGACGCGGCGCGCGAGGAAACCGCGGCCGCGAAGCTCACGCCGATGCTGATCGGCCTGTCGCTGATGGCGGTGTTCATGGCGCTTGCCGCGCTGTACGAAAGCTGGACGATCCCGCTCGCGGTGCTGATGGTCGTGCCGCTCGGCGTGATCGGCGCGGTCAGCGCGGTGCTGTTGCGCGGCATGCCCAACGACGTGTACTTCAAGGTCGGCATGATCACCGTGATCGGCCTGGCGGCGAAGAACGCGATTCTGATCGTGCAGTTCGCGCGCGATCTGTATCAGGGCGGCATGCCGTTGTCGCGGGCCGTGACCGAAGCCGCGGGCGCGCGCTTCCGGCCGATCGTGATGACGTCGGCGGCGTTTCTGCTCGGTGTCGTGCCGCTGGTGTTGTCGAGCGGTGCGGGGGCGGAGAGCCGCCGGTCGATCGGCACCGGCGTGTTCGGCGGCGTGCTGGCGGCCACGGTGTTCGGGCTGGTGTTCGCGCCGGTCGCGTTCCATGCGATCGCGTCGCTCACGCACGGCAAAAAGCGGCTGGCAGCGCTGCATCGCAAGCGCGCCGAAAGGCGTGCGCAGCGCGCGCGTTCGGGTGAGAACGAACGCGCGCAGTTCACGAACGGGCGTTGACGGAGACGTTGCGGGCTCAACCAGTTCGCAACGTCTCATGTAGCTCGTGATGCTCGTGTAGCTTCAGGCCTTTCGCCAGGCGTTCCATGCGTTGAACCACACGGCGTCGCCTCATGCGACGCTCAGCCCGCCGGCTGATTCGCCACCGCCTGCGCCGCTGCGGGCGTCGCCGTGCCAACCGGCGACTGCGTTGCGCTGGCCGACACATGCGGCGCGGCCGGCATGCAGTCCGCGCGATATTCGGCTTGCAGCTTCTGCTGGGCGGCTTCGAGGTCGCTCGGATAGTCGTCGTCGTCGTTGCTGGGGCTGTAGCCTACCGCTTCGAGTTCGCCCAGCTCGTTCATCAATTGCTTGTGCGTCACTTCGCTTTTTAGCTGGGTGAACGGATAATCGTTGCATTGCTGCTGCGTGAGTCCGGGCGCGGCCATGGCCGATGCGCTGCCGATCAGCAACAGGGAGGCGAGCAGGGTCTTCGTTGCGAGTTTCATTTTTTACCATCCACGAGAAGGATCGAGTCGGACCGCCAGTACGATCGGCGGGATGGCTGTAGGCTAGTGGAGGCGGTATACCGAAGCGGCGTCGGCAAAATGAAATATGTTTTATCGAGGCGCGTGGCAGGTTTCAACCGCGTTTAAGCGCCTTCGGCGTTCTTGCGGCCAAACTTAAATATTTCTTCATGAAGCGGATATTCATCCGCCATGCGACCCCGCGTAGCCTGCTGGGATGCACTCGCGGCTAGCGTCGGCAGCCGCCGAAGCGCACGCCCGTGCACTGAATGCGCAAGCCGAATATGGCATCATGTCCTCCTACTGATAACCGGTCGCGCCCGCCGCTTGCATCGGTAGAGCTGGCTGCGGCGCATGCATTGATCATGTCGCGAGTACTCACGATCGAAGATGACGAAATTACCGCGAATGAAATTGTCGGTGAGTTGAAAAGCCGCGGCTTCACCGTGGACTGGGTGGCCAACGGCCGCGACGGCATGGCGCGCGCGATCAGCGAAGACTACGACGTGATCACGCTCGACCGCATGCTGCCCGGCGTGGACGGTCTGACGATTCTCACCACCATGCGCAGCATCGGCATTCAAACGCCGGTGCTGATGCTGAGCGCGCTGGGCGACGTCGACGAAAGGGTGCGCGGTCTGCGTGCCGGCGGCGACGATTACCTGACCAAGCCGTTCGATCCCGAAGAAATGACCGCGCGCCTCGAAGTGCTGCTGCGCCGCAGTCAAACGCCGGCCGCGCAACTCGAGACTCATCTACGGGTCGGCCCGCTCGAACTCGATCTGATTTCACGCAAGGTACAGCGCGACGGCGAAGAGATCGTGCTGCTGCCCACCGAGTACCGCGTGCTCGAATTCATGATGCGCCATGCCGGCCAGACCATTACGCGCACCATGCTGTTCGAGGCGGTGTGGGGCTATCACTTCGATCCGGGCACCAATCTGATCGATGTGCATATGGGCCGTCTGCGCAAAAAAATCGACCCACCTGGCGTGACGCAAATGATCCAGACCGTGCGCGGCTCGGGCTATATCCTCGCATGAACCAATCTTCCTGATGGACACAACCTTCCCCGCTCAATCTGCGCTCGGGCGGCGCTGGCATTCCACCACCTTTCGCCTGCTCTCCATTTACGCGGTCATTTTTTCATTTTCGGTGATGCTGTTACTGGGCTTCATCGGCTGGGCCGTGACCGGCGATATGGAGCGCGAAACCGATGTGGTGATGGACTGGCAACTGATCTACTTCGACTCGCTGCCGGACACCGGTATCGCCGATGCGATCCACCGGCGCATCGAGCACGAGCGCATGCACACGAATTACTACGGCCTGTTCGCTCCGGACGGTCAATTGATTGCCGGCGACGTACTGGTGTATCCGACGCAGTTGCCCACCACGCGTAAAGGCAAGACGCTCGATCTGGCGCTCTCGATGGGGCGTAACGATCAGGCGCCGGTTGTGCGCGCGATGGCCGAGCGACGCAAGGACGGTTCGACGCTCGTGATCGCGCGCGATCTCACGCATATTCTGCGGATTCGCGAGGCGGTGATCGACGCGCTGGTGAGCGGCGGGATTGTCTGTCTGCTTGCAGGCGTGGCCGGCGGCCTGGCGTTGAGCGTGCGGCAAATGCGCCGGCTCAAGGCGATTCGCCGCGTCACGCAGCGTATTGCGCAGGGCGATCTCGCGCAGCGTTTGCCGATTGGCGGGCGCGACGAAGTGGATATGCTCGCGCATCTGGTGAACCATATGCTGGCCGAAGTCGAGCGCCTGATGAACGAAGTGAAGGGCGCTTGCGATGGCATCGCGCACGATCTGCGCACGCCATTGGCGCATGTGCGGACCTTGCTCGCGCACGCGGCGGAGCACACCGGAACGCTCGACGACGCCGAATTGTCGACGCTGGTGGAGCGCGCCCGCACCGAGACTGACGCGTTGCTCGACCGCTTTCGTGCGATGTTGCGGATCTCCGAGATTGGCACCTTGCAGCGGCGCGGCGGATTTGGTGAAGTGCAACTGGAGACGTTGATCCAGGAAGTCGGCGAGCTTTACGAGCCGCTCGCGGAGAGCCGGGCGATTCAACTTTCGGTGCATGCGCAACCGGTTGAAGCGATTCATGGCGATCGTGCGTTGCTGTTCGAAGCGTTGAGCAATCTGGTGGACAACGCAATCAAGTTCACGCCCGCAGGGGGTGTGGTGCGGATGGAGCTTCGGCAGACGTCCGCGGGGCCGCAGGTGGATATTATCGATAACGGTCCGGGCATCGCCGCCGATGAACGCGACGCGGTGTTGCAGCGATTTTATCGTGGCGAGAGTACGCGGCATCTGTCCGGATCGGGGCTTGGGTTGAGCATTGTTTCCGCGGTGATGCGGGTGCATGACTTCACGATGAAGATCGGCAATGCGGAGCCGGGCGCGAAGATTTCCATCGAATGCTGGTCGAGGACGTTGGCATGAGCTTGCGTGCTTTTCTTGTCATGACGGGGGGGTGAATGCGCGTCCTGTTTGTGGGGCCGTCGCATCCGGAAGCGGCGTGGCTTTTCAAGGCGCTGCAGGAGAGTGCGCATAGTTTGCAGCGCGCCGACGATCTGCGGGATGGGGTTTTTCTTGCGGGGCAGGAGTCGTTCGACGCGATTGTTTTGATGGTGCTGGATGGGGGCGCTTATTCTGCGCTGCTTGAGTATGTGGCGGAGTTTGCGGGTGCGGGGAGCGGGGCGGCGATTGTGGCTGTTTTGGGGGGTGCTTCTGCGCAGGATCGGACGAAGATTTTGCGGGCTGGTGCGGATGCGTGTTTCTGTCAGCCTTATTCGTTTATTGAAATGCATGAGCGGATGCAGGCTTTACAGAGGGTGGGACGCGGTGGCGGTGTTGGTGGGGGCTCGGCTTCCGGGGCTTCTATGTCTGTCGCTGGGGGTTCTTCTGTTGAAGTGCCTTCGCTCGATGCTGCAACTCGGGAACTTGTTTTTGGGGGGCGTAGGGTGGCGGTTACGCGGCGGGAGTTTCTTTTGCTGGAGTGCCTGCTGCGGCAGGTGAATGCGCCTGTTGCCAGGGATCAGCTGATTCGCTATGCGTGGCCGGAGAAGGATGATGTTGATCCTTCTAGCGTTAATCTTGTTGTGTCCAGGCTTCGGAGGAAGATTCTTGGGGTTGTGCCTGAGGTTCGGATTGAGACTGTTAGTCGGTTTGGGTATCAGGTTTCTGTTGGTGCTTGATGGGGCTTTTTGGCCTGCTCGGCGGTCTGGGTTTGGTTTCTGCTGCTTTGGCCTTTCCTTGTGTTGGTAGTGATCTATTAGCGATCCCCCTGTGCGGGGGGGCACCTACTTTTCTTTGCCTGCCGCAAAGAAAAGTAGGCAAAAGAAAGCGGCTCACACCGCTAACTCTTAAGCGGGTTTCTCGCACAGCCACGTTAGTGGCTCATCTGGAATCCGTGTTCTCGCACATTCCGCGCCGGTGACAAAGGCGTCATTCTTCCGGCGGCGCTGCGCGCGCCGCGGCGGTCGTTCAAGCATGGCCCCTGCTAAGCGGGTCTCCCGCGCAGCCGCGGTAGTGGCTCATCTGGAATCTGTGTTCTCGCACATTCCGCCCTCGTGACACAGCAGTCATTCTTCCGGCGGCGCTACGCGCGCCGTCGCGGTCGTTCACGAAGCCGGTAGTACTTTTCGGGCCATGCCGGTCCATTCTTGCCGCTTCGCCGAGGCGAAGCCGACGACTCCCACCACACAAAAGCGAAGCGTCCGGTTCAATGCCGACCGTTCCGGCGAGCGCATTGCGCGAGGCGGGATGAATGACGCCTTTGTCACGAAAGCGGAGTGTGCGAGAGCACGGATTCCAGATGCGCCACTCCCGGTGGTGGACCACGAAACCCACTTCAGAATTAGCGGTGTGAGCCGCTTTCTTTTGCCTACTTTTCTTTGCGGCAGGCAAAGAAAAGTAGGTGCCCCCCGCACAGGGGGATCGCTAATAGACCACTACCAACACAAGGAAAGGCCAAAAAAAAGACCAACAAACCAAGCAAAAAACCCAAAACCAAAACCTGGCAAAACCCCATGGTCAATGATCAATTAATGAAAAACCCAACGCACAAAGTGAAATTCTGTCTTACAGCGGCACCGCTTTCCAGCATAGCTATATTCACCCCCGTGGCAGCGAAAAAACAAGCCCCCACAGCTATCAGGCATCCTATTTAAACGAAAGGTGATTCATGAATCAGAAGATGAAGCTGGCACACTTGCTCGGAGCCCTGCTATGCGCCGGCCTGGCAACCACCGCGCACGCGCAAAGCAGCGTCACGCTCTACGGCATTCTCGATACCGGT